>JBGTAZ010000355.1:0-58219 GCA_041749615.1 Leptolyngbyaceae cyanobacterium | reverse complement strand
GCCGCAGTCAGGGAAGCGATCGCATCCCCTGGAACCTATGCCCTCAGTGCCGTCAACAGACTTGCAGTAGAGAGCGCCGCCGTTGTTGTTGCGGTGACTTAGGAGTACGAGGTACGGAGTGTGGAGGAGTTTTGAGTTTTGTTCGCGTAGCGTCTCCGTAGGAGATATTTTGAGTTTTGAGTTCCGAACCCCTGAAACCTGAAACCCGTTAAGGAATTGCTACGGAGTTCAATAGGCGATCGACGATCGCTCTGGCTCTGCGTCCTCCTGCGGGGATCATCCGGTGCGCGAGTACGTGGGGTGCGAGATATTTCACATCATCGGGAAGGGCATAGTCGCGATCGTCCAAAAAAGCCAATGCCTGAGCTGCTCGCTGTAGGGTAATGGTGCCTCTAGGACTCACTCCTAGCGTAATCTCCTCATCTTCACGAGTTGCCCGTACCAAGTTCAAAATGTACTGCTGCAAAGAGGCTTCTACTTTCACTTGGGCACTCAATCGCTGTAGCTCCTTCACCTCGTCTAGAGAAATACAGGGCTGCAAATCTTTTGAAGCGGTTCCTCGCTGAAGCCGCTCCAGCATTTGCAATTCTTCGGTCTCGGAGGGATATCCCAACGACAACGACAGGGCAAACCGATCCATTTGCGCTTCGGGTAAGGGAAAGGTGCCCTGATATTCCACTGGGTTTTGGGTGGCAATCACAAAAAACGGGGTGGGCACTAACCGAGAGTTGCCGTCTACCGTCACCTGTTGCTCTTCCATCACTTCCAGCAGTGCCGACTGGGTACGAGGTGTGGCTCGGTTGATTTCATCGGCAAGCACCACATTGGCAAATACTGGACCCGGCAAAAATTCAAACTCGCCGGTTCTCGGATTCCAAATGTTGGTTCCAGTGATGTCGGTGGGGAGCAAGTCAGGCGTGCATTGAATCCGCTGAAACTTGCCATCAATCGATCGCGCCAGGGATTTTGCCAATAGCGTTTTACCGACTCCAGGAACGTCTTCTAGCAGCGTATGACCGCCAGAGAGGAGTGCCACTAGCACTAGCCGAATCGCATCGGACTTGCCAACAATCACTTGACCCAGGTTTTCGGTTAATCGCTCAATCCGATCTCTCATGCTGTTTCCGCTCATTAGAAGAAAGTAAATCTATCCTCTAGTGTGCCCTTCGTTGTGGCGAAATTGCTGAATTTGTAAAGAGCTAATTCACCGGGTAAAAAATTGAGGAATGGCTGTCGTCTCAGCCCAGAATAAATGGCGCGTTCTTACAAAATTTGGGAACTCTGGACAAAGGACGTGGGGAAACGAGTCCCATTTACAGCAATTTCCGCCCCCCTAGCCCCCCAATTCTGGTGGGAACTAGAGTTGAAGTCCCCCAGAATTGGGGGATCTAGGGGGCTTACAGAGTTTGCAAGCGTGGCACATTCATCTGAAAACGGCTGTAAGCCATGCTAAACGATCAAATTGGGTATGGTTGGATCGATGAATCAATCGATGAATCAGCAAGGTTGACTTGTGGCAATGTCATCAACACAGTTGGTTATCCAATCAATCATTAGGTGCCGCTAGGAATGTCGTCTTTTTCAATTGTCTACGCCAATACTGCTCGGACGCTTGCCTCCATCAGCCAGCAGCGTGCCACAGGAGAGTTGCAGCTTAGTCATGATAAACAGTGCTGGAGGCTCTATTTTTTCCATGGTCGATTGGTCTATGCAACTGGCAGCTTGCATCGAGTGCGGCGATGGCGACGGGCAATGAAACAGCAATCTCCAGACTATAGGGTAGACGAGATGCCAACAGGCGACCCTTGGGAATATCAATGCTTGAGTCAAAGTGTGGCTCAAAACCAGTTGAGTGTGCAACAGGCGCAAGGGGTGATCAAAATGAGCTTAGAGGAGGTGCTGTTTGCTTGGGTGAGCAATTCGGCGTTGGCGGCTGAGTGGTCGGCAGTGCAGCGATTTGTGCTGAAGGATAATTCGGCTCTAGGGTTGCTTCTCTCTTCGGCAGATGTGGAGGGGGTGCTTCAGCGATCGCACCAGCTTTGGAACAGTTGGAAGGCGATGGAGTTGGAGCCGCTCAATCCCTATCAGTCGCCCATATTAAAGCTGGTCTCCTCGGAGTTATCAAATGCAGCCACCTTGCCTGTCAACCTGCGTCCATTTTTAACCGGGCGTTATACCCTATGGGACATTGCCTGCTATGCACGGCGACCCGTAAACACCATTACCCGATTTTTGTTGCCTTGGGTGCAGCGGGGGGCGATCGCCCTGGAAGATGTCGCCGACTTGCCCCACCCGTTCACTCAACTGCGCGCCAAGCTAGCCAAGAATCAAGCTGTCCGTCCTTTAATTGCCTGCGTGGATGACAGCCCGACCGTGGGGCAATTTCTTGCCAATATCTTGGAACCGGCTGGCTATCAAGTGTTAAAAGTCCAGGAGCCTTTATCCGGCATTGGCATCTTAAGTAAAACCAAACCTGATTTAATTTTTCTAGATTTGGTGATGCCGAACGCCAATGGCTACGACCTGTGTGCCTTTCTCCGCAAAACGCCGATTTTTCAAAATACGCCGATTATTATCTTGACCAGCCAAAGCGGTTTTATCGATCGCACCCGTGCCAAATTAGCAGGCGCATCCGATTTTCTAACGAAACCACCAGAAACCCAAGCATTGTTAACCCTCGTTCGGCAGCATTTGCGATCGGTGATGTCTAGCCCTAAAACAGTCACCTGCGACTGCTGGGAAGAGTAGAACGAGGCATTCACTCCTTCTAGCTTCTCCAAAGGGTTACAGTGAGAAAGCAATTTCTCTCTATACATCCTGCGGATTTGCCCAATGACTGCTCCACTTCAAACCAGGAACGCGACCTATCGCGCAAAACGAGAAACAGATTGGCGACTTCTGAAAAGGCTGATTCCTTATGGCTTGCAAAATAGACGCACACTTCTGTTTTCGCTGCTGTTGCTTGTGCCTGCCTCCATTGCGGGAGCGATTCAGCCGATTTTGGTAGGTGATGCCATTTCACTCGTGCAACAAGACCCGACCTGGCTGAAGTTTTTGCAGACAGTACCGCTAACGACGGGCATCAACATTTTGTCGGGGTTGCTGTTGGTGACGTTGGTAGGACGGGTGTTTTTGGATGCGTGGCAGGGCTATTTGGTGCAGGAAGTCGGGCAAAGCATTACGGCAAATATTCGGACGGATTTGTTTTTTCATGTCACCTCGTTGGCAATGCGCTTTTTTGACCGCACCCCGGTTGGGCGGCTAATTACCCGCTTGACTAGTGATGTGGAGTCGTTGGGGGATGTGTTTTCGACCGGGGCGATCGGGATTATTGGCGATCTATTCTCCATCCTGGTGATTGCTGTCATCATGTTTTTATTGCAGTGGCAGTTGGCGCTGCTGTTAGTGGTGATGCTAATTCCGGTGACGGCACTGATTATTTATTTTCAGCAGCAGTTTCGCAAAGCCAACTACCGCGCCCGTGAGGAAATCTCGGCGCTCAACTCGATGCTGCAAGAAAATATTGTTGGCATTGGCGTGGTGCAACTATTTCGCCGAGAAGGATTCAATGCTCAACTTTTTCGCCAAATAAACCTGCAATATATCAAAGAAGTTGATGAGACAATTTTTCATGATTCGGCGATTTCGGCAACGCTGGAGTGGATTTCGCTGGTGGCGATCGCCGGAGTATTGTGGTTTGGCAGTGTGCTAATTATGGATGATCAATTGAAGTTGGGTACGCTAACGGCATTTATTTTATATGCCCAACGATTGTTTGATCCATTGCGTCAGTTTGCTGAAAAATTTACGGCGATTCAAGCAGGATTGACGGCGATCGAGCGTGTCAGCGATATCATGAGCGAACCGATCGAGATTCGGGATATTGCCAACCCCAAAACCTTATATGCCCAGGCTGATAGCGAAACAGGCAAGATTCAATTTGACCAAGTGTGGTTTGGCTATAAGCCAGAAGATCCCGTTCTAAAAGACCTCAATTTCACGATTCATCCGGGTGAAAAAGTGGCATTAGTCGGTCCAACTGGTGCCGGAAAAAGCTCCATTATTCGATTGTTAACCCGACTTTACGAAGCGGATAAAGGCAAAATCTTGGTTGACGGAATCGATGTGCGCGAGTTACCTCAAACAGAACTCCGTCGTCACATGGGCGTAATTTTGCAGGATGGGTTTATTTTCGCCGGAGATGTGAAAAGCAATATTACGCTGGGCGAAACCTACTCGTTTGAAGCCATCCAGGCAGCGGCGCAAAACACCAACGTTGATCGCCTGATCGAACAACTTCCCCAAGGCTACGATACACCGCTGCGAGAACGGGGCACGAACCTGTCTGCGGGACAAAAGCAACTGCTGGCATTTGCTCGTGCCGCCATCCGCGATCCCAAAATTTTGGTCTTAGACGAAGCAACCGCCAGCCTCGACGTAGGCACAGAGGCATTAGTGCAAGACGCATTAGACCGCTTGTTAGAAGGACGCACCGCCATCATTATTGCTCACCGACTTAGCACCATTCGCAAGTGCGATCGCATTCTCGTTCTCAAACGCGGGCAACTGGTTGAATCAGGCAGCCACGAAGAACTCCTCGCCCAAAACGGACTCTACGCCAGCCTCTATCACCTACAAATGCTGGAATCTTAGACTTGCCCCCAATCTTAACGGTCTCAGGCTAAGTCGGCAGGAAGAAGATTAGCGATCTCATAGTTAGCTGAAGTGCCTGAAAAATCACTGTGCAGAGTTAAAAGGGCATCAGGTGGTATGGCAGAAAAATGCTGACTCGCATCGGGTAAAGCTAGTGCGATCGGCGATTCGAGCAAAACAGACACGACAAGAAGGAAAAGAGTAGGTACGCTTATACCAGCGGATTGTCAAATACTTCTAAGGAAGCGAATTGATTTTTCTTAGAGAAGTTAGACTAGGGAAGGTAAGCTGTAGCAGCATCAATCATCTGCTGCTCTGGAGAAGGATAGCTAAGATCATGTCTACTGCTCGTCAAATCATAGCGCTTTTAAAGAGCTATGTAGAAGGTGAAGAGCAGCAATTCCATTCTGCTGCCCTTCAAATGGCAGCGCATGAAGCAAGGCAGGGACATGGAAGAGTTGCTCAAGAAATTCGAGAGTTAATTGAGCAAGCTAAGGCGCGTGGCTCTGCTATAGAGCATAGAACCGGTCCAGTTCCGCTCGTCCAGCCAAAAGGTGAACTAGCTCATCTTTTGGCTGCGCGCTATCCAGATACAAAATTATCTGACATGGTACTCTCACCTCAACTTGAGTCTCAACTGAAGCGCATTCTTACAGAACAAAAACAGCGAAATCGCCTTCAAAACTACAACCTATCTCCTCGTCGCAAAATCCTTTTGGTAGGTTCCCCTGGTTCTGGCAAAACAATGACTGCCACTGCTTTAGCTGGTGAATTGCAACTTCCTCTGTTTACTGCTATCTACAGTAGTCTTATTGGCAAGTTTATGGGGGAAACAGCCAGCCGTCTCAAGTTGATTTTTGATGCAATGGCACTAACGCGAGGTGTTTACTTTTTTGATGAGTTCGATGCGATTGGAACACAGCGCAACAGCGCAAATGACGTGGGTGAAATTCGTCGTGTTTTAAACTCTTTTTTGCTACTTATAGAGAATGATGGAAGTGACAGTTTAATCATTGCTGCAACTAATCACCCCAATCTACTGGATGAAGCTCTTTTCCGAAGGTTTGATGATGTCATTGAATATACGCTTCCAACGGTTGCAATGGTTCGTCGTCTTTTGGAAACACGGCTTTCAATATTTAAAACTCAGTGGAATGATTGGTCGGAGATTTTGAATGCTGCACAAGGTCTGAGTTTAGCTGAGATTGTCCGTGCTGCCGATGAGTCAGCAAAACAAGCCGTATTATCTGATACCGAGAAGATTGGCGAGAAAACGCTGCTTTCGGCTATCTTGGAACGACAAGATATTATTCAACAACTGAAGAAAGCTTAGTTGCAGCATGTCTGACCAGTCACGCAGGTTTCCTCATATCTACTTACCTGAGAATGGTGAAAGTGAGAAATATACACGACCAAAACAGGGTGGCGGTGATTCTCCTCAACCTCCTGTGCGAGATAGAGCAGCACATGCGCGAACTTTAGAACTTGCAATTGGTAGGGCACTGCAAGAAGCTCGTCAACAGCTAGACTCTCGTGACCCAGATGTTGCTGCTGGCGTACCCGGCTTTTACCTAGAATTTCAAGTTCAGGCTGATAAATTAAATGCTTTTGAGAAACTGGGAGATCTCCGGAAAAAAGTTGAACTTGTTGCAGTTAAGCAAATACCTAAACAGGAGGGACTTGTTGCAGCAACAGTTTTTGTTCCAGAAAAAGCTGCGAACTATTTTTTGGAGAAAGTAGAAAAATATCGCGATAAAGATACAAGTAAGGGAAATCCTGAGAATGAGCCGCTTGTATCACGCATAAACACTGTTCAGATTGGAACAGTCATATCCTTATTTACAGATGAGCCAAATCTGTTCCCAGAAAATGGACAGGAGGTTTGGTGGGAGGTTTGGCTCCGGAACGAGCGGCGTAGTGTATTCAATCAGGTTACTCAAAGATTAGAGATTCAGACGAAGCCTCATAGGATTACTTTCCCTGAGCGCGAGATTGTTTTGGCAATGTCAGATGTTGAAGCAATGGCGCAGCTTATTAGAAATTCTGATGCCGTAGCGGAACTACGTATAGCCAAGGATGTTCCGTCAATATTTCTTGAGATGGGAGCGTTAGAGCAAGCTAACTGGGCTAAAGATTTGGCTGAAAGACTACTTGAACCCGGACAACATGCAGTAGCAATAAGTTTACTGGATAGTGGTGCAACCAGAACTCATCAATTACTTTCATTAGCACTTGCTGCCAATGATATGCATACTGTTGAGCCGTCTTGGGGTGTTAACGACAGTGCTCATTGGTGTGGGCATGGTACAGCGATGGCTGGTGTAGCCTCGTATGGTGACTTACAAGCTGCATTAAGTACACCTTCTAAGCAAGTAAAACTTCTACACCGCATTGAGTCAGTCAAAATACTTCCAAGCAGTGGTGAAAATGCTCCTGAACTCTATGGTGCAATTACAGAGCAGGGAGTCTCTTTACCCGAAATTCAGGCACCCGATCGCCGTCGGGTGTTTTGCATGGCGGTGACGAGCGGCTACGGTTCTACGGATAAGGGAACGCCATCATCCTGGTCAGCAGCAGTAGACCAGCTTTGCTTCAACGATAATGAATTCCGGCGATTGATGATTATTTCAGCAGGCAACATCCATCAAGATATTGCTTTAGGTGACTACCTCAATATCAATGATCTTGAAATGGTAGAAAACCCTGCACAAGCTTGGAACCCTCTCGTTGTAGGTGCCTACACAGAGATAGTGAATATTCATGATCCTGGTTACGCTGGTTGGCAACCATTAGCACCAGGCGGTGATCTCTCTCCACGTAGCCGCACTTCAGTAACCTGGGAGCCTCAATGGCCAATCCGTCCGGACGTAGTTTTTGAGGGGGGCAACATGGCGCATGATGGGCACAATCCAGCCGTGCCTATTGACGATCTTTGTGTTCTTACAACCCATTACCGACCAGAAGTGCGATCGTTTGATTATATGCGGGATACAAGCTGCGCTACTGCCCTTGCCAGTCATATGGCGGCACGGATTATGTCAGAACAGCCTACCTATCGCCCAGAGACAGTACGGGCACTGATTGTGCATTCGGCTGAGTGGACTCCAGCTATGCGAACTCATTTCGACAGCGCGTCTTCAAAAACTGCTAGACGTGCTCTTGTACGACGTTACGGCTATGGCGTTCCTACTTTAGGGCGTGCCCTGCAAAGTGCCAGCAATGATCTAACACTAATTATTGAAGAAGAACTCCAGCCATTCTATTTAGAGAGCAAAGGCGGTCAAGTCAAAACTAAGGATATGAACCTTCACAAATTGCCTTGGCCAAGTGAGGTTTTAGAAAAACTAGGAGAGGCGAACGTAGAGTTAAAAGTTACCTTATCCTACTTTATTGAACCGAATCCTGGAGAGCGCGGATGGGCATACAAACATCGTTACGCTTCTCACGGACTGCGCTTTGAGGTTAAGAAGTCTTCAGAAAGGGATGACGATTTCAAATGGCGAATTAATGAAGCAGTCAGAGAAGAGGAAGAAGGTCGTGTCACATCAAATAGACCTGAAGATGGTGCTTGGTTTCTTGGACCTAAAACAAGAGATTGTGGCTCAATACATTGCGATATTTGGGAAGGTGCTGCTGTTGAGCTAGCTCAGAAGGATGCAATAGCAGTTTACCCAGTTGGCGGATGGTGGAAAGAGAAAAAGTACCTAGAACGGTATAATCAAGTTTCTCACTACTCACTTATCGTATCAATTCGAGTTCCAGAAATTGAGATTGATATATATACTCCGGTTTCTAATTTAATTAGTACATCTATCTCTATCGATACGTAAAATTTACAGCGATCGCTACCACTCTCCACCCCCACAATCCGAAAATCACAGGTAGCACCAAGACAATCGCGGTCTTGTGCTGAAATAAGAGTGATAGGACAAAGAGATCTCTTTATCGAATCAACTGATTTTCAAACAGATTGAGATCGTTCCATCGATACACATTGAAATCCCGCCGATCAACTGTCAAAATTCGTCCATACCCAAAGCGATCTCTTCCCACTCCAACAACCTGGAAATCACAGGCAGCACCAGAGCGATTCCTTCGGAGAGCTTCGCTAACGCAATAGTATCTGCTGTTCCAGTTTATCCCATTCGCCATTTGCCCCTCACTCATTTACCGTTCCATCGGGTAAAATTGCCTCTCTCAAACACGCTCCAGTCAAATTAGCGCTCTCTAATTTTGCTCCCTTTAAATTGGCGCGGTGCAAATTTGCCTCTGTCAGATTGGCTAAACTCAAATTCGCACCCTGCAAATTAACATCTCGCAAATTTGCCCGACTGAGATTTGCCGAATAGAGCTTGGCATCAGTCAAATCTGCCAAGCTCAATGTCGCTTCCCGCAGATCCGCTTCCCGCAGATTCGCCTCCACCAAGCTCGCTTTGTAGAGGTTCGCTCCAATCAGGGTAGCGCGAACTAAGGTTGCCCGATGCAAACTTGCGCCTAACAGATTGGACATGCAAAGGTTCGCCAAATTTAGGTTTGCTCCGCGCAAGTTGGCAGCATAAAGCGTGGCTCCGACTAGGTTCGCCATACAAAGATTTGCCATGCTCAGGTTTGCCAGACTCAGATTCGCCTCCCGCAAGTTTGCCATGCTAAAGTCTGCCTCCCGCAGGTCAGCTTTGTAGAGACTGGCTTCCCATAAATTGGCTTTGTGCAAAATTGCAGTGTACAAAGTCGCTCCTTCCAGTAAGGCTGTACACAAGTTTGCCTCCCGCAGATTTGCCATGGTGAGGTCAACTTGGCTGAGGTCAGCTTCTCTAAGATCAGCTTTGTAGAGGTTGGCTTCCCGGAGGTTTGCTCGATATAAAACCGCTGTATAAAGTGTTGCTCTTTCTAACACAGCAGTTCCCAAATTGGCTCCCTCCAGGTTTGCCATGCTGAGATCGCCTTGACTAAAGCTGACCTCGCGCAACTCGGCTTTGTAAAGGTTAATTTCCCTTAAATTTGTTGCTTTAAGGTTGGCTCCTTCAAGGTTGGGAATAATTTTTGGATTATCGTGCGACCACTCGTTCCATGCTTCCACTCCTTGCTTCACCATTGCAAGGTGCCCCTCGTTTGCCATCTGGTTCACCCCTAATTGCTGTATAAAACAGGCATAGTTCTTGCAGAAGTTGCTTACTCAGTATTCCCAGTGGTTATGGAATCTAAACCAGCCGTTTCGCACAGTCGTGACTCCTCTTCTAATCCCAAGCGACTACTAATCCCAAGCGACTAAATGAGGTCTATCGTGATAAGTCTGTAATGTTCGTTTTTAAGGTGCCAGATAGTCATGTACGTATTAATTGGTGGTGCCGGAATGATGGGGCTAGGTTTAGCTCAGCAGTTATTAAACCTGGGTCATACGATCGCCATTATTGATGCAGATCCGCTTGCCTGTCGCTTTGCCCGTGAAAAAATTGGCGTGATGGCATTTGAGGGTAGTGCAGTTAGCACAACGGTTTTGCTGGAAGCGGGAATTAGACAAGCCAACGCGGTGATTGCGGCACTAAGGGATGACGCACTGAATTTGGCATTGATCACCCTGTCTAGAAGCTATGGCATTTCCCATATTGTGGTGAGGATGTGCGATCGCGAATTCCTAGAAGCCTACCGTCTTGCTGGAGCCAGCCATATCATCAGTACGATAGATTTAGCAGTCACCACGATGGTCAATGCGATCGAATACCCCCAAGTCGAGTCAATGATGCATTTTGAGCAAGGACAAGTGGAGGTCTTAAAACTGCCTGTGACCGGCGATTGCTATGTGGCAGGTCGCACCGTTGCCCACATTGCTCAAGACCCGCGCTTTCCCACGGGTTCGCTGATTATTGGGTATCAATGCCATGCCTGCGCCAATTTAGAGATTCCCAACGGCAATACGGTGCTTGCAGCAGGCTCTACAATCTTGGTTGTGACTCGTCCAGAGCTAGTTCACGCCATGATTGACTACCTCGGCATTCACGCTAGTCGTCTGCCAACGTTAGAAGTTTCTCATCCAACTCCTTGATGTAGGGCTGAACCAAGTCTTCTGGGACAATGCGTTTGCGGAGGGCATCACTAACAGCGCCCTTTTCTGCAAGCAATAACCGCCGTCGAATGGCATCTAGTTGGCTGCGATCGCCCTCCAATTGACCTGCCCGATGTTGATTGTAGCGATCGCGCAGGACTCGCTCAGACTGGGCAACTCGCGCTTGATAAGATGCCCACAACTCCTCATAAACCGCCTTCGGCAACACCCCTGATTTCAGCAAACTATCCAGTTCATCTTGCGCCGCCTTAGACCCAATTAACTGAATCTGTAACTGTCCAATTTCCTGCATGGCATCAGAAACCCGGCTGATTTTTAGCCGCTTGACCAGCCAAGGTAGGCTTAGTCCTTGTCCGACTAGGGAAAATAAAACGGCACCGAAAACCAGCGCAATGATGGTGTCCCGTCCTGGCATTGTTAGCGGAATACTGAGCGCCAATGCCATTGAGAGTGAACCTTTGATGTTTCCTAAAACTAGAACGTGCTGCCAGCGTAGGGGAATCGGGTGATCGAACCAGCGCAGTCCCGCTAACAACAAATAGACCGAGAGAATCCGTCCCAGTTGATACGCCACAATCACGAGCAGAATCGATGGCAGAATCCTCCATAGGGTCGCTGGGTTAATTTCGATGCCAATCAGCAGGAAAATGAATGTATTCACCCCAAAACCAGCGTATTCCCAAAAACTCAACAAAGTAATTCGATCCGAGGCAGACGAACTGCGAGATAGCCCAAGATTGCCAAAAATCAGCCCCGTGATCACGACCGCTACCGCACCCGATACTCCCAAAAATTGCCCGATCTGAAACGTGCCTAACGCCAAGGCAACGGTTAACAAGAGACTGCTCAACGGATCATTGAGTCGAACAAATATTGGCAGGCTCAAGTAGCCTAAGACAACCCCCACGATCGCCCCACCCAAGGCGACCACGAGCAATTCCTTTACGCCTTGTACAGCGGTGAGAGACCCCGTAGCGTAAACGACTAGAACTAAATTGAATAAAACGAGGGCAGCCGCATCATTAAACAGAGTTTCTCCTTCAACAATAGTGGACAAGCGAGAAGGTACTCGGATGTCCTTAAAAACCGCGATCATCGAGACGGTGTCGGTGTTTGCCAGAATCACTCCAATCAAAAACGCCGGAATCCAGGGTAGTCCCAGCCCAAATTTAACCAGAACCGCAATGATTGCGGAGGAAAAGATAGAGCCTGGACCTGCCAAAAGCGCGATCGGCTTAACAGTGCTGCGGAGACGGCTGATATCCGTGTTGATCGCGGCTTCAAAAATCAGAATGGGTAAGAAAAGATTTAAGACTAAGGATGGGTCTAACCCAATTCGCCGTGACAAAACCTCCGTAATGGGCAGCCCTGCCAGAACTAATCCTGTGACATAGGGAATTTGCAGTCGTTGAGTGATCAGTGCGACGGCTGTGGCAATCAGCAGCAGAATGATCAGGATAATCACCAGTTCAGAAATATTTCCTGCTGTTGGGCTGTTTGTAGCAAGATTGCTGCCCAAAGAAGGCTGTTGCGCTATGACCCACTCCATATCCGATCGCCTCTCATACATGCGCTTTTCTCCGTTTGAGACGATACAAACCATTCGATATTGTCTATCATCGCAAGCATGTACCCATCGTTTTTTATAGGTTCCAGGAATCGCATCGGTTCAAGAGCCTGATTTAGATGAAGATAGAGTGATGATTCAGGATACTGCGTGATTCTGGTTGAAGAAAGAACTGTGACTACGATCGCCCTTTTATGTCTTGGCGCTAGGTAGCATAGAACCACGTTGTTTCCATCAGAAGTAGTATGAAAGGATCAACTCAAATTTCGGTACTGATTGGGCTAGCGATCGCGGCACAGGCTGCCATCATCGGTGCAGTGGTATATGCCAAATCCACCAGCCGCACGGTAACCGCACGCCAAACGGCAAACCAGACAGGCTTTGTGAAGGCAGCGATGCCCGATGGCGCGATCGCCAACGAAGTATTGATTGTCGGTCCCGAATGCGATCGTCCTGAAGGAATTCGGGCGCGAACCTTAGCCATCAGTTTGGCAAAGCTCAACATTCCCTACCGCCGAACCGAATCCATTTCGATGAATTCTGACTCAACCGATGACATTTTTACCGCGATGGATCAGATGGATAACCTCATGCAGGGCGATTCCCCCGTTGTGTTTATCAACGCTAAGGGCAAAGCAAACCCAACCATCGATGAAGTAGTTGCAGAATATCGTTTAGCAGTCCCTCAGTAGAATGTAATTTAGCGTCTGATTTGGGCTAGAAAACCAAAATTTGGCGCAAACCTTCAACCTTTTGGAATCTTGGCTGTTCGTCTAAATATGAAATGCTATGCTTTAAGCCATTAAAGCTAGGGGTGCCTGAGTTTTCAGGCTGAGAATACACCCTGAGAACCTGAGACCGGGTTATACCGGCGGAGGGAAGCTGTTATTTAGAGGAACCGAATCATGCGGACAGAATGGATCGCTAAACGACATGGGCATAGCAATGTATCTCAGATGCACTATGCGCGTCAGGGCGTGATTACAGAAGAAATGAACTACGTGGCACAGCGGGAAAAGCTCCCTGCTGAGTTGATTCGGGCGGAAGTGGCACGGGGACGGATGATTATCCCTGCGAATATCAATCACCCAAATCTCGAACCGATGGCGATCGGCATTGCGTCCAAATGCAAGGTGAATGCCAACTTGGGCGCATCGCCTAATTCTTCTAACATGGATGAAGAAGTGGCAAAACTGCATCTCGCCATCAAGTATGGTGCCGATACGGTGATGGATTTGTCTACGGGCGGCGGTAACCTGGATGAAATTCGCACCACAATCATTAATGCTTCTTCCGTTCCCATTGGCACGGTGCCGATTTATCAGGCGTTGGAAAGCGTTCACGGTAACATTGAAACCCTGACTGCGGATGACTTTCTGCACATCATCGAAAAACACGCTCAGCAAGGTGTGGATTATCAAACCATTCACGCTGGTATTTTGATTGAGCATTTGCCCCTTGTCCGCGATCGCATCACCGGGATCGTCTCTCGTGGCGGCGGACTTTTGGCACGCTGGATGCTGCATCACCACAAGCAAAACCCGCTGTACACCAGCTTTAATGACATTATCGAGATTTTCAAAAAGTACGATGTGTCGTTTAGCTTGGGGGATTCCCTGCGTCCCGGCTGTCAGCATGATGCGTCGGATGCAGCCCAGCTAGCGGAACTGAAAACCTTAGGACAACTCACCCGCAAAGCCTGGGAACACGATGTGCAGGTGATGGTGGAAGGTCCGGGGCATGTGCCGATGGATCAAATTGAGTTTAATGTGCGGAAGCAGATGGAGGAATGCTCGGAAGCGCCGTTCTATGTCCTCGGTCCGTTAGTGACGGATATTGCGCCCGGTTATGACCACATTACCAGCGCGATCGGGGCGGCGATGGCGGGTTGGTATGGGACGGCGATGCTGTGCTACGTCACTCCAAAAGAGCATTTGGGCTTGCCAAACGCGGAAGATGTTCGCAATGGGCTGATTGCTTACAAAATTGCGGCTCATGCGGCGGATATTGCCCGTCACCGACCGGGTGCGCGCGATCGCGATGATGAACTGTCTGCGGCTCGCTATAACTTCGACTGGAACCGTCAATTTGAGCTATCCCTTGACCCAGAAAGGGCGAAGGAATATCACGATGAAACGTTGCCAGCCGATATTTACAAGACTGCGGAGTTTTGCTCGATGTGTGGTCCCAAGTTCTGCCCGATGCAAACTAAGGTCGATGCAGATGCGTTGACGGAACTGGAGAAGTTCTTGGCAAAGGAGCCTGTTACCCAGGCATAAGCTCAAGAGGAGCGATCGCTTTGTAACAGGAGCGATCGCCCTGGTTTAAAAATTCACACTGCTAAATCTCCATTAACTCGTTATGTAGCTTAGGCACTTTAAAGCTAGTAACTTTAAAGCGAGCAACGTTTAATCAGGAAGTCGAGTATGTTAGTACAATGCAATTTGGGTTTATCTTTCATCGGCTAAACCTACCGGATAAATAATCTGTCCAGATTAGCCAATAGTGCTGTTCACGGTTCTTTCTATCGTTCAAGCCTTAATTTTACCCGTGCGGGTGAGTGTGTTGGATAGGGATTGTAGGGCAAACTCTATAACGAGGGTAAATTAGAACCGAAGGACAGCAACGTTATGATGTTAGCTGACGAAATGACACTCGCTGAAGAATTTCTAGAGACATGGCGATCGCGATTGGAGGCAGAGTTACCCGAACAAAACTCTACCAATCGCGACAGTATTGCCGATTGGCTAATTGGAGAAAATCCCTCTCGTTTAAATGACCTGACTCCAACCCAACGGCAAATTTTAGACCAAGCGATGGACTATCGCTATCGCATTTTACGGCAGCGGTATCTTGATGCTTCACCCGTGAGAGCGTATAAAGGACTGATTCAACGCCTCAGCAATCTATTCCTGATTCGCAACAAAATTCGCACTTGGATTGCGCTTTCTCGCGATCGCCAGCGCAGTGTGGTAGACGTGCTGGAGGAAGTCATCCAAGAATTGCTGCAAAGCGATCGCTATATGCAACAGCAAGCCACCTGGATTGCTCAATGCACCAAGGACTTGCGACTGAGAAATGCTTTGCTGCTAGCCAGCGTCGAAGAATATTGTCTGCGCCCGATTCGCAACCAACCGCTGCTCTGCTATCGCTTCGTTAACTATCTGCGACGCACCCAAAAAGGCGGCATGACTCAAGTTCCAGCCAATGATTTTATTCGGCTCGTGTCTCACGAGATTGCCCCCGATGAAGCCGAAGGCTCGGTGAGTTTGCTCGATTCCCGTGCCGTTGCCGAATATCAAGAAGCTCAAGCCCTGCAAGAGCAGCAAGAAACCCGCAATGCGGTTCAGTGCAGATTTGAAGCCTATTTGCTAGAAAAGCAGGTAGACCCCAACGCGATCGCGTGGCTCAGGCTGTATTTACAGGGGCAATCCCAAGAAGCGATCGCCAAAGCCTTGAACTTGAATATCAAACAAATCTACCGCCTGCGAGAAAAAATCAGCTATCACGCCACCAAAGTGTTTGCGGTAAAAACCCAATCAGATTTGGTGGCTTCTTGGTTGGGCAACGAGCAGGTTCCCTGAGCCTAGTTGCGGCTAGCCCAGCAGAAACCGAGGTGGCGTGAGCCAAAACAGAGTGCTGCGCCCAATCGGAGAGCCGGTTTCAGGTAAGCAAAGACCAATGACTCCTGCTTTTTTAAGTTCAACTGCGCCTTTCACTTCCCCCCAGGCTAATAGCTCTGCCCAAGTGCTAAGGCTCGGTTCATGCCCAACCAGTGCTAAGCGCTCGTGATTGCCCGGTGTCCAAGCTTCCAGCCAATCTAACCACGGGGTAATGGTTCCAGAAGCCAAATAATTTGCGTCTTGCGATTGGGTGCCTAAGCCAGTTTCTACCAAAATATCGGCGGTTTGTCTAGCGCGTGTGAGCGGGCTAGTCAGGATCAAATCGAACTGCAACCCCAAATCCATCAGGCGTTTGGCAACCAAGCGAGTCTTCTTTTTGCCGTCTTCCGTCAGCGGACGTTCATCATCATTGGTATAGGTGCCAAATTCGCCTGCCAACCCATGCCGAATTAAATAGAGTTCAATCATTGTGTTTACTAATAATCCCTAGCTCATTCCATTGCGATAGTGTTGATCGGGATTAATCAGCCGCAACAGTTTTTGTTTGACTTGAGTATCAAATACCATCCACTTCATTTTTGCGTAGTCGGCACTTTCGGCAAAGCCAGACAAGAAGCCCAAGGGAATTTCAAAGCCGCCTGCTTGCGATCGCCCACCGCCAAAGAAGCGCCCCTGAGAATCATAGCCAAAGGCTTCTTTCAAAAACTCATCGGGATCAAGGGTAATTTTATTGGTGCGAAGGGAGCCAATGACCAGTTCAAGGTCTTCGTCTTCATCGTGGACAATGCCATACACAACTGCGGTATGCACGTTTTCTTCTGTGACTAAAAAGTCTGCCGCTTGGGGAATGGCATCGCGATCGTCATAGCGCAAATAGCCCACCCCCGCAATGGAAAAGTTGTTTTGAACGATGCGATTTTTCAGCGATCGCTCAATCACATCCATCACTTGCTTCGAGCGGGAAGACTGCAACACCGCATTCAACAATTGAGCATCATAAAACCGACTTAAATATGCTGCCGCCAAAAAATCTTCTTCTTGAGCTTGCCGGAGGGCATTGGTATCCGATCGCAGCCCGTGCATTAACGCCGTCGCACACTTCACGTGTTCGCTGGAGTTGTTATCTAGTTTTAGCAAACCCGCTTGTAGATATTGCGTCACAATCGTGGCAGTGGCACGGGTGTAAGGGCGGATATCAATAAACTCTGCCTTGAGATCACCCTGAGGGCTGTGATGATCAATCACGACCACAATGGGGATGCCTGCCTCGGCTAAAGACGGCGTTAATTGGCTGGTGGTGCCCTGATTGTCGATGAAGACGCACCCTTGATACGCTGCCAGATTACGGTTTTTGACAGTGGGTAATGCCCAGCGTTGTACGGGCAGGCTGGTTAATTTGACGAGGGCAATATTTTCTTGATGGCTTAAGGTTCCGGCGTAGACCATATCGCACTGAATGTCATATTTCTGGGCGATCAGTTTGTAAGTCCAGGCAGAAGACAGCGCATCGGGATCGGGAAAATCTTGCAGCACAATTAACTGACGCTCTCCCTGATGGCGTTCTAGCGATTTTTGCAGCGCTTCCACTTTCTGAAGTTGCTCTCGCGATCGCGGCGTATCGTAGGAAAACGGTTGCGATCGATAAGTCGGCGAATCGTGCAGCGATTTGAGCAGCGGCTCAACCGGATCAGGATCAATGGGAGCCGGCTGAGTCATGGGTTGAGCATCTTCTGCTGGAGTCAGGACACTCTTAGAGGTAATATTGCGAATGGTCACGGAGTTAGGTTGCTTTATGTAAAGGATGGGGAGACCGTAGCAATGAGAGATGACACTACAGTCGTTGCGGTAAAGGAGTTGAATTCACTGACGGTGAATCCACGTAAATGAGCTAAAAATAGGGCTAAAAATATCAGGTTTGATTGAGTTCTTTGATCTTCGCAAAAAAAGCATGGAAACACCATGAATCTTTAGTGCAATCTTGAGCGCAACGCTAGGTCGATCGCGACCTCTGGGTAGACCTGTGAAACGGATGAATGGCGGCGATCGTTTCAAAAAAAGAACCCCTTAAAACAGCTTTCACTCTGATATCATCGGTCACAGTCCAATCACATATTTACGCCACTCCTGATTTAAGCCATTTTTGACATGCTTAGTCACTTCAAAATAAAGACCACTGTAGGGTTTTTGGGGCACAATATTGAGCGGCATATCTGCCTCTTTCGGAGTGCGGCTGCCTTTTTTAACATTGCAACGCACACACGCCGTCACAATGTTCTCCCAGGTATCCTTGCCCCCGCGCGATCGCGGGATCACATGATCCAACGTGAGGTTATCGCCGGTATAGCTGCAATACTGACAAGAGTATCCGTCCCGATGCAGTAAATTCTTGCGTGTGAGCGGAATTTCTTTGTAGGGCACACGCACATAATGACGCAGCCGGATCACTGTAGGCAGTGGAAAGCCGGAGTAAATATACTTGCCATTATGTTCAACTTGCTCCGCTTTGCCTTTCAGCAATAGCACGACCGCCCTGCGCCAAGTCGTAATGTTCAGCGGTTCGTAAGAAGCGTTAAGCACCAGAACCTTACTCATCAGGATTCAGTTGCTAGGAAGGTTGTCAAGAATTTTAACACAGCTAGACTGAAGGGTGGGAAATTACTGAGGGGCTGAACCTGGCTGATTGACCTATTTTCAAAGGACATCTATCCTGCTTTGAATAGATTAATTCAGCCGATTGAATTGGGTGTGAATCAGGAGGAAGACATGCTGAGTTGGGAGCAACGTTGTTCAAGTGTGGTGCAGATGCAGCGAGAACGAGCCTGGGTGGAAATTGATTTGGCAGCGATCGCCCATAACGTCACCCAAATCAAGCGCCTGCTGCAAAAGCAGACTGCATTCATGGCGGTGG
The DNA here is from genome assembly GCA_041749615.1 of Leptolyngbyaceae cyanobacterium. Lineage (GTDB taxonomy): Bacteria > Cyanobacteriota > Cyanobacteriia > Leptolyngbyales > Leptolyngbyaceae > ULC077BIN1. The sequence continues at coordinate 39,407 of JBGTAZ010000355.1, read as the reverse complement.
TCAAAGCCGATGCCTATGGGCACGGCTCCATCGCGATCGCCCAAGCCGCCCTGCAATCGGGGGCAACCTGGTTGGGTGTGGCAACTATTCCTGAAGGGATTGAACTGCGCGAGTCGGGCATTCAGGCACCGATTTTGATTTTGGGCGCAACCTATATGCCGGAGCAAATTCGCGCGATCGCCTGGTGGAATTTGCAGCCGACCCTCTGCACCCCGAAACAAGCGCTGGTGTTTGCCGAAACGATCGCAAACTTGCCCAACGCCTCGCCATTACCCGTTCATCTCAAGCTCGATACGGGCATGTCGCGTTTGGGCACTGATTGGCAGGCAGCGACGGAGTTTGCTCAATTGGTCGATCGGTTGCCGAACTTGGCGATCGCCAGCATCTATTCCCATTTGGCAACGGCGGAAAGCCTAGATCGAACGGTGGTGAATCAGCAGCAACAGCGATTTGAAACCGCGATCGCCCAGATTCAAGCCGCAGGCATTACTCCGCCCAAACTCCACCTGGCAAACTCCGCTGGCACTTTAACCGATGCCAAGCTGCATTACGACATGGTGCGGGTTGGGCTAGCGCTCTATGGACTGTATCCCGCTGCTCACCTGAAATCGGTCTTGGCGCTCAAACCTGTGCTGCAAGTGAAGGCGCGCATTACCCAGCTAAAAACCATTGAGGCAGGAACCGGGGTGAGCTATGGGCATCGGTTTATTGCCGATCGCGAACGGGCGATCGCGGTGGTTGGGATTGGCTATGCCGATGGCATTCCGCGCAATTTATCAAACCAAATGAGCGTGATCGTTCAAGGGCAACTTGTGCCCCAAATTGGAGCCATAACCATGGATCAACTGATGCTAGACGTAAGCCAATTGCCCAATCTGCAAGAAGGCGATGTCGTCACAATCTTAGGGCAAGACGGCAAAGAATCTATTTCGGCAGAGGATTGGGCGCAAACTCTGGGCACCATTTCCTGGGAAATTCTGTGCAGCTTCAAACATCGGTTGCCACGAGTTGCAGTCAATCACGCTTTATCCAATTTTGCTTTAGATGCCAAACGTAAGTGAGTTGGGAGTGCGGAGTACGGGGTGCGAGGTGCGGGGTGCGGAGTGATTTTAGGAGGATGGTTGCGGCGCGATCGCTAGCTTTGGATAGGCGATTCGTTGATGATTGAACTGTTGCCAAACCCGAACGAAAATCGTGGCAATTTCAGTCATTTCACTGCGAGTTAGCCCCGATTGAGCGAGTTGTTGATCTTGCCAACGGGCACGCAGAATTTTGTTGATCATGGCAAGGGCTTCTTCTGGGGTGGCATCTTTGAGCGATCGCAATGCTGCTTCACAAGAATCTGCCAGCATGACGATTCCCGTTTCGCGCGATTGCGGAATTGGACCATCGTAGCGAAAGTCAGCATCATTCAAGCTGAGGGTATTGCCATCCGAATTCAATTGCTGTTCGTTTGACTGATGTTCGTTTAACTGGTGTTCGACTTGCTGCTGCGCCTGATGATAAAAGTAAGCGATTAGCATTGTGCCCTGATGCTCTGGAATGAATGCCCGAACTGCTCTAGGAAGGCGGGCTTTACGAGCCATCACAATCCCTTCAGTCACATGCTTTTTAATAATTTCAGCGCTTATCCAAGGGTTATCAATCAGGTCGTGCTTATTAGGTGCGCCCATTTGGTTTTCAATAAAACCCTGAGGATCATGCATTTTGCCAATGTCGTGATAGAGCGTTCCAGTCCGCACTAACTCCACATTGCCTCCCAGGTCACGGGCGGCAGCTTCTGCCAGGGTTGCCACAAACAGCGTGTGTTGAAACGTTCCGGGGGCTTCCGAGGCGAGTCGTTTGAGTAAGGGGCGGTTAGGGTTGGCGAGTTCTACCAGGCGGATGGTGGTGACCAAATCAAAGACTTGCTCTAGATAGGGGCTAATGCCCAGTGCCACAATCACCCATGCCAGCCCTAAGAGTGCCTGAATGCCGCTGGCACTGAGCAAGGTATACCAGGCAATGCCCGATGCGACGTTGAGCACGAGGTAAATTAGCCCTTGCAGTACGCCCACGCCCACGCCCAGCCATGCTAATTCTTCGCGCGATCGCAACCTGCCGCCGAGCCAACCACACAGTAACCCGGTCGTGGCACTGGCGATTAAGGTACTCCAAGTGACTTCCATGCCAACACCCACCAGTAGCGCGAGCAACCCCGCTACGGTTAGCCCCAAGGGTGCGCCATAGAAGCCACCGACCAGTAGCCCAATGGTCGGCAGATTCACCGATGGCACCTGAAGCGCCACCAACAGCGGCGTACTTAAACTCAACAGCCAGAGTAATACGCCATCGCGTCGCCGCAGGGAGGGATGAAATCGGCGTTTGACAAACCACACGATCACCACTGAGCCGCTGACTAAGGCTCCAAATCCGACCAAGCCAAACCAGTCGATGCCGCGCCGACTTAAGCTGAAATGATCCAGCAGGGCAAACTCTTTGGAGCCAATCGTGTCGCCTGCTTGCACAATTTTTTCGCCGCGACTGATGGAAACCATCACCGGTTGAATGTCTTGGGCGGCTTGCTCTGCTCTTGCTTCTGTTTGGGTTGCATCCTGAATCAAATTGGGCTGCAACAGCGATGTTAACAGGTCACTGGCGATCGCTTCAGCCGCGTTAGGGAGTGACTGCACCTGAAGTTTGATGGCTGCCGTTAGCACCGTAGAGGGTAAGGCGGGAGAAATGCCCTGAGCCAGCATTCGTTCCGCAATTTGTGGAGTCTGCGATCGCAGAATTTGCCACTCCGCATCCGTTAAATCCAGCAGAACCCCATTGGGGGCGTTCGGAGAATCGAGTGATGGCTCTGTGGCAGAGGCGAGAGCCGCCACATATTTCAACTGGGCTTCGTTGACGGATTGAACCAGCCTCAAGTAGCGGCTCATCTCGACCGCACTGCGATAGTTGCGGAGTTCCGCGATCGCTTTTCGAGCGCCTGCATCCATCGAGGGAACCGGAATCGCCGTCTTAAAGTTGGGAGCCGAACGGGTTTGAGAGAAGCCGCGATCTGCCTCAATCAGTAGCGCTTGCCACTGCGATTCAGGCAATTTCCGCAGGTAAGCTTGGGTGAAAAGCGTCAGGGCGTTGGTGCCCACATAGGGAAAAGATCCCGCCGTTTGGCGAAGCTCATTGCCCTGTTGAAGTTGCTGTTGCAGCGATCGCATCACCGTTTGGTTGACAGCTTGATCGAGCATCAAAACCGATAGCGTGTCCTTTCGAGCCGCACTCCGATTCATATCCGTGGCGTTGTTATCCACCACATTGGCAGAGGTTGGAGCATACAACGTTTGGGGAGCCGCTTTGCCAACATCTAGCTTAGGCGCGTTATAAAATCGATAGCCAAAGGCACTGGTTAAAGTGAGAATGGCAAATCCTAAAACGAGCGGCGATCGCCTTGCTTTTTTGAGCAAGCTTTGTTTGGCGCGGGGCAAAGCGGGACGGGCTGCACGGTAGCTTGCATCAAGATCTGATTCTGATGTAGAGGGCTGCGATCGTTGACTTTCAGTAATATTGGAGCCATTTTGAGCGGAACGAACTGCCCGACGAAAAGCGCTGGAATAGTCACTCAATGGACGAAGATTATCCAGTAGATAGGCTTTTAGATGGGCTTTTTCCAGGCGATGCACTAGCGATTGAAGGGCTTTCATCACTTGCCACGAATTCCTCAGCAAATAGGAGCGGTGTACCAATCAGGCAGAAAATTAAGCAGAATTCTCAAGGCAAACTCGATTAGAAAAAGGCACAATTCATCGCAGAACATCGTCTCTCAATCTAGCTTACAATTCGCTGAGAGCGAACAATCCAGGGAACCGTAACAATCGGAAGATCCTTTTCTTGAAGAATAAAGGGATTATAAACGCCCGACCAGGCAGAGACCAAATGAGCCGACAGCCGCTCGATCCGCTGAGGAATCTGAGAAGTTGCACACTGAGCTTGTAAGGCACAGCGCCCTTCTGCCGGAATGCCCACAGTGCTGCTATAGGCTCCAGCCAAAGCACCCACCAGCGCTCCGACAATGTCAGGCTTGATTCCGAACCGAACGGCTCTATTCAGCGCCAAAGATATACTATCTGGAGTTTGCAAGAAGCAGTAGAGGGCGATCGCAATCTCTACCGACCTGGGTTGAATTTCAGCATCCAACTCAAATGCTGAGATCGCACTGTGTAGCTCCGAGCCGTTTGCTATCAGACGTTTTAAGCGTTCCAAGGTGCTAATTAAATCGGCGGAACGGGTAGCCAACTCAGGCAACGAAACATGAAGATAAGTCAAGATTTGAGCAATGAAATGGGCTGGAGTCAGTTGCTCTTTGATTGCCTGGGCGATCGCGTAGCCAAACACAATCACCGCATCTGCTGTTCGTTCATCGCCGCCCCATGCCGCCACGGTTGTTGCTAAATAATGGCGTTGCTGGGTCAGATTATCGTGATAAAACAGCGATATCGGGAGGGTTGCGATCGCATACTCTCCCGCAGACAAATGACCAGCGGATAATTCACCCGGAGATTTCCCCTCCCACAGATCGGGCAAATCGGGACAGGGACTTTGCTCACCAAGCCCCTGTCCTGCCGCCGCCAGCCGTTCTCCCTGCGAAATTGCCGTAGCACTCCATTTCAGGTGAGCGCAAGCAGCGGCGTTTTCTGGCTTGGAATGATCAGGCAACCTGTTGACCTCACCTCCCAAACCTTCGCCCATTGCCATCCCCACGAAGCAACCCTGAAACCGACTGAAGAGTGAATATTTCACAGACTTTAAGCAATTTTCGCTTTGAATTCTGACTCTGATTTTGTATAGTAGCGCTAAATATCGAGTCTGATGGCAAACGATGCTTCATCTAGATAGGTTAAACTCGTTTGGCGCAAGCTACGTTCCCTAGCTTTATGACCGGGGACAAATCAGCCGGATTGATTAATTTGGGATTTCATCTATGGTTGGTATCCACACACTGCTACGGCACCTAGAAAAGCTACGGCACCCAGAAAAGCTACGGCACCCAGAAAGTTGGCGATGTCGCGGGTTGACTCTGATCGCTTTGGCATCAGGAACCTGCTGGTTGAGTCTGGCGATCGCCAATCCAACCTTAAGCCAAACGCCTAAAATCCCTGCATCCAGCACCCCCCCACGGGATGCTAGCATCGGCACAAAAACTCCAACCCGACCCTTACTCAACACAGGCAGCCAAGGAACAGAAGTCGTTGAACTGCAAGGAGTGCTGAAACTGTTGGGTTATTACACCGGCTCAATGAATGGTGCGTATGATCAGCCAACGGCGATCGCGGTCACCAAATTTCAGAAAGCCGCTGGATTGCCTGCCGATGGCGTAGTCGGTTCGGAAACCTGGAATCGGCTGCTGCCCCCCTCGCCCACAGTCACCGCCACCGCACCGAGTACTCCGCCCGTTGCCGCTCCCAAACCAACCGACTCATTTCCCGTTCCTGCGGGTCAAGCCAGCCCTGCCACTCCCGCTAAGCCGCCAGCCGCGCCAGCCAAAAATACTGCAACAAAACCAACAGTCTCCAGCGAATCCGCTGCAAAGCAAGAACTGGTCGCCTTGCCTATTTTGCGAATCGGGATGCAAGGCTCAGCCGTAACCGGGCTACAAGACCGCTTAAAAGCATTAGGCTTTTTGAAGAGCGCATCGGATGGGGTGTTTGGCGCTGAAACTCAAGCGGCTGTGAAAGCAGCTCAAAAAAAGTTTAGCCTCGCCTCGGATGGAGTGGTTGGCACGGGCACTTGGCTGTTACTCATGCGTTGAGCCGTTGATTGCAGATAAGTCCCAGCAATCCAACGCGCCCGCATCTACTATCGAATGGGATGACCTGCCGCTTCAACCAGTTGCTTAAAGGTTTCTTCGGATGCCTTTGCCTCGATAGTTACAGTCTTTGCATCCAGATCAATATCAATCTTGGCATCCGGCTCTGAGGTTAGAATGGTCTCCCTTAAAGTCTCTGCGGAGTCCGCGTCAATCGTTGGAACGTTTATTTTAAGCGCCATGATACCTCGTACATTTAGAATCTAACTCATTGTTGAAGACAGCTAGTGTCGTCCGCATATATCCATCGGTAGATTCTCGGCTTGAATAGGTGCATTACTCTTTAGTAAATTATTCTTTTTTTGACTTGATTTCCGCAACGTATCTTGCATAGTGGCGTAATGTATGTATAGTCAGTGTGCCGATCAGCTTCTGCAAAATATTTCAAAAATCATGCAACGGTGGGAAGCGCGCGCGCGCGTTGAAGTTTACGCATCAATGCATCAAGATTCTCTGGTTTTGCAAGATTCATTACCTTTATACCTAAATCAATTGGTCGATGAACTCTCAGATCAGACTGACAAGACCTCTAGCCAAGTTGTAGCCGATGAGGTAGAAAGCACGCGAATCGGCAAGAAGCATGGGCACGAACGAGCAGGCTATGCGGATTATTCAATGAATCAACTCATTTTTGAGTACCACATTCTCCGCCAAGTGATCTTTCAAGTTCTAGAGGAAGAAGCCCCGTTAAGTGTGCGCGATCGCGATATTATTATCGGCTCGGTGGAACAAGCCGTGAATGATGCTGCCACTCAATTCTCTGAGACACTGCAAGATATCCAAGAACTTCTGATGGTGACGATCACCCATGATCTGAGAGGACCGATCAATGTTGTCAGAATGGGAACTCAACTGACCCTGCGACGGCTGGAAGGAGGCGACACCCATGCGAATGTGGCAACGAAGATGATTTGTGCGATCGATCGCCTAGATTCGATGATTCAAAATCTGCTTGATGCGAGTCGGCTGCGCTCAGGGCAGAAATTGAAGCTTAAATTTGAAGAATGCGATTTAGAGAAGCTGGTCAAGGACTTAGTGGAAGATCTGAGCTTTGCTCATGGAGAAAGGTTTGTAGTAGTGTCTGATTCTGACATCAAGAGTTGTTGCAGTCCTAAAGAGATAGGGCGAGTGATTGAAAACTTAGCGACTAACGCTGTTAAATATGGTGCGCTTAATACGCCCATTACCGTGACCCTCCAGCAAACTGAAGCACAAATCAGCCTTACCGTTCACAATGAAGGCGATGCGATCCCGCTAGAGGCGCGATCAATCTTGTTTCAACAATTTCGTCGAACCAGTTGTGCGGAAGATCAAACGGGTTGGGGCTTGGGGTTATTTTTGGCGAAGAGTATTGCTGAAGCTCATCAAGGAACCATTGAAGTTGAAAGTGAAGAAGGCAAAGGGACAAGCTTTATTGTTACGCTACCCAAAGTTCTCCTTGCAAGCAGTTGAGTAGCTTGCAGGGTCAAACGTCGATTAATTGAGCGCAGAAGAATTGAGCGCAGAAGATCGGATATTGAGGCGAATATTGCGATCGCGAAGGCAGAGTATCAATCGGGGCAAGTGTTTCGAGGCAGTATAGACGCGGTTATTGCGGAGTTGAATTGTTGAGGCTTGTTCATCCTGCCAACCCGCTAAAATGGAAGCTTGAACCCTTGCACAATCGCTGCTATGACGATGCCCGTTGATTTTTTGGATGCCTATGATGTGGTCGTGGTTGGAGCTGGACACGCAGGCTGCGAAGCGGCTCTAGCGGCGGCTCGGCTGGGTTCTCGGACGCTGCTGCTGACGCTGAACCTAGACAAAATCGCGTGGCAGCCTTGCAATCCGGCGGTGGGCGGTCCAGCAAAATCGCAACTGGTGCATGAAGTGGATGCGTTGGGCGGCGAGATTGGTAAAGTCAGCGATCGCACCTATCTGCAAAAGCGAGTGCTGAACTCTTCCAGAGGTCCGGCAGTGTGGGCGCTACGGGCGCAAACCGACAAGCGCGAATATGCCGCCGTGATGAAAGGCATCGTGGAAGATCAGCCGAATCTGACCGTGCGGGAAGGCATGGCGACGGATTTGGTATTGGGCGCAAACGAGGAAGTGATCGGCGTTCAAACCTACTTTGGTGTGGCGTTTCAGTGCAAAGCGGTGATTTTGACCACGGGCACCTTTTTAGGCGGACGCATTTGGGTCGGCAACAAATCCATGGAAGCGGGACGCGCTGGCGAATTCGCGGCGGTGGGCTTAACCGATACCCTGAACCGATTGGGCTTTGAAACCGGGCGACTAAAAACTGGAACTCCCGCACGGGTAGATCGCCGCTCGATCAACTTCGACGGGCTAGAACCACAACCGGGCGATGCAGATGTGCGCTGGTTTAGCTTTGATCCCGCAGCCTGGATCGATCGCGAACAAATGCCCTGTCACCTGACCCGCACCACACCCGAAACTCACCGAATTATTCAAGAGAACCTGCACCTGTCGCCCGTTTATGGCGGCTGGGTAGATGCCAAAGGTCCGCGCTATTGCCCCAGCATTGAAGACAAAATCGTTCGCTTTGCCGATAAGGAAAGTCACCAAATTTTCTTAGAACCCGAAGGACGCGACAGTCCTGAAATCTATGTTCAGGGCTTTTCCACAGGACTGCCGGAGACGCTCCAACTTGCCATGCTGCGATCGCTCCCCCGGTTTAGAACACTGCGCCATGCTGCGTCCTGCCTATGCCGTGGAATACGACTATTTGCCAGCCACCCAGTGCTACCCGACGCTGATGACCAAAAAAATTGAGGGGCTGTTTTGCGCCGGACAAATCAACGGCACCACAGGCTACGAAGAAGCAGCCGCCCAGGGCTTTGTCGCCGGACTCAACGCCGCCCGATTCTGCCAAGGTCAGGAGATGATCAACTTTCCGCGAGAACACAGCTACATCGGCACCTTGATTGATGATTTGTGTACGAAAGACTTGCGCGAACCCTACCGGATGCTCACGAGCCGTTCAGAATATCGGCTACTGCTGCGATCGGATAACGCCGATCAACGCCTCACCCCCTTAGGAAGAGAAATCGGGCTGATTGACGATCGCCGCTGGCAGTTGTTTCAGCAAAAACAGGCGAATATCACCGCCGAAAAAGAGCGGCTGCAAGTCACTCGTGTGAAGGAACATGACGAGTTAGGTAAAGCGATCGCTGCCCACACGCAACAACTGATCAAAGGCTCGATCACCCTGGCAGACCTGCTGCGGAAACCGGGTTTTCACTATGCAAATCTGGTGCAGTTTGGGCTGGGCAATCCCGACCTCGATCGCGCCGAAAAGGAAGCCGCCGAAATCGACATCAAATATTCTGGCTACATCCAGCGGCAACAGCACCAAATCGACGCGATCGCCCGTCAGGAACATCGCAAACTAGCCGCCGATTTGGATTATCACGCGATCGCTACCCTTTCCAAAGAATCCCGCGAAAAACTCTCCAAAGTACGCCCCCTCACCATTGGGCAAGCAACCCGCATCGGTGGAGTCAATCCGGCTGACATTAACGCTTTGCTGGTTCACCTGGAAATCCAATCTCGTCAAAATCAAGCGGTTGCGGCTAATGCGAATCAGGTTGCGATGCTGAAACCACATTAAAAATAAACAGGAGTCAAGTCGATGGTTCTTGCGACTCATCAATTCACCCTTGAAGACTATTTGAATCACGACGACGGTACTGATACACGCTATGAACTCGTCAACGGAGCGCTGGTTGTCATGCCTACCGAAAGTCGGCTGAATGAGCAAATTGCTCTCTGGTTATTGACTCAGTTTTTGACGGTCGTGCCACTGGCTCAACTGGGGCGAGGCACCGAAATTGCAGTCAGTGGACGGCTAGTTACGGCGCGGATTCCTGATCTGGTGGTGCTATCTGCTGAACTGGCGATCGCGTTAGCCGGAGCAAAACGTTCACTCGTTGGATTTGATATGCCGCCACCCTTGCTAGTCGTTGAGGTGGTTTCTCCTGGCAAGGAAAACGAGGATCGAGATTATCGATATAAGCGATCAGAGTATGCTGCACGGGGGATTCAAGAATATTGGATTGTTGACGCGATCGCCGCTAAAGTGACCCTTTTAATCTTGGAAACTGGATTGTATGAAGAACAGATTTTTCAAGGTGGCGATCGCGTTCTCTCATTCCTATTTCCCCAGCTAAACCTAACTGCCACTCACATATTGAGCGCTGGAGAAATGCAGCCAAATTAGCGATGATGAGTCAAATCTATCGCCATAGAAAAAGCTCCCGCTTCATGTGAATCAGGAGCTTTTTTAGTGTTCTCCAAAAGGATCATTACTCAGCAGATTCGATCGCCTTGGCTGCTTTGCTCAACTGTTTGCCCAACTTTTGCACCACAGTTTTAAACCCGCGAGGGGCTTCAGAAGCAACTTCAGCAGTTTGTTCACCTAGGCGAGATAGCACTTCCGAAATCTCTTCGGGTTTTGCTTTGCTGCGTTTTAGTACTTGCTTCAGTTCCTTCAAACCGCTGGCAATTTCCTTAAACTGCTCACCTTCGGCTTTGTTCACCATGCCATACCACAGATCAATCGCAGTATTGGAATCTTCAGATTTTAGCGAGGTCAGATCGTCGCTACCCAATGTTTCGACCAAGGAGTTCAGATCATCCAAGTGCTCTTGGTTGTCCGCCTTGTTGATTGAGGCTCCAACTTTAGTCAGTTGTTTGCCCAACTTTTGCAAAGTGGTCTTTGTGCCCTTGTCTGCTTCAGAAGCACATTCGCTGGTTTGTTCGCCCAATTGCTCCAGCACTTCGCCAATATCATGAGCCTCAGTTTTATTACTCTTTAAGAGTTTTTGAAGCTGTTTTAGGCTAGTGGCAATTTCCTTCAATTCTGGTTCTTTTGCTTTGTGGAGCAAGCCATACCACTGATCCACAATGCCCAAGGCATCTTCGGGTTCAACGCTGGTCAGGTCGCCGTTGAGCGTTTCGATTAGCTCTTCTAGTTCTTGGCTAGAGTCAGATTCGCTGCCAACATCATTCGCGATCGCCTTAGAAGAATCCTGCTGTTCGTGCTTACCAGATTTTTGCTCTTTAGCATCATCTTGATCAGCTTTCTTTTGCTTTTTATCGGTGTCTTTAGATTGCTGCTTGCTAGCCATGGGATTTATCCAAACAACTATGAGATGTACAGCCGCTAGCCTACAAAGTGAAACTCTGAGAGACCTCTTTCATAGGGGACAACCTAAATTTATAAAGGTAACTCTCTAGAGAGGTGACTGAAAATTGAGCAGGCTTTTTGGGTTGCTTCAAAATCTATACTTCTCCTACTAAGTTGCATTAATAGTGAGCATGATCGTAATTGTGCCCTTGGGCTATTGCACCGACGTTGGGTTAAATAAGCGATCGCTGAAGGGGATTAAGATATCGACTGATCTGAAATGATCGCGCTAGACTGCCATCAATCCTTGCACTTTCCTGCTTTTTATAATTCCTATCTGGTATCCCGATGATCGACCTTTATACCTTCACGACACCCAACGGTCGCAAAGCCTCCATCATGCTAGAAGAGACGGAGCTGCCCTATGCCGTTCACAACATTGACATCACCAAAGGCGAGCAATTCACGCCGGAGTTTGTGGCAATTAATCCCAACAGCAAGATTCCGGCGATCGCGGATCGCGAAACGGGCACCACGGTATTCGAGTCGGGCGCGATTTTAATCTACCTTGCCGAAAAAACTGGAAGACTAATGCCCACAGAACCCCCAAAGCGCTATCAGGTGCTGGAGTGGCTGATGTTTCAGATGGCAAGCGTGGGTCCGATGTTTGGGCAGTTGAACCACTTTAAGAAGTTTGCACCAGAAAAGATTCCCTACGCGATCGCGCGCTACGAAAAGGAAACCCTGCGACTCTATGGCGTGTTGGATAAACAACTGGAAACCAACGAATTTATCTGTGAAGAATACTCCATTGTGGATATTGCCACCTTTCCTTGGGTTGCCACCTACGACTTTCAAGGATTGACTCTGGATAATCATCCCCACTTGAAGCGCTGGTTTGAAGTCGTTCAGGCTCGTCCTGCCGTTGCAAAAGGAATGGCGGTTCCCTCCTAAAGGCACATCGCGAAAAAATGCACTCGTTGAGGAGCCAACTGAGGGCATTTATATACTTAACTCACCTAGCAAATCACCCACCCTGCGGGAAAAGAGCTACAGCCCCCAACCCCCAACCCCGCAGGAGGAACGGTCAATACAACAACCGTCCGTTATTCCTTATTTCTCAAGGATCTTTGTGTCCTAACCTATTCATCCGTTGCTACATTAGCCACTTTAGGGACTAGATAGATCGCGATCGCGACATTGTTTGAAGCGGAAGTAAGGAGATTCCTGATTTGCCAAAGGAACTGTGAAAGGTTAGGAAAAATGGGCAAACTAAACACAGGTTTGTCAGGCAATGCGTTCATACTGAGGTGAAGACTTTAACCCCGTTCTGGATCATCTACTTCCGCATGATTGCTTTAGGGTATGCCGCTGTTGGCTAACCTTCCCCGATCCTGCCTAGGTGATGCGCCTGCTTGAGAAATACACTAGAAGCTTAGGATTTACTAATGACTGAAGGGTCTGCCGATAAACAGCCGGATGAGCTGCTGATTAAACAGTCCGAGTCCTTAATGAAACGAGTCATTAAAGGCTCAGTTTGGACTATGGGGGGCTATGCAATTAGTCAAGTTGTTCGTTTGGGAAACAACTGGGTGCTAGCAAAGTTACTGTTTCCTGAAGCCTTTGGGTTGATGGCATTGGTCTACACCTTCCTCGTCGCTCTCCAAATGTTCTCCGATACGGGCATTAATCTCAGTATCATCCAAAACAAGCGCGGGGATGATCCTAAATTTCTGAATACAGCTTGGACGGTGCAAGTCATTCGTGGGCTAATTCTTTGGGTTTGCGCCTGCCTCATTGCCACACCAGCCGCCTCTTTCTATAAAGAACCGATGCTGCAATACTTGCTACCCACGGTTGGGTTCACGCTGGTAATCGACGGGTTACTCTCAACAAAAATGGCAACTGCCAATCGTCAACTCTCACTCAAACGGTTGACTCTGCTAGATTTGGGCACTCAACTCATCGCTATGCTGGTCACTGTGACTGGCTCGTGGATCGCCAATCAAGCGAAAGCTCCGCAAGACCTTGCAGTTTGGGCGTTGGTACTAGGCACGTTCACCAGTTCCATCCTCAGAACTAGCTTGAGCCACACGGTTTTGGAAGGAATCCGCAATCGTTTTTATTGGGAGCAGGAAGCTTTTGGTGAAATTTATCGCTTTGGTAAATGGATATTTTTTAGTACGGTATTGACCTTTTTTGCCCTTCAAGGCAACAACCTAATCATTCCCGGCTTATTGGGCGTTGGCTTCTTTGGAATTTTTACCCAAGCTCAAACCTTTTCAAAAGCGGCAAATGAAGTGATCCAGGTTTTAGGACATCGGGTTTTGCTGCCGTCCTATTCTGAGCTAGCCCGCGATCGCCCCGAACGGTTACGTCCCGTCTTACGGCGATCGCGGATTGTGTTGAATGGCATCAATCTATTGGCTTGCCTCTTTTTTGTCTTTCTGGGCAAGCCGTTAATCAATATTTGGTATGACAGCCGCTATGCAGATGCTGGCTGGATGCTGCAAATTTTGGCGGTGGGAGCGATGGTGACGGTCTTGGGCTACACCTACATGGATATTTTAATTGCTCAGGGGCGAACTTATTTTATGACCCTGCTGCTGGGCATTCAGGTCGGCATTCAGTTGATGACTGTTTTTGGCGGCTATTATTTTGGCGGGGCATTTGGCGCGATCGTCGGGATTGCTGCGGTTGGCTGGTTTCTATACCCCATTCAGGCGTTTATCTTTGCTCGGTTGCATCTCTGGCAGCCAGAAGTTGATTTGCCGATCCTGGGCATTGCCTCTGTCATGGCATTCCTAGTGTTGAAGCAAGTCATTTAGATCAAGCGTGCAGCAAGCCTTCTTCAGTTCCGTTGAAAGCCCACTATTGAATCAGGGATGATGGTGATGCGGTTTGTTTTTTTGATCCAAGATTTTGATAATAGCAAAACCCATAACTGGATAAATTACCTGGTGCAGCGATCGCGGATGCAACCTGCCAAAGATTGGTGGCGACGACAAATGCAGGTCAATCAAGTCTTCGGCGGCATCTTAAATATCATGCGGCATTGTGCCGTTGCCCGAAGTTGTGGCATTGATGCAGTCCTTGCGACGATGAGCGGTCGAGACACCTATGGGGATCAGAATTTATACCGAGATCTTCCATTTATTCGCTGGGCAAACCGCCGACCCGATGATATTTGCATCGTTCCAGATTGTGCCACCGAACTGATTAATCAGGTGGAAGGACGGGCGATCGCCTACCTGCAAACCCCTATTTTTATCTTCAATAACTTTGACTACCAGAACAACCGAATTGCCCTATGGACTGATTCGCCCTACATGCAGTCTGTTTGTCAAACCATCTTTATAGACAAAGAAATCCAAATTGTTCCAAACATTGTAGATAACAAGCTTTTCCCATTTATTCCCCAGTCACAACGAGAGCAAGGGCTTGTCTTTGCCTTTCCTCGAAAGGGACCAGAGTTTATTGCCAAAACTCAGGAAATTTATACCGCGAAAGGGGGAAACCACTGGCGCTTTGAACGAATTGATGGTCTTAGCATTCATGAGTTATCTAAACAGTTCAAGCGACCTCAAGTGTTTCTCGCCTCGGCAGAAATTGAAGGATGCGCCCTGCCCCCCCAAGAATCGATGGCAGCAGGCATTGTAATTGTGGGGAAAACGGCGAGTGGCGCGAATTTCTGTATGAAACATTTCCAAACTGCCATGAAAGCAGAAAACCCTGAAGAATCGGCTCAATGCCTCATAGAGTTAGAAAATGCCGACCTGCGCGATACACTATCTCGGAATGCTCATGAATACATCAGTCGCTATTTCCCAGAAAATCAGCCCTCCAAATTTTGGCATCAGGTGATTCATCAGTACGCAACTCCTGCACCAGAAAAACTCATGCGCTGAAATTCAATTCAAAAAATGCCATTAATGCTGAAATAGAGCTTTGAGGGTTTTGGCTTCAGTTGCGGCATTGTGGTTTTGAGCGACCAGTTTCGCCCCAGTTTTTCCCATTTCCTCTAGCTGATCAAGTGGAGTGTAAATGGCAACTTGCATTGCCTCTTTTAACGCGCTCACCGATCCAGAAGGAACTAGCCAGCCAGATTTACCCGGTTGAACGAGTTCAGGAATACCCGCAATGTAGGTGCTAATAACAGGGCGGCACAGTGCCAAAGATTCCATAATGACAACGGGCAATCCTTCTGCAAAGCTAGGGACTAACATCACTTGGGCTGCCAGAATTTGCTGCTGTACCTGTTCGTTGGTTGCCCAGCCTGTGATTTCAACATGATTTTCTAGGTGAAACTGGCAGATCATCGCCTCAATTCGTGCTCTCAATGGACCATCGCCCACCAGCACCAGTTTAAAGTCATGTCCTTCGGCTGCCAGGTGACCCGCTGCTTCAATCAAAAGCAGGTGCCCTTTTTGCTCACTCAAGCGCCCAATGCAAATAAATCGCGGCTGTGTTGGTAGCGGCGTATAGGGGTGTTTTAAAAACATTTCATCGACTCCACAATGAACGACGTGGATTTTTGACCACTGTTGATAATCGCACCAGCGATAAAGTTGACTCCGACCAAAGGAGCAGACGGATACAACAAAGGCGGCGCGGTCAATTTTTTCTGTTAAGGAAATAGCTTGGGGCTTATCAAATTCTTCAGGACCATGCACCGTAATGCTGTAGGGGGGACCGCCCAACTCACGGCACAGCATGGCAACGGTTGCTGAGTTGGTGCCAAAGTGAGTATGAACATGGGAAATTTTCGCTTTGGTAAACCAACGGAGTAGAACACAGGCTTCTGCCAGATAAGCTAGATGGTAGATTAAGCCGCGATCGGATGAGTGCCCCACTGTATACGCTAACTTGACTGCTTTTAAGAAGCGCAACGGATGTTTTAATGCCACATTGATCGTGCTGCCAAGCAAGCCAGAAATGCCTTTCTGTAGAACATACCGGGTTTTGCTGGCTTCTTGCTTGTCGGCTTCATCGATGATTTCAGTTACCAGCGATCGAATTGAAAAACGGCTAATTGGCACTCCATCGGCTTCTAGCGCCACAATTTCTCGGCGAATGAAACTGTGACTGGTTTTGGGATATTGATTCACAAGGTAGGCAATATTCATCGCAAGATCGCTAGGAGAGGGACAGACAGATCCATATTTGAATTTGAGCTTTTATAAAAACTAGGGAAGAGGCAATGTAATACCGTTTTGAGTTTTGAGTTTTGAATTGTAGAAGCTTTACTCAGTCACGGTCTCAACTTAAGATCTGTTGAATTCTCCATTTAAATTGGTGTAAGTAATTTAGTCAGCAAAAAGTTTGTATTCTAAGAAGTTGCTCAATGTTCTAACAGTTTTTTCTTAAAGTGGCATCGTGAAATACCGAGGCTTGAGGAAATAAATATATTCCCTACCCATAAGCTACGGAGATTAAATAATGCTTCGATATTTTCGTTACCGCCATTCAAAAGGTCGAACGCCTAGAAACACGCTAGCCTAGAAGCGCTGTGCTTTTAGATTGAAGGTTATGAAAACCCTGCCAATTTTATTGATTTCACTGGTTATGGCTACGTGGGTTGGCGCGATCGCAATTCTTTCCGTGCAAAACTTCACCCCGGTTACCCTCAACTTACTGGCGTTTCAATCGGTTGAGATTCCGGTAGGTTTAGTGCTGGCGTTTAGTGTAGGCATTGGCATGGTCGGTATGGCGATCGCTCAACTGTTGATCACTACCTCCTTCCAGCCGCCTTACGAAGAGGATTAGCTGTTTAACAAAACCGGAAATAATGCGTTTTCCTTCAGTATCCAGCTTGCTATTCCTGACTCGCTGTCAAGTCATATACCCGTCCATCAATTAACAGACGTGAAATGCCTTTTGCTTTGAGATGAGGATAGGTTTTCTGCAAAATTCTGCCGTCGGGCAGTTTAATCACCCGCTGCGTTCGAGGATTGGAATACCGTTTGGCAATTCGGTGATTGTCAAACACGGGTAAGATCTTGTTCTGCGTCTCTTCTTCAGGGATTTTACCCAGATCGCCAAAATCTCGCAGAGGAGGCGCGATCAGTTCCGAGGCGCGATCAATAACCAGATAGCAAGTGCGAGGAATCAGAGCGTCTGCCAAGGGCAAAATTTGGATGATGGCTCCATCTGCTAAGTTGCTGGTTGCAAACAGAGGCTTGGGCAAACCCTCTTCAAAATCATCGTCGTCTTCAAGATCGTCGTCTTCAAGATCGTCATCATCGAGATCGTCATCATCGTCTAAATCAAGAATTTCCTCTGCAAGGATTTCTTTCAGCACTGCAGCTTCAGACTCAAATAGGTTCCCGGCACTTGCTTTCGCAGCGGTCTCAGGCAAAGAGCCTAGTGGAGCAGGCAAATCAAATTCACTGTCATCCTCGTCAAGCAAAGGTGTTTGCGATCGCCGTTTCAGAATAGGACCACTTTTTAGATCGACTGGCTTAATTGAGAGGGGCGGTTCAATAGACTCGATTCTAGGGTGTTCAGCGGGTGCTGCGAGGGCAGAGTCGATTGTGAACGGCTCATTGGCAGACTGCTCAGCCATAGACTGGCGATCGATAGATTGGCGATCGCCGATTTCAGGCACAACGGATGGCACTGTTATCGCCATTTCTGGCTCCGTAGCCGTTACGTCTACAGGTTTTATTTTGACAGTAGCCGATTGGCTCACCTCTTCTGCCACGGGCACTTGCAGCAAGGGCAGATATTCGTTCGAGCGAACCGCCTGACGCTTTTGCTGAATCAGTGCTTCATACTCGTCTGCTGGCAAGGTGCTTTTTAGAATACGGCTAATGGTAGACGTACTCACGCTATATCGACCCGCCAAGGTTGAGGTCGTCTCACCCAATTGCCGATAGAGCGCAATTACTTCATTTTTTTCAGAATCGGAAAGTTTTTTAGCAATCATTTAGAGCAAGCTATGAAGAAGCGGCGATCGCCTGTTTTATTGTATTCCGAATTTACAATCTAACGGCAGGTTGACAAGCGAATCCTCGGAAATTTAGGCGCGGCGGCGAGACCCCGCCCGCCGAGAACGGATAGAAAGGTCATACTCTAGCGCCGCCCCGATCCCAAACAACACCCCGCTAAATACCCAGAAGACCTCCGGCAATCCTCCGCTTTTATAGTCCGTTAAGATTGTGTTCGCATACTTAAACCAAATATCTGCAATGTATAAGCAGAAAGCCGCAGCGGCAATCATCCGCCAAGATTGGGAGAATCGCCCCCCCCAAAAAGCCAACAGCAATGTCGTTGCTAACACCAACAGCAGCACATCACAGAGCAGATAAAACCAACTGAGAGGCGCTTCCAATGGTTTAAGCTGTTGCTCTAACCCGATCGCCCACTCCGGTGCCTGAGATTGTGGCTCTGGAGCAGGAGCAGCTTGGGCTACCGCGTCTATCAAAGACTCTGCCGTGATGGCGGGAAGATTGAAAGCAGGAAAATCGAACGGTTGAACGGTTGAAAAGAACGACAAAACAGATCCTTTCAGCGGGAACCCTGGGATTGCTTCAAGGGTGGAAGTTTCAGCCCGGTCGCGAAGATCTGCCCGTGCGGTTGGTTTCTCACTAGGTTTTGCGCTAGAAAGTGCGATCGCAATCGCAATGCCCACAACGGCGATCGCAACAATGACTCCTTTCTGCCAAAGCTCTAAGTTTAACCGCCTAGAAAACACTGCCTGAAACATGCCCCACAATAAAAAGACATAGGACAGCACAAAGAAAACATCCGCTGGAGACACTGCCGGCTCCAGCCTTAAGCCTAATTCCCAATAGCTAAACAACAAATTGCCCAGGAAGTAAAAAAACATGCCCAGCCCAATGCCCAGCCAAACACCCCGTCCACTGACAATTTGAGAACTTCGCCAGTTGCGAAAACAGAGTAGTGCGGCAACTAGAAAAGCAACCGCTTCAAAAATGGAGGTTCCCAGCGAGTACCCAAATGAGCGCACTTCCTGTTGAGCCGTTACACCAAATAACAGGAAGAACAATAAGGCTGAAACTGCCCAGCCAATCTCAGCTAAAACAATGGTTTGAACCGATAGAAAGGGTTTATCAGAGGACTTGTCTGCACTGCTCATAGATTAATTCCTGGGGGTAGCTGCGTCAGAAACAGGACGACTTGCAAAAAAAACATATCCAGCAAGAGTGGCATAAAGTCAGAGGTTTGCAGCATATTTATCAAAGATTTTTAATCTATTGCCCCACCCTATCGCCACGCCCTATCGCCACAGCTTGCCCAGTGGCGATTGATTTAACCACGTGGCAACTTGACCTTGCTCATTCGAGGGCAAATCTTGCAGGGCATCAATTGACCGCTGGGCAAAGCTGGTATTTCCAAAATATGATTTGCCAACCCGATGAAGTTCTTGCAACAAAGTATTAAGATGATGCTCCTGCCAAGCTGGAAGATGAGCCGCATTCAACGGGTCCATAGTGAGCAAATATTTCACCGCATCTGGCGTATCTGCCTGAGGAAAGCGCCATTGCTTAAACACCTCAGAAATATCTTTTTGAAAAAGTCCGGCTTGTCGATTGCCTAACAGGTCTTCAATATCAATGAGGACGGCTTGTAGCATCAGCAAAGTACCTTTGACATAGGCAGGGTTCAATGCAGCTTCGTGATCGGCTTCATTGGCAAATTGTTCTAGTCGGATTTTGCCCCACACACTGTAGCGATCAGGTTCTTCCAACAAAACACAGGCTTTTCCCTGGTTATCGGTCAGATCCCGCCAAAATGCCTTGGCATCTTCTTCCTGAGCCGCATTGAACACGCTAATCAAGCGAAAAGTTTGCCCCTGATAGGTCAGAATGGGAACCTGCTGATCCCGTTTGGGGTGCTGAACGCTAGAAATCTCAACATCCTGCCGCTTCAGAATAAACATGACGATAGCAATTACTCCTGTCGGGGCTTCATTTGCTTGTTTTAAGCGATGGGCAATCTTATCATATCGGTAACGAGTCAGAGACAACGGGCAGGCTTAATCGAGGCTTACTTTAAGAAATTCCCGTTTTTAGGCATCAACTTGACAACAAGCTGAAAATCTTGAAGGCAGTGGGGTTCTCTCTCCAAAATCCTGATAGTCGTGATGTAAAGCCTGTGGCTGACGACCCAAACTCAACAGCGGTATTGTAAGCTGATGAAAGTATGGGTTGATCCGAGAAAATGATACGTTCTGTTTAAAGTAGGCTTGAGCCGGTGCAATTTTTGCGGAAAAGTATGGACCCTTAGCTCAGTGGATAGAGCAATCGCCTTCTAAGCGATCGGTCACAGGTTCGAATCCTGTAGGGTCCGTTGAAACTTGCTACTTTCGCACAACCACTGGGGTTCCTATGCTTGCCCAATTGTAAAGCCAGCGCGCGTGGTTGACTGCCAAGTTCGTGCAACCATGGCTGACTGGGATGCCAAAGTTGTTGTGCCAGTAAGCACCATGGACGGCGTAGCCCCGATGATAGAACATGGCGTAAGGTACGTCGGGCACATCGTAATCATAGCCACTCATGCGAGTGGTGCGATAGCGGGTTTGGATTGAAAATACGCCTGTAGGGGTGGGTGTAGAAGATTTGCCTGTGGAGATGATGACGGCATAAACAGGGCGATTTCCTTCCCAAGCAATAAGACGCTGCTTGGATAAATCAATCTCAATCCAGCGATCGCCCGATTGTTTTAAGGTTTTAACTTTTGAGAGTGAGGCGTGTTGAGCAAGTTGGAAAGGCGGCTTTTGTGCTTGGATCAGCTTGGATGATAAAGGGATGGTGCCGATCGCAATCAGCAAACTAATCCACACGCCACAGAAGCGTCGAAAAAACTGGCTATTCACAGGCTCTATGCATAGTTTTAATGGTTTTATCAGTATCGTAATCTGAGGCATCTAGCAAAGTGTAGAGGGCGATCGCAAAGCTTAAGAATTGCTAAATCAATAGATGCAATTTTCAGTTGAAGAATTAATTCAAGGCTTTTGAGGAAGCGGTTGATTCTGCTGAATTTGTTGCACTAAAGTTTGTGCCCTCACCGCGATCGCCTCCCAATCTCCTTGCGCTAGTGCAGCTTTGGGAAATAAATCGCTCGATAGCCCAACCGCGATCGCGCCAGCCTGCAAAAATGCTGGCGTGTTTTCGATAGTGATCCCGCCAGTAGGAATCAGGGGAATATCGCCTAGAGGAGCTTGTAACGCTTGAATATAGCTGGCTCCGCCCACGACCCCTATGGGAAAAACTTTGACACTTGCCGCCCCCGCTTGCCATGCTTGCACAATTTCGGTTGGAGAAAGGGCACCTGCAACAAGGGGTATTTCCTGCTCAGCGGCAGTTTGGATCATGCCAATATCGACATGCGGCGTGAAAAGGAACTGTGCGCCTGCCGCGATCGCCTCTTGCTGCTGAGCCAACGTGAGCAAGGTGCCTGCGCCGATCCAGCAATGAGGCAAATTGGCACGTAATTGGGCAATGACTTCGGGAGCGCGATCGCTATTCCAGGTCACCTCTATTAATTGAATTCCTCCACTAGCAACCGCTTGTGCCATTTGAAGAGCCTGCTCAAACTGGCTACTGCGAACTACCGCAATCACACGCTGCTGCCGAACTAACGACAGCCACAATCGAGTATTCATACTCCCCATCTCTAAATGACAAATTTCCTATTTTTTGGGGAACTCTGTCTAAATCGTTAATAAATTAGGACAAACAAATTTTTCAGCGCGCTTAAACAACTTTTAAGGAGTAATCAATAAAACTTAATGAACATCTCGAAACATTTTGACCGACTTATTCCAAGAAAACGCCTGAATCGCGAATCTTTAATATCATAGTAACTACCTTTAGGAGTCATTAAGCTAGTGGCTATTTGGGTAAATGAATAGAGCAAATGATTTTGCTGTTGAAAAGCAAAATTTCCCAGCTACACCCGTTGAAATGGCTAAAATCACTCTTCTCAAAAACAGTGAATGTGGCATTTGCGATCGCAAAGCCCTTTGAATGGGATTTAATTAATAAATTTTTAGAACGATTCTTCGCGATCGCTTGTTCAATTCAATCAAGGAAAAGCAAGCAGCATGACTCAACCCAATCTTTCCGATAGTTTTACTCCAGCGCTGTCCGATTCTGAACAGCCGCCATTCCAGCAATCAGAGACTCCAATCCCCTCAGAGCGTTTAACCTTGATAAATCAATCAGCCTTACAGGAAAATGAGGTGATTCGCGTTGAGCTTTACGCCGAGATGCCGCTGTTTCATCGACAAACCGTGGTTCGAGAAAATCTGCCCATTGAACACTACTTGGCTGACCAAACAACTGACTAAAGTATCCATTTCATCCCAAGCCCTGGTGGACTGACCGTTATCCCCTTTAAAACGCCAAACAATGACTCATCCATCTTCTCCCAACCCCGCAGAATCGTTAGACAGATTGGATCGCGATCGCACTGAGCGCGACGAAACTGTTCGCATCACCGCCTTGATGGACAATCTCAAAAATTTGAAAAGTAAGCTGAACAATTTCACAGTGATGGATGAGCTAGGTCAGCCCATCGGTGAAATTCAAGACCTAATTTTAGATGAGACTCATCAGCTTAATTTAGTCATTGCCCCATCGAGCGCGGCGGAGAATAAACCACCCGTTTTACTCAATGGTCGTCGGATCAAAAAGGTTAGCGTTCAGACTCAGGTGGTATTTGTTGATATCGTCAAAGCCGATGTTGACTTTTTGCCAGAATACTTTTTGCCAGAAGATACGTCGTTAGAATCTAGCAATCGCGCCGAATTCAACACTTCCACACCTCCACCTTCCGATCCAGCAGTGTTGTCCTATAGTGCGGCGGCGGCAGCGGCGGCAGCGTTAATGGGAGGAAGCGCGATCGCCAGCAATAGCACCCCTTCTCCAATCGAAGATCCCATTTCACTAGAAGATCCCATTTCGCTAGAAGACGACTTATTCACATTAGATCCACTGTTTGCCGAACCCACTGATGATTTCGCTACGCTAAACGACAATTTAGACGACAACTTAGAAGACTCATTCACATCAGACTCACTGTTTGCCGAACCCGCCGATGATTTTGCCGCCTCGGTTGAGATGTCATCAATGGAATCCTTAGAATCTCTAGATGATGATTGGTTCGCAAGCGATCGCAACGATCTGGCAACTTCGTTAGAACTTCCTGAACTGTCAGAATTAGAGCTTTCGCCTTTAGAAGGGCTTTCAGTGGAAAGCGAATCCGCTTCAGAATTCATCACTGCCGATAATTCTCTGGATGATTGGTCTGATTTAGTCAGCCCTACGGCCCAGCCTAGTTCAGACTACGCCCTTTCCTCCGAAGCCCTGTCTCTACCCGATTTTTCTAGCGATGAGTTAGAAACTTCATCCTTACCTGATTTTTCTAGCGATGAGTTAGAAACTCCATCTTTTTCAACTCCATCTTTTTCACGTTCTGAAGCAACCGAGATCTCAGACCCCGGATTTGCCTCGTGGGAACAGGCTTCTCAACCTATTGACACCCTTTCTATCGGTGCATTAAACCCATTAGTTGAGGCGGATCTCACAAGTGAACTGGAAGACTTGCCCGATATGAGTTCATTGGCAAATGATTTTTCAGTAGAGATCCTGACTGAGAATGCTGAAGAATTTCTGCTGCCATCCGATTTTGGCGAAGCTGGGTCTACCATTGATTTCACGCTTGAGAGCTTGACCGATCGCGATCCACTTTCAGAAGCGGCTTTGGATGATTTTGGGTTCCCAGATGCCCCAATCGCTGCTGCCAACTTAGCCGATCAGGTTCCCGATTTAGATTTGAGCCTAAATGAAAGTTTTGGTAACGCCGACCCAGCCTTGTCGTGGACTGAAGAGACCGAAACAGACGAGTTGTTTGAACTGAACCTTAATGATTCTTTCGATCAGCCTCAAACGGAACCAAGTAACGAACTTGAATTGGAATTGGCAGGAGAGTTAGCGAATCTAGATCTATTGGCAACTGAATCAACTGGCTTGGATCTTGACACTGGTTTAGATCTTGACACTGGTTTGGATCTTGACACTGAAGCGATCGCGCCCCTAGCTGAGTTAGATCTTTCGCTGGATGATAACTTCTCAGATTTTGTTGAGCAGTCTGCACCAATCGTGGATTTAAGTGTGAGTGAGATCCCCACTTCATTTGTAGAGGTGCCCACAGACGAGATCACGTCTAGCAGTACCGACGATGGGGGAAATTTAGAGCTTGATACCGCCTTTGACGTAGATTTATCCTTGGCAGATGAGTTTGGGGCAG
Organism: Leptolyngbyaceae cyanobacterium; assembly: GCA_041749615.1. GTDB lineage: Bacteria > Cyanobacteriota > Cyanobacteriia > Leptolyngbyales > Leptolyngbyaceae > ULC077BIN1. The sequence goes on along the minus strand of JBGTAZ010000355.1, from coordinate 15,153 downwards.
ATGGGTTCGGGGCAGATGGGTTTGGGGCAGATGAGTTTGGGGCAGATGAGTTTGGGACAGATGAGTTTGGGGCAAATGAGTTTGCGATCGCAGAAGCCAGTGACATGAGCGAAGTCACTCTTCAGAGCGATCGCTTTGAACCTGAACCAGAAACCATTGCCAGCCTGACTGATCTTGAATTTACAGATGATTTGCCCACCGATAACCTGCCTACAATAGATAACCTGCCTACAACCGATCTGACTGACACGTTTGGCAGTGTTGCCGATTTATCTTTTGTGGAAGAGGGAGACTTGGAGGGTCTGACAGATTTAGGCTCTGAGCTTGAAACCAGGGATTTGGCTCTAGATAGCTTGTTTGACAATCCGGTCGATAATTTAGAAGGGGTCTCAGACGGGTTCAATTTTTCCACCCCTACCATGGGATTTGTAGATTCAGCGGCAGGGATGGCAGCGGCATCTGGCATCTTGGCGGGTTTAGCGGGGTTAACGGCAGGGGGATCAGGCAAGCTCTCGTCTCCCCCGGCTGAGGAAACACAACCTCTAGAAATTGCAGATATTTCAGAGATGAGCGATGGTCTCGCTCAGGAAGCACAGGACTTGAATGATGCCGCATTCAGCATATCTGAGGCGATCGCTTCCAGTCCCAATTTATCGATTCAGCCAAACTCAGAACCCAGGCTTGCCTCTCTAGATGAGATGGTGCCGTTGCTAGAAGAACGGTTGCAAGTGGAATATGAGCGGCGCAAAGTTGGGGAAGTAATCATTCGCAAAAAGATTGAGACGCGCATGATTCAGGTGCCGGTTCGCTATGAAGTTTTGGTAATTGAGCAGGTTAGCCCAGAGCAAAAAACGCTGGCAGAAGTTGACCTGAGCCAAGGCACTTTCAGCGAAACTGAGATGCCCGCAGTAGCCGGAAAACCAACGGTGAGCGGTGAGTTTAAATCGCCTAAAACTGCTAGCGCCGTGATAGACGCGATCGCTAAAACCCTGCGCCATCGGTGCAAAAGCATTCGGATTGAGATTGAATTGGATGACAGTAGCCTCACCCAATCCTATCAAGATTGGCTTGATCGATGTAGTGACCTCTAGATTCGGTCTAGGATCTGAAAATAGTTCCTTCGGTTAGCGCTCTAGATGACTGAAAACACTGATCGTGCCATGACTGACCGTGCCATGATTGACCGTGCCATGATGCAGCGTTGTTTAGAATTGGCGCGGCAAGCGACAGGCAAAACGGCTCCCAATCCCTTGGTGGGCTGCGTGATTGTGAACAATGGCGCGATCGTGGGAGAAGGCTTTCATCCGAAGGCAGGCGAACCCCATGCAGAAGTGTTTGCGTTACGACAGGCAGGCGATCGCGCTCAAGGCGCAACGTTATATGTCAACCTAGAACCCTGCAATCACTATGGACGCACACCACCCTGCTCAGAAGCGGTGATTGCTGCCGGAATCCGGCGGGTTGTGATTGGCATGATCGATCCCAACCCTCAAGTTGCGGGGACAGGCAGCGATCGCCTCAAACAGGCTGGCATTGAGGTTTCTGTTGGCATGGAAGAACCTGCCTGTCAAATATTGAACGAAGCCTTTGTGCATCGCATTCTGCACCATCGACCCTTTGGCATTTTGAAATATGCCATGACCTTAGATGGCAAAATTGCTGCGGTGACTCGACATAGCGCCTGGGTCACCAGTGAAGCGGCGCGTGGCGAAGTTCATCAACTGAGGGCAACCTGCGATGCTGTGATTGTGGGCGGAAACACCGTTCGCGCAGATGATCCCTTACTCACCAGTCGCCAACCAGGTCAAACCCCGCTACGGGTGATCATGAGCCGCACATTGGATCTGCCAGACTCCGCCAATGTCTGGAAGACCAGCGTTGCGTCTACCCTGGTCTTTACTCAAGTTGGCGTTCGACCTGCATTTCAAGCTGAATTGAGACAGCGCGGTGTGGAAGTGGTGGAGCTAGAAGCCCTCAGTCCTAGCCCAGTCATGGCGCACCTCTACGATCGCGGTTTGTTAACAGTGCTATGGGAATGTGGCGGCACGTTGGCAGCCCGTGCGATCGCTGAAGGGTCTGTGCAAAAAGTCCTTGCCTTTATTGCCCCCAAAATCATCGGCGGAGTTTCAGCCCCTTCTCCGGTCGGCGACTTAGGGCTGCAAAAAATGACAGAAGCCCTCACCCTGGAGTCGGTCAGTTGGCGAGCGATCGGTTCAGATTTGCTGATTCAAGGATACTTGCCGGAAGCCAAAACCAAACTGCCCCCGCGCTAACCGAGCGTGACATTTATAACAAAAAGCCCTGAATTACTTGAACTCAGGGCTTTTCGCTTGATTTAGTTGAATGCCAGGAACCGGACTTGAACCGGTGACACGAGGATTTTCAGTCCTCTGCTCTACCAACTGAGCTATCCCGGCGAAACCGCGCAATTTAACGCTTAACCAACTTAACAAATAACGGTAGCGAAGTGCAAGGAAATAGAATAGAAATCAGCAATTCTCATTTTATAACAGCGCTATCAGGGGAGCGGCTTCTCGTAGATAGGTGCCAGGATTTAAATTTTGGATTGGTGTAGTGGAACTTACAGGATTAAAATTGCGCGAATTGACCATCGAGTCTTGAGCGGTGGCGTAGCCTCTCCGATGGAGAATCGCGGCGAGTTGTTCGCGGGCTTGAGCATACGCTAGAGTGCCAATCGGGACTTTTTGTAGAAATGCGATCGCGATTGCTTTGCGTCCACTAGCCGCTTCAATATCGGCTTGTTGCAACCACTGGGCTGCTTGCTGGTTTAGTTTTGCCGTGTAGTCTGTCAGTTTTTGCTCAATCACGTCGTCTACCAATGTGCCACTGGGAATTTTTTCGAGAGCGGTCAGCGCCGCCACAAAGTTTTGCTGTTGGGCATAATCAGCCGCCGCTTGGAGCATTAACTGGGCGCGAATTTGTGCCTTACGAGAATATTCCACCACTTTTTGCTGAGCGATCGCGGAAGCCGGAGTCCCTTGAGGAATTTGCCCTAAATAGGTCAAGGCTTGGCTAAAATCTCGCAGGATAGCGCGGTCGTACGCTTTTTGGAGGTCTGCTTGGGCTTTAACGGCTCGTTTTGCAGTGTATTCAGCCATTTTGGATCGGGCGATCGCCCCGGCAGTGGTTTCCGGCATAATTTGCTTCAGCGTGGTTAATGCCGCCGTAAAGTCATGGTCTTGAGCGCGATCGTAGGCAGTTTGCAGCAGATTTTTAGAATCCGCCTCCGCCTTGGCGATGACTTGTTTTTCTAACGCCTTACCCTGATCCTGCCAGTAGGGAATCTGGGTAGACATAGACTGAGTGATCTGGCGCACTTCTGACCAATCACCCCGGTCTAAGGCTTGTTCGGCTTGCTGAATAGTTTGGGTTGCACGAGTCCAATCTTGCAGCCACGCCCCTGAGCCAGTCTGCACCCGCTCAGGGGTTGCTAGCCCAGCCTGCACCGGATGCTGAGCCTTTTGCAGTTTTTTGCTGACCGTCTCCAGCATGGGGTTCGGTTGTGACCCGTTGACTGAGTTCAACAAATTCCAGCCAATGGCAGTGACGATCGCGGTCACAGCAGTGCCGCCAACACCGATTCGCACAGATGGATTCGCGATCGCGCCAATCAACAATCGCGCTAACAAAAAAGGCTGATTCGTAACCGGCGTTGCGATCGGTTCGCGATCGCTGCCAGTGATCCCCGTTTGGGGATGGGGCACTATTGCAGGAACGGTAACCGTAATCGGAGGATCGAATGAACGGCTTCCCACGGGCGATCGCGCTCCATTTCGAGAAAAACCGACCACCGTCTGCACTGCCTGAAGGGCTTCCCTTGCCGAGCCAAACCGCCGCGATACATCTCCCTGCACCATCCCATTCACAACCCCCACCAACCCGCGATTGATGACAGTAACCGCCTCTTCATAGTGAGACAGCCACAACACCTCACCCGACTGCGGATCAATTTGAAACTGGGTGGGATGTTTGCCCGTCAGCGCTTGGGCAGCAATCATCCCAACCGCATACACATCGCTAGCGGCGCAAGGCAATCCTTGAAGTTGCTCTACAGGTTGATATCCTGGTTCTGATAAATGCGTTAGATCGCCTTCTAAGCCGTAAGCAAACAAGCACTCTCGCTGAATCTGCGGCATACTGCCAAAATCAATCAGTACTAGCTGACCATTTTTCCGTCTTAGAATGTTGTCTGGCTTGATGTTTCCGTGCAGCCCACCGCGATCATGAATGAATGACAGAGGTTCCAGTACCTCTCGCAATAACGTTACGACCTGCTGATCGCTCCAAGGTACGTCAGGGGTCAATTCTTGGCTCAGCGATCGCCCCTCCACAAACTCTTGCACCACGTAAAATCCATCCTCATCCTCAAAGCAAGCCAACAACTGAGGTATTTGTTCATGCATCCCAAACACTTCTAACATCGCCGCTTCTTTGGCAAATAGGCTGCGGACTAATGCAGCATAGTTTGGTATTTCTGGAATCTGTTTAAAGTGGTGAATGATGCACTCCGACTGGCTAGGACGGCGCAAATCGTGGGCAAGATAGGTGCGACCCCAAAGACGAGTCGCTAAAACCTCATTGATTAGGTAGCGTCCATCGAGAGATGGGTTGAGTCCAGGGGAGTGAACAATTGCAGGGGAGACCACATTTGACATAGGAACACATCCGCAGGTTGAGTAATGACAAAAAACGATTGCCAGGGTGAGCAGATGGCGCGGGAGCACCACAAAGAACTCCAACGCGCTACATCACGCCAAATCAAGCACCATGATTCACATTTGCTAAGTTTTTCTATTATTTCGCCTGTTTTCCGGAACAACCTGATGAAGCTTAACGACTAAGGATATGAAGTAAGGGTGAATTTTCACGTCCCTTGCTCTCCAAAACATCGGCTCGAAACCTTCTTGGTGCAAACGGAGAGGGTTTCGGACTTTTTTTGGATGAGAGGACAAAGCCTGAAGGGTGTGGAGCCGGGTTGTGGAGTGTCTCCCTACAAAGGCGATCGCTAAATGGCTCGAACAGAAGGTGTAGGCGTAGGGCTTTTTTGCAATTGTTCGATTCGGCGTTTTGCGGTGTCGCTCATCCCAGTGTTGCCCTCCCCGTTGTAAAGGTTGGCAGCTTCTCTAAAGTCATCGATCGCCCCTTGACGATTCCCCTTCTGATAAAACGCGAGTGCCCGGTTAAAAAAAGCATCCGCATAGGTCACATCCAGTTGGATCGCTTGGGTATAAGCCTGAATTGCCTCATCAATTTTTTTATGGTTGGCAAAAACGTTGCCCTGATTGTTGTGTGCCCTTGCCGCAATCATGTTGGATGGATTGAGTTGAAGCGTTTTAGTGAACTTTTGGAACGCACCATCCAAATTCTTCTGAGCAAACAAGGCATTACCCAAGTTTAAATGGGCAACCGCCAGGGTGGGTTGGAGGGCGATCGCCTGAGCCGCATCTTGTAGCGCCGCATCCTGTTGTCGTTGGTCAAAGTGGGCATGACTGCGGTTGCTGTAGGCTTCCGCAAAGCTTTTGTTAAGGTTCAGCGCCTTGGTGTAATCATCCACTGCCGCACTTAGCCGCCCCATTCGATGATGGGCAAACCCGCGATTGAGAAATGTAGCGGCATCTTGCGGGTTAAAGCGAATCGCCTGATCAAAATCCTGAATCGCTGCGGCATACTGTCTTTGCTGATTTTTTTGGTTGCCCGACTCAACAAATTGCCGAGCTAGTTTTGGGTTAGGCGGAACTGTATTCCACTGACGAACGGCTAGCCAACTGCCGCCAATGACTCCCAACAGAACCAAAGGCAATCCCAGGGTAATCAGCAATGGAAGGCGATCGCCTTTTGGAGGTTTTTTTCCTGCGTCAACCGCTTCGGCAGGCAACAAGGCAGAAGATTTTGGAGCGGAATCGACGGGTTTATCCGCAGAAATTGCAGCCCCAGCAGACATCTCGGTCGCTGTCGGGCTGACGCTTTTTTGCGATGCGGATTGATCACCAGCGGGAGCACCACTAGGTGGGCTAGCGCCTTCTACCTCCATTTTGCGTTTGACTATCTGCCCTTTTACGCCCGTTAGATTGGCTGGCTGGTTCACCTCATCAGCGGCAGATGAAGGCATCTCCGTAGAAGGAATTTGGATTTCTGTAGGTGGGATTTGTGTGGATGGAATTTCTGTAGATGGAATTTCTGTAGATGGAATTTGTGTGGATGGAATTTGTGTAGATGGAATTTCTGTAGATGGGATTGAAATGGGCGGATTAAAGCTTGACGGTGAACGGGTTGGAGTAGCATCCCTCTTAGGAAAACCAGTGGGCGAATCAGTGGGCGAATCAGTGGGCAAACCAGTGGGCAAAACCGTTTTGGCTGATTGAACTGATTGAACATCCAAACGGCGTGCAATGTCTGCTACATCCTCGTCGGGTAGGTGCAGCACTTGCTGGAGGGCTTGAAGTTCATGGCGATCGCGATCGCGCAATGGAGCCTGTCGATCCCGTGCTTCTGCCAACATGCTTTCTAGCAACTGTTCATAGAGTTTTAGATCCTTTTGACGAGACTTAGATTGCAGCCGACCCGCAGATGGCTCCACACCGAGCAACCCCGTATCATTTTGCCACTGCCTCAGTTTTTGGTAGACCTCTTCTTTTTCTTTAGGAGTCATTCCGCCCTCTCTGTCAGATCAGAAAGAAGTTCTTGATACAACTGTATCCGCTGTTGACGCTCTTGAAAGGGGCGCAACACCTGATTTTCAATCTCGGCTGCATCCTGAGGCGACAACCCCAAATGTTGGCGCAAAGTATTCAGCGTATTGCGCCCGGATAAAATCCGAAACTCGGTGGTGTCGATTTCGCTAGTTTGAGCCATTTTTTCTAAAAACTGGCGATATTGCACCCTGGGAATTTGGCTGGGAACCTGCAATACCAATTGGTTGGCGGTGTCTTCTGATCCATAAAACTGGGGATGCTGATCGGGGGCGGCAACATGCAGCTTACGCTGAGCGTAGTAATGCAGTTCTTTAACGGTGAGGCTACCATCGCAGTCGGTGTCTGCTGCCCCGGTTGATGCACCCTCTGCCCAATAGCGAGTGTAGCTCCAAGCATCCAGGCTATCGGGTTCTGGAAAATGTTGGGTATGGGTTGTGGCAGACAAAATCACGCGGCGATCGCCAATTAAGTGATTATAGGTATCATCCATCAGGGTTTCGCCTTCCGTGGGATCAATGCCACCCGTTTGTCGAAAGCAGCAGTCAAAAATCACCACCTGTCGCCAAGCGGGGCTGGTATCCATCACATTGTGCAAAAATCTGACGGGCATGGTGCGGGAGCGAATCAAGTTGCCGCGATCGTCTAGTGCCGTATGGGGAGCCGCAAAGTAAAGTTGCCCATCCACATCTTTGATCCCATAACCCGAAAAAAAGAATAGGACTTGATCGGTTTTCTCGCGATGCCGAAACAGTTGCTCGATCGCTTCCATCATGTCGAGCAAACTGGGATCATTCAACGTTTGCACCACAAACCCAGAGGATGTTCCTTGCAACGCTCGTTTTAACACTTCCACGTTGGTGCGGGCTTTTCGCAAGGGAGGCAACCCCATATCACACCCACTCACCCCCACTAGCAGCGCGATCTTTCCCACAACTTTTCCCCACGCTCCTCAAATTCTTGCCTGCTGACATCATGCGTCGTTAGCAGTGTAGGCTAGCCCTGTCAGATTGGCTCATTCTACAAAGATTAAATCTATAAAGACGCGATGTGCGACTTTCCTGAAACAATGCAAAGACAGCCCTCACCCTAGCCCTCTCCCGATGGGAGAGGGAACCGGAATCCCTGAAAGCCCATCTCCGTAGGGAGAGGGGTTTGGGGTGAGGGCGATTAGTTGCACATCGCGTACAAAGATTAAATTTTGCGGGAAATGGGGAATGGGTGAGGGGAAACGGGAACAATGGAAGGATGAGTGAGGAGAATCACTGTTTTATAGTGGTAATTAGAATACAACTGAAGGAATACAACTGAAGACAGTTGCAGTTAGACGAATAAAGTGGTGTGTGAGCTTGCTGTGGTTACCTGCTGCTGTTAATGAGTATGAAAGATATTCAAATGAGCTTGAAGAGTATTCAACAAGTAGGGTTACCTAACAGGAATTGGCGATTCCTGAACCGTTCGCGTAGCTTTCCGCAGGACTCCCTCTGGAGATCGCGGTTGGGGGCAACGGTGGCGATCGCGCTAGTGGTTATGGGATCGGGCTGCACTCCTCGACGCACCTCTGAAGCGGTCAATACTGTGCCAGCTTCTCCTGCCACTCTGGCTCTGGTTGATCATCTCAATCAGCAAGGGGCAACGCTCTACACAACCTATTGGTGTCCTTATTGCCAGCAACAACAGGCATTGTTTGGCTCAGCGGTGGCTAAATTGCAAGTGGTAGAGTGTGATCCCAAGGGAGATAACGCCCGTCCAGAACAGTGTGCCCAGGCACAGGTCAGCAGTTATCCCACCTGGCAAGTGAATGGACAGCTTTATCGGGGGTTGCAATCGCTGGAGGAATTAGCGACGCTCTCTGGCTATCCAGACTCTCAGCAGCTTGAAAAGTAATGTGTTGTTGCGGTTCGCAGACTAAATTGTTATGGCTCGTGTCAAACTGTCCAAGTTACCCAATCGCTCAATTCCACACTCAAAGCATCTCCTGTTGTTGCTCACCCTGTTTGTGGGCGCGATCGCCCTCGCTTTACTCCTAGATGGATTAATCCAAAGCGCGGTCTATCAATCGCTACAGCAGTTTGCATTTTGGATTGGCGATCGCTACGAACAGTGGTTTACTCAGCATCAACCCCAGATTAATAACCCCTTGGCACTGATGGGTCTGGCGTTTTTGGGTGGGTTAGTTGCCAGCATTTCACCCTGTATTTTGTCCCTGTTGCCGGTCAACCTGAGCTACATTGGCACCCGCGAAATTACCTCCCGTCGCGATGCTTTCTTTAAGGCGGGTTCCTTTGTTTTAGGAGTCGTCACTGTTCTCAGTGTGCTAGGACTATTTTCCTCGGCGGCAGGTCTGATTCTGATTCAATTTCGAGGTTATATTCAGGTCGCTGTTGGCACAATAATTGTGCTGATGGGATTAAGTTTGGTTGGCATTGTGCAAATTCCTCGGTTGAGGCTAAACCGCTTCACCTCGCCCACTGGAGCAGGCAGCAATGCCATTCATTCTAAGGAGAAAATGTCTCGGCGATTCGTGAAACATTCGCGAAGCTCTCCGCAGGACTCCCTACGGGAATCGCGGCTTCAGTCAGTCATTACATCGTTTCTCACGGGTCCTTATGGGGTTGGAATTACCTTCGCCCTTGTCAGTTCTCCCTGCACCAGCCCAATTATGATTTCAGTGCTAACTGCTGCCGCCGCCACCGGTTCGCAATGGCAAAGCACCCTCACCATGATCAGCTACGCTTTTGGCTATACTGCCATCATTTTTCTGGCTAGCTTATTCACCGGACTCGCCAAACAAAGTCGCACGTTGCTGCTTCACTCCGATGCCATCATTCGGCTTGCCAGTGTTGCCTTGCTGATGGTGGGCATGTTTTACCTGATTAGCGGTAGCCAGTGGATCATCGCAACCTGGGCTTAGCCACTGCACAGTTTCTACCCCGCACCGCTTACGCCACACTCCTCACCTTTTCTCACCGCTATTTATTAAGGCATACATTTGTTAAGGCACACTATAGATGAGTGTTTATTTGTCAAGCTTTGCAAAGTTCTTCAACCGATGATACAGTTCTGCATAATTAAATGCTCGGTTATTTGAGTTCCAAACGCTTAATTACTTAATGCAGACTGCTAAAGTTTCTACTTTCCAAAAATCAACGCACCCGCTAAAGATTATTGCAGTTGGAGACAGCATCATCTATGGGTTTGGCGATCCAGTCGGGGGCGGCTGGATTGAGCGTCTGCGGCGCAGTTGGATGATTCCCAGCAGTCTAGGGCACGCTCTGTACAATTTAGGTGTGCGTGGAGATGGCGTGCAACAGGTGTCTACTCGTCTGGAAAGTGAGTTTCGGCTGCGGGGCGAATTGCGAAATCGAGTTCCTGATCTGCTGATTTTGTCGGTGGGCACCAATGATTCGGCACGGCTCTCTCGCCAAGATGGACGCAATTTTACCGATTTCGATCTATTTTGTACTGGAATCGATCGCCTCTTAGATCAAGCCGTGCAGCTCTGTCCAGTGCTATTTGTGGGCATGGTGCCTGTGGATGAATCAAAAATGCCTTTTCTGGACTGTCTCTATTACAATCATGCGGATCAATTTCGCTATAAAGAGGCGACGCGCTTAGCCTGTGAAGCAAGGCAGATTCCTTACCTGGATGTGTTTTCTCACTGGCAGTCGCAGGGGCATCAATGGTGCAGCGATCGCAGGATAGAAGATGGACTGCATCCCAATGTGGTGGGCTACGAAGCGCTGCTCGACCAAGTGTTGGACTGGCAAGCCTTTCACGAACAGGTTGCGGGAATGGCTCCCGTTTTGGTGTGATTCTGAAAAAAGCAGCCATTCACTCACATCGACGATCAAAAGGAACTTTGAATGACAATTTTGGTAGTAGCAACCGGAAATCCAGGCAAAGTGAAAGAGATGCAAGCTCATCTCGCCGATCTGGGCTGGGAGTTACGCCTCAAACCCACCGAATTGGAAGTGGAGGAAACAGGCACGACCTTTGCCGAAAATGCCTGTTTGAAAGCTTCTCAAGTAGCACTAGCAACGGGAGAATGGGCGATCGCCGATGATTCCGGGCTAGAAGTGGAAGCCTTGGGGGGCGCACCGGGCGTTTTTTCGGCTCGTTATGCAGATAGTGATGCTGCCTGCATTGCGCGATTGCTCAAAGAATTAGACGGTGAATCGAACCGAGCGGCTCGGTTTACTTGCGTGATTGCGATCGCGCAGCCCGACGGCACGATCGCACTGCAAGCTCAAGGGTTTTGTTCGGGTGAAATTCTGCAAGCGCCGCAAGGAGTGGGTGGCTTTGGATATGATCCCGTGTTCTACAGCCCCGATCATCAGTTAACCTTTGCGGAAATGTCTCCTGAAATAAAGCGATCAATCAGTCATCGCGGCAAAGCCTTTCAGCAACTGATCCCCCACCTGCCAACCTTGGCAAACCCAAAAAATGGCAAACCCAAAAAATCAAGTTAAATCAAGCAAGATTTCCAACTCTCTCTAAAATCTTGCTCGTTCAAAAATGTTGTTTAAAGCACGATCTCATGTGTTGACGGATACAAGTATATCTTTCGATACATGCTTTATTTTACAAACTAGCCAAAAGTGAAGACCTATAAGTTGATTTTGATTGATTCATAATTAGTTGTCTCTGTAATTCTACGGTAAAACCCGAAACGCTTGCCAGTTAGTCTTTTGAAGAGCCTAGACGACTAAACCACTGCGATCGCTTCATTATTTATTCACAACCATAAAACTATATGAAGATTTCAAGAAGATTGAGATAGGGTTCCAACTAAGCATATTGTCAGTTCTGAAATTCCCTTATATTGTTGTAAAGTGCACTCCGTATTTCTACGGGAGTCGCATCATTCACTCCCACAGCAAGACTAAAAGCCATGCAGTCAACAGTGCCAGAGACGGATTTAAATTCCTATGCATCTACCTCCCTTGAGCAGGGAACTCCACATCGGTCGGCATCGTGTTTGTTTAAACGATCTATCGACATGATTGGTAGTTTGATCGGGCTGGCAATTTTTGGATTAATCTTTTTTCCGATCGCCCTCGCTATCAGGCTCGACAGTCCCGGTCCTATTCTTTACTCCCAAAAGCGCTATGGGCTAATGGGGCACTCGTTCTGCATCTACAAGTTTCGCTCCATGGTACAAAATGCGGACGAACTGAAGAGGCAGATCAAAAATGAGGCAAGGGGATTGATTTTCAAGAATGAAAATGACCCTCGCATCACACGGGTTGGTCGTTTTCTGCGGAAAACGAGCCTGGATGAGTTTCCTCAGTTTTGGAATGTGCTAAGAGGGGAAATGAGTTTAGTGGGAACCCGCCCCCCCACTGCTGATGAAGTTGCTAACTATAGTAATCACCATTGGCAGCGGTTGCAGGTTAAGCCCGGTCTGACGGGGGAATGGCAGGTGAGTGGTCGTTCGTTGGTCAAAGATTTTGAGGATATTGTCCAGCTTGATCTGCGCTACCAAGCTCAATGGCATCCTTTCTATGATTTGGTTCTAATCTGCAAAACTGTTTTTTTGATTTTGACTAAGCGGAGTGGTGCTTGCTAGATAGTGAACTCGCGTTGATTGCTGTGGGGTGACTTTTAATAGTTTGAATCATCGAGTGAATGTAAATCCTCTTGGGCAGTTGGTGTTTAATCTGCTTTAAGGGGATTTTTGCTTGACGATCGCGATCTCTAACTTTGCGGTTCATTTTTACTCTGAGGGCGGAAAATACCCGCATTTTGTGGTGTAAAGACCGATCCAGGCGATCGCGTTCCTGTCTTTACAATAAGGATAGTTATTTTATGAAAACTGCTATCTTAACCAGGACTTATGCAACCAACAGACCCCAATCAATTTACAGAGAAAGCGTGGGAAGCGATCGCCCGAACCCCCGATGTTGCCAAACAGTCGCAGCAACAACAGATCGAATCTGAACATTTAATGAAAGCGTTGCTAGAGCAAGATGGGCTTGCCAGTAGTGTGTTCAACAAGCTAAATGTGCCTGTAACGCAGGTGCGCGATCGCACGGAAGATTTTATTCGCAAACAGCCCAAGATTTCGGGCGCAGGCGGCAGCGTCTATTTAGGGCGCAGTTTAGATACCCTATTCGATCGCGCCGATAACTACCGTAAACAGTACGGCGACGAAGTGATTTCGATTGAGCATATTTTGCTGGGCTTTACCAAAGACGATCGCTATGGCAGAGCACTATTTACAGAATTCAAGCTGGATGAAACCAAACTCAAGCAGGCAATTGACCAAATCCGAGGCAGCCAAAAAGTGACCGATCGCAACCCCGAAGGCAAGTATGAATCCCTAGAAAAATATGGACGCGACCTGACCGAAATGGCAAGGCAGGGCTAACTTGATCCGGTGATTGGGCGAGATGATGAAATTCGTCGCACGATCCAGATCCTCTCGCGCCGCACTAAGAATAATCCGGTGTTGATTGGCGAACCGGGCGTGGGTAAAACCGCGATCGCTGAAGGATTGGCGCAGCGGATTATGGTTGGCGACGTGCCGAAATCGCTCAAAAATCGCAAACTGATTGCCCTCGATATGGGTGCCCTGATTGCCGGCGCAAAGTATCGCGGTGAGTTTGAAGAACGCCTGAAAGCGGTGCTAAAGGAAGTCACCGATTCTCAAGGGCAGTTGATTCTGTTTATTGATGAAATTCACACGGTTGTCGGGGCTGGCGCAACTCAGGGCGCAATGGATGCAGGCAATTTGCTAAAACCAATGCTGGCGCGGGGCGAACTGCGCTGCATTGGTGCGACGACTTTGGATGAATATCGCAAATATATTGAAAAAGATGCCGCATTAGAACGCCGCTTCCAACAGGTATTTGTCGATCAGCCCACGGTGGAAGATACGATTTCCATTCTGCGCGGACTGCGCGATCGCTATGAAGTTCACCACGGGGTCAAGATTTCCGACAGTGCTTTAGTTGCCGCCGCCGTCCTTTCCACGCGGTATATCAGCGATCGCTTCTTGCCCGACAAAGCGATCGATTTGGTGGATGAATCCGCTGCCAAGCTAAAAATGGAAATCACCTCCAAGCCGGAAGCACTGGATGAAGCCGATCGCAAGGTGCTTCAGCTTGAAATGGAGCGATTGTCTTTGCAAAAGGAAACCGATCCAATTTCGCGCGATCGCCTGGAAAAACTCGAAAAAGAACTTGCAAACCTGAAGGAAGAGCAAAGTACCTTCAATGCCCAGTGGCAAGCAGAAAAGGGCAAGATCACCAAGATCCAAACCCTGAAGGAAGAAATCGATCGCGTCAATCTGGAAGTGCAGCAAGCAGAGCGGGATTATGACCTGAATCGCGCTGCTGAACTGAAGTATGGCAAGCTCACCGATCTCAACCGTCAGTTGCAAGAAGCCGAACAGCAGCTAGCCGAAGCTCAAACCAGCGGGAAGTCTCTGCTGCGGGAAGAAGTCACCGAAGCGGATATTGCCGAAATCATTTCCAAGTGGACGGGCATTCCGGTGAGCAAACTGGTGGAATCGGAAATGCAGAAATTGCTGCACTTGGAAGACGAACTGCATCAGCGGGTGATTGGTCAGGATGAAGCCGTGACTGCGGTTGCCGATGCCATTCAGCGATCGCGCGCCGGACTCGCCGACCCCAACCGCCCCATCGCCAGCTTCATTTTCTTAGGTCCTACGGGCGTGGGCAAAACCGAACTAGCAAAAGCCCTAGCTGCTTACCTGTTCGACACCGAGGAGGCAATGGTGCGGATCGATATGTCTGAATATATGGAGAAACACGCCGTCTCGCGCCTGATTGGTGCGCCTCCCGGCTATGTAGGCTACGACGAAGGCGGACAACTCACCGAAGCCATTCGCCGCCGCCCCTATTCGGTCGTTTTGTTTGACGAAATTGAAAAAGCACACCCCGATGTGTTCAACATTCTGCTGCAAGTGCTGGATGACGGGCGAATTACCGATGCCCAAGGGCACACGGTGGATTTCAAAAACACGATCATCATCATGACCAGCAACATCGGGTCGCAGTACATTCTCGATGTTGCAGGCGACGAAGACCGCTATGAGGAAATGCGGAGCCGTGTGGTAGAAGCAATGCGATCGCAGTTCCGCCCCGAATTTCTCAATCGAGTGGATGAGTTCATCATCTTCCACGGGTTGCAAAAATCCGAACTGCGGAATATCGTCAAACTGCAAACTCTACGCCTAGAAAAACGCTTAGCAGACCGCAAAATGTCGCTGAAGCTGACCGATGCGGCGATCGACTTTATTGCCGAAGTGGGCTACGACCCTGTGTATGGCGCTCGTCCGCTCAAACGTGCGATCCAAAAAGAGTTAGAGACGGCGATCGCCAAATCCATCCTGCGCGGCGACTTTCACAACGGCGACACCATCTTTGTGGATGTCGGCGAAAACGAACGCCTCTCCTTCCAGCGTCTCCCCTCC
>JBGTAZ010000354.1:0-6684 GCA_041749615.1 Leptolyngbyaceae cyanobacterium | reverse complement strand
GCTACAGCAAGAACTGGGCAAATGTCGGGCGTTGTTGATGACTCCACGCTGGGTGGAAGCCTTTGGCAATGTGGCGATCGAAGCGCTTGCCTGTGGCGTTCCGGTGATTGCCTACGATCGCGGCGGTCCCGCAGAAATTGTCCAAAACGGCAAAACAGGCTGGCTGGTGCCCCCCGATCGCGTCAAGGGATTGGTGGACGCGATCGCTAAAATTGACCAACTAGATCGGCGCACCTGTCGAGAACAGGCAGAACGAGATTATTCGTTAACGGCAATGGGCGATCGCATGGAGCAGTGGTTCGCCGCAATTCTGACGCACACCTAAAACGCCTCGTTTAGGTTAACGCCTCATTTAGGTTAATGAGTCGTGAGGGGCTTTTAAGGTCTGCTATAAAGCTGCCGTTCTTTTATCTGCTCAAGGTGCAAAATTTGATAAGGTGATAAGCGACATAAACATGACCGCTGTTAACACGCGAGTAATTATCGATTTGCATGAGTATTTCAACTAGCTTCCTATCAATGCTTACAGCCACTCCAGCTTTAGCAGTTTGGAATAATCGTGAAACAATCGCGGCTTCGAGATCACGGCTTCAAGCCCTACATCAAGCAGTAGATTGGGCAAATGATCTCGATCTCTATCAATGGACTCAATGGTTTGCGATTGCCCTAGAGTTTCAGCCCGATCTAATTGTGGAATTAGGACGAGGCATGGGCAACTCAACCTGTGTGTTCACGGAAGCAGCCAACCAATTAGGCAATTGCCGCGTAGTCAGTTTATGCTTATCGTCCGATTGGGATGAGGTTGTTAAACCGCGCGTCGCTCAAGTCGTTCCTGAATCTTGGTTTGAGAAACTTGAAACTCGCATGGAGGAGATATTGACGACGGATGTTAAAGCTCTCATAGGAGACAGCCAGCGCGTTTTAGTCCTATGGGATGCCCATGGGTTTGATATGGCTGAATTTGTTCTAGGGGGACTAATGCCAGCGTTAGAACATCGCCAGAATTTCGTGATCATGCACGACATCAGCGATGGACGCTATGCGCCTATTAACCCCGACTATCAAGGTAAGCGACTGTGGCGAGGAACTAGAGAGGGATTCAACCGAGAAGGGCACAGTCGGCTGTATCTCAATTATCTGGATACAGCGGTTGAACAAACGGTTGCGATCGTAGATTTCACCAGCCGAAACGGATTAACGTTAGAATCTGCCGACCACAGCCTGCGAACTGAGCTTAGTCCTGAGCAGGTTTCAGAACTGCAAACCTATTTGGGATCTCCATTCTTTCGACTGGATGGACATTGGTTCTACTTTTCCTTAAACAAAAAGCTAACCGGTGAAAAAGTTCACTTCCCAAGTTTTCAGAGTGAACTTGTTTTGCAGGAAAGAAACGTGCCAAAGGAAGTTGGTCGCCTTCAAGGGGAAGTTGGTCGCCTTCAAGGGGAAGTTGATCGCCTTCAAGGGGAAGCTGGTCGCCTTCAAGGGGAAGTTAATCACCTAAAAACTTTGTTAGCACAGGCACAAGCAGATACCGGCTTGGCAAATCTGCTAAAAAAAGCATGGCGCAAATACAAAACTGTTCGCTCTCAATAGCCATAATCTCTACAAAGTTCAGAACCAGCACGAGTGTTAAAAAACAACCACTGCTTAAGTTATTAACTCAGCCTCGGCATTTCTCCTAACGGAGACGCTACGCGTTGGCGTTCGCGAAGCGTTGCCGCAGGTAATAGCCAGTCCAAAGGGCTTACAGCACCCAGCACTTTCCCCACCTTATGCCAAGAAAGACAGCATTCCCTTAGGTTTGACGGTGAGCAACGTGCGACCCTGCAAGCCTTCTTGTTCCAGGATGGCATTGCTGGCAAGTAAACCGCTGCTAATGGCACGTTCCATCAATCCACAGGGGAAGGGCATTTTCACCCAGTCTCCCGCAAACAGGAGGTTCGCGGCGGCAGTTTGGGTAGAGGGGCGATCGCGATAGCTGCCCGGTGGAAACCCGGCAAAGTTCTTTTGATTCACCAGTTCTCGATGCAGCATCGTTGCATTTTTTAGATCGGGCACAATCTCGTATAGCTCCTGCTCAAAGGTGCTGAGCAAGTCTGCTTGCGTCGGAAATTCTTTTTCCTTGTAGCAGTAAGCATGGAGTTCTACTACGCTACCGCCTGTTTTCTCTGCCCAAGCGATATAGTCCTCTTGAATGCGATGGTAAAGCGTGATGCTGTCGGTGAGGCGATAGCCAGAGAGCGATGTAAACCAGCTTTGATCCCAGGTGAAGTCGCGATCGAACCAGAGACGGCAAACCGCAAACGGATCGGCAACGGCAAGCTGTTTCACCTG
Organism: Leptolyngbyaceae cyanobacterium; assembly: GCA_041749615.1. Taxonomy (GTDB): domain Bacteria; phylum Cyanobacteriota; class Cyanobacteriia; order Leptolyngbyales; family Leptolyngbyaceae; genus ULC077BIN1. Next base: position 4,350 of record JBGTAZ010000354.1, on the reverse strand, counting down.
TTGTTTTACTTGAGCAGGCACGTCGCCCGTCATCCCAGAGAAAAGATTTTGTACGCCCGGAATATCTGCGGCAATCACGTAGTAATCAGCCTGCAAGGTTTCCGGCGGATTGGCTTCGGGGACTGCGATCGCCACAAGCTGAAGCGTGTCTTCCTCGTGGCTCACCACTTTAAACTGAGGCAGATCGCGTTGGGCGGGTCCACTCACCACTTTGCCGTTTTGATCAAATACAGCACCATGGCAAGGGCAATGAAATTCGCCGTTGTCTTGGGGCTGAACGGTGCAGCCTTGGTGAGTGCAAGTGAGCGAAATCGCGGCTTGTTTAGCAGCATTGACGGCATAGACGCGATCGCCGGCTCCATAAAACGCTAGTTTGCTTTGAGTGACCGCATCTAAGGTTGGGTTTGCTTTCACCCAAAAAGGAATGGTTGCGGCTTCACCCCCCTTTTGATAGGTGAGCGATTCAATCTTGCCCTGGTTCCAATGAATATTGCTGACAGCCACCTCGGTCAAAATCTTGCCGCCTTGATCCACAATCGATCGCGCGATCGGGTCTACCAAACTGCGCCCCATATCTTGCCGAGTTCCGTTAAACGCCAACCCTTCTGGATTGCCAAAAAAATAAAAGTGGAAGAATTGCATCAACTCCCCGGCACTTAGCACATCCGGCGAATTGAGGCTGGATTTGGCAAAGGGCAAGAAATACAAGTCATACAATCCACGGGGAATGCCCTTGTTTACCCATTCTGTGACCGACAGGTGATCCAAGCGCTCATAGCTGTGGGCAGCATTGAACCCCGTGATTTCGCGAAAGACTTGCCAATGCTGAGGGTTCGTTAGGTTTAAGCCCCAGCGCAGGCGATTCGTGGAAGACACCGCCAAATCAACAATATTCCAGGGAAAGGCAGAATGGCTGGGGCGAAACACTTCTGGCTGATAGCGATCGCCCTTATAAACCACCGAGTAATAGTTGAGCGACTTGAAATGATCGCGAATTTGAAGCTCCTCTACCACACTCCAAAGATTGTAATATTGCGGAAAAAAGCCGTGAAACCCATGTTCCATCATCAGCGATTCACCGTTGACGTTAATTTGCCAACTGGCAACTTTGCCGCCTAATTGGGGCGATCGCTCCAACACCGTTACCTGAAACCCCCGCTGACTTAATTCGTGAGCCGCCGCCAGACCCGCCAAGCCTCCGCCCACTACAATGGCGCTTTTTGGTTTGTTGACCCGGTAAGGCAGCGAAAGAATTGCGGGTTGAAACACACTCGGCTGTGGTTTAGCAAAGCGAGAATAGCCAACAAACCCTCCAAAGGTACCCACGCTCGCCAGCTTAAGTAACGTGCGCCGAGAGATCTGACGCTGAAAAGAAGAATCAAACAATGACTTCATGTGAAATGTACAAAACCTGTCGAGGCAAACATTAAGGTTGAGGTAAGAGCTTAAGGCGATTGAAAGCAGTCGTATCGCATCTTACAGCCCTTTAGCGAAAATTCTCGCAATAATTCTCTGCTGATGATTACGAGCATAAGTCGCGCCGAAAATGATGGAATTCGCGCTGCCTAAAGGCTATTCAGTTCCATATCGGTATACGTCATTTAGTCTAATCAAGGTTTAAAAGAATAGCGACATCAAAAGAAACAAGCAGTCATCTCAAGTATTGATAGTCTGAATTCATCATAAACAAGGCAAACTTTGTGATTTCTTCGGACTTGCTCCTGGTTCTCATGGTCTACGGGGAAATATCTCAACAGTGGTGCTGCCACTTCGCTCCAATCAGCAAAGCCGCAAAGATGGGTTACAAACCCAGATCAGCCGAAGATTTATAGACCGGCAGCAGTACATTAAACGTGGAGCCTTCCCCCGACCTACTTTTAACCGAAATCGATCCGCCGCAGTGCAACAGTAATTGCTGCACAATGGTTAGCCCTAATCCTGCGCCGCTAGAATCATCGGCAGAGTGACGCACCCGATAAAAGCGATCGAAAATCTTTGGAATTTCGCTGGATGCAATTCCCACACCCGTATCCCGAATTTCTAGCTGAACATACTCTCCTTGTTGTTTTGCCCGCACCCAGACATTCCCTCCGGTCGGAGTGAACTTGATGGCATTGTGCAGAAGATTAATCACAATTTGCTTCAGCCAATTACTCATACAGGCAACTGGCAATAGGTCTTCTGGCACGGTATAGGCTAGCTGAATTCCTTTTTCTTCTGCGACTGGCTGATAGGTGCTGACCACACCCGGCACTACATCGCTTAAACGCAATGCTGGCAGCGCCGATTGATCAACCACCTGATCGAGGTGAACTAAATCTAATAGGCTGGTGATCAAAGAACTTTGGCGATCGCACTCCTTCGCAATCAACTCCATATAGCGCTGGCGTTGAGGTGGCTTAATTGTGGGTGACCCCAACAGCGACAGCGCCGTTTTGATCGTTGTTAATGGGGTTCGTAATTCCTGCCCCACGGTATTGAGAAATTCATCCTTTAGCTGGAGGGTGTTCAACAACTCCTCATTTTGTAACCGCAGCGAATCTGCCCCTTCTGCCTGTTTCCGATAGGCGCTATTCCGTTGCCAAAGGTCTTCTTGCTGCTGCAAACTTTGAGTGAATAATTGCTCTACCAGCCTCACGTTTAACCTATCAGCGGCTAAAGCTAGCCGTTGATTTCTCCAATGGGCTGTTAATTCAGCCGTAAACGTTTGCAACGCTACCCGTTCATCAGAGTGCAGTGACAGTTCATCAGAGTGCATCAGGCAAACAAGCGTCTGTTCCAGTCGGTGCAAAGCGCGTTCAATCAATGCGGTATCCAACGAACATCGCGCCACGAGCATCTGTTTGCGATCGGGAGTGCTGTCTAGCAACTGCGAAATCTGTCCGTAGCTACTTATCGTATCTAAAGTGGCAAGAGAATCCGCAATTTTGGGCGATGGGGCAGAGCGGGGACGATGGGCAAATAGCGCAATGGTCAATTGGGCAGACCAGATGATTAAAAAATACTCTCGCCGCAACGCATTTTCTGGGGCAAGCTGCACGGGAAAAATTGGAGTGATGTTTACCCGCTCAGCCACAGTGATTCTCTGTGAAATATCAGGCGACAAAGTGGGCTGAGTCGAGATCGGGGTAGCCAAATCAGTGGTGTGAAGCTCTTTAGTTTCCTCTCGCTGATGGGCAAAGCTGTAAATTGTTTTAGAAATTCCTTCTACACGGGCATACTGCTCAAGCGCCGCGTGCCATGTCTCGCCTTTAGGCAGCTTTGCCCACACTAAGGCTGGAATTTTTTGCTCAATTAATAGAGTGATGAGTGCATCACTAATGGATTTAAATGAAGTAGGGCTAAGCTGGAGCGCAGGCGACGGGGACTCGCACTGCAACGTCAACTCATATAAAGACATTTCTGAAGCTGAATTCATGGATTCTAGGAAGAACTGGGGGCTGAGTTCAATTAGACTCAACAGATCTGCAAATTTTAGTAAGACAGCCTTATTTAGCGCTTGCAGAGAGCATTTTGACAAAGAATGCACTTTGATCAATGCCTATGCATCAGGGCGTACTAACCCAACACGTTAGGGCTTATCTTAGCAAGAAGTCCTTGTAAAAAGGATAAAGCAGAGCAGCAAGATCACCATGCGAGCAAAGATTCGGGATACAGAGATTTATTTTGATGTGGAAGGGGCGGGCTTGGTGCCCCACGGCGATCGCATGAGGGAAAAGCCGATCGCCTTTGTGATTCATGGTGGACCGGGAGCCGATCACACTTCGTTTAAGCCTACGTTCAGCCCCCTCAGCCAAAAGATGCAACTGGTCTATTTTGATCATCGCGGGCAGGGGCGATCGCAACGGGGCAACCCAGACACCTACACCCTCGACAATAATGTGGAAGATATGGAAGCGCTCCGCCAGCACTTGGGTTTGGGTAAAATTGTGGTGATTGGCGCATCCTATGGAGGCATGGTGGCGCTGACTTACGCCAGTCGCTATCCAGAAAATGTGTCGCATTTGATCGCAATTGTGACGGTGGCAGATTCTCGGTTTTTGCAGCGGGCACAGGAGACTTTGGCAGCGCGGGGCACCGCAGAACAACAGGCGATCGCCCAGCATCTCTGGAACGGCACCTTTCGGGATGCCGCCCATCTGCAAGACTACTTCCGCATCATGGCACCCCTCTATTCCATCATCTACACCCCTGCCACTGCCCAACCCAGCTTACACCGTGCCATTCTCTCTGCCGATGCCATCAATGTGGCGTTTGGCGGCTGGTTGCGAACCTACGATATCCGCGATGACCTGCATCGGATCACCGCGCCAACCCTGGTGATTGCCGGACGACACGACTGGATCTGTC
>JBGTAZ010000353.1:0-10856 GCA_041749615.1 Leptolyngbyaceae cyanobacterium | reverse complement strand
AGTTCGTTATAGGCAGGTTCAAGTTCAACAATTGAATTAGTTTCCTTTTCTAGATACTCTTTCAACCGTTGGAACTTATCAATCGAACCTGCCCCTTCTCCGTAGCTAACAACCCCAATACTCAGCTTTTCAGGAGATACCGTTTCTTTGGAACCACAGCTAATACTAACTGCCCCGATCAAAACTATAAGTGAACCGATGAGAATCCGCTTGCCATTCATTTCATAAATTTAGACTGCAATGTTCCCCATAGTATCAGTGCGGATTATCGGTATCGAGAAATAGGAGCAAAAACTTTTAGAACGGGTTGGGGAGAGGAATGGGAGGAATCAGCAGGGTGGGAGAATTTGGGCGTTGAGTGGGTGCGCCAGGAGCCAATCTGGGAGCTGATTGAGGCCCGACTTGGGGAGGACGACCCGCCTGCGGGAAGCCAGCACTGGGTGGAACTCCAGAGGGTAGGGGGGGACGGCTAGCCGTAGGATTCCCTAATCCAGGCAATCCACCACAGGTGAGGGGACAAAGGGTCAGATTATTGCCGTTGAGGTTACCGTTCATTAACTGAAGATCGTTGGTTGGACGCTGGGGCTGTTGGGGTTGACCTAGAACGGTGCTGAGCGCAGCCGGAACAAGATCAAATAAAGGTAGCGCTGAAGCTTGTTCTACCGATATGCCTAGTACAGAACCAAGGGTTGTGATCCCTAATGCCAAGCTTAAAATAGTCCGAGACGTTGCTGTTTTTTCTGTCCGAGTCATGTGAATCACCTCTAAGCCTTTGTATAGAATGTTTTCTTGATAAACCATTGATGGCGATCGCTGGTTTGCTTTGCTTTGCTTTAATCAATCGGTACGATCGCTTTTGGATGTTTATGCATTCCTAGTGGGCTAGCTATTGAATATTTGGAAGGTATCAGAGAGAATCGGCTCATTCTCTGAGTTTCACCTGCAATGAATGGTAGCTTCGACCAATCCACACTGCTTAACCCTGAACCCTACTTACTGCTCGACAATCGAGGGCAACTGCTACGACTATTCTTGGACAAAGATTTTCACAAACTAGGGCGAGGGCAAGAGTGGGCTGATTTAGCTGCGCCTGAAGTAGGGTGGGAAGTGCTATCTAGACGACAGGCAATTTTACGAAAGGAAAATCAAGATTATCGAATCTACGATGGGGATGGCGAACGTTGCAGCCGCAATGGATTGTTTGTAAACCAACAGCGAATTGATTTGGAGCAAGGACTGCTGTTGAAAAACGGGATGCAGGTTGAAATTGGACAATCGCCCACTAATCGCATTCTATTGACCTACTGCAATCCCATGAGCAGCCTGATCATGCCGAGTAAGCGCCGCTTGGACTTGAAGCGCTTAACAGAGTGGCCTGTGGAGATTGGGCGATCGCCCACTAGTGCCAATCGCCATGCTTCAATGCAGTTAGATGCCCCAACCGTCTCTCGAATGCACGCCCTTCTGTATCCAGATGGCAAAGGCGGACACATTCTAGAAGACCGCAGCACTCATGGCACATTTGTTGATGGTAAGCGCATTAATCGGCGATTCAATCTGACTCCCGGTAGCACCGTTCAGATTGGTCCTTTTAGCCTCTTGTATCGGCGAGAAACATTAGAGCTTGCAGATGCAGGTAACCACATTCGGCTAGATGTCCATCGGCTCTATCGTAAGGTTACTGATCAGGCGGGACAGGAGCGAACGATCCTCCATGACATTTCGTTGGTCATTGAACCGGGGCAATTAGTGGCTTTAATTGGGGGCAGCGGCGCAGGCAAGTCAACGCTGATGAAGACGCTGCTCGGCATTGAACCTACCACATCAGGTAAGGTTTTTTTGAATGGCGATGACTTGCGCCAGAACTGGGGAATCTATCGATCGCAAATTGGTTATGTACCGCAAGATGACATCGTTCATTTAGATCTTACAGTTGCCGAAGTGTTGCAATATGCTTGTAAGCTGCGGCTCCCGCCCGATACCGATGTGCAATCTGTTGTGAACGCCACTTTGGAACAAGTCAAACTGACCCACGTGCGCGATATTTTTGTGCGCGACCTCAGCGGTGGACAAAGGAAGCGCGTCAGTATTGGGGTGGAATTATTGGCTGATCCGAAGCTGTTTTTCTTGGATGAACCGACTTCAGGGCTCGATCCGGGATTGGATAAAGAGATGATGCGATTGCTGCGTAACTTGGCAGATCAAGGTCGAACGGTTGTGTTGGTCACCCATGCTACGGCTAATATTGAAGTTTGCGATCGCATTGTGTTTTTAGGGCGGGGCGGCAAACTTTGTTACTTTGGGCCGCCCCAGCAAGCGCTGGCTTTTTTTGAGATGCCTTCAGATGATTGGAAGTATTTTTCAGATATTTACTTAAAACTAGAGCAGGGTGCCAAGGCAGAAAGAAAGAACAAGATTAATTATTGGGTGCAGAAGTATGTGGAATCTCCTGAATATAAAACCTATATCCGGCTAGAGGCAGGTAAGAATAGCCAGTTCACTCCTGATACAGCAGTCAACACGGGCATTTCACCCTTTCAACAGTGGCGATTGTTAAACCAGCGGTATTGGCAGTTGGTAGGGCGCGATCGCAGCAGCTTGTTCTTCATGTTCATCTCAGGACCGATCGCCATTGCCTTAACCGCCTGGATTTTGCATAGCGAAACTCCCCTAGCAAAATTCAGTGAATCGACCACGCTGCAGGCTCCGTCTGCATTAAAAGTGCTGTTTGTGTTTAGTTGTATTGCCATTTGGTTAGGGCTATCTAGTTCGGTGCGCGAAATTATTAAAGAGTCAGCCATCTATGCCCGTGAAAGACTGATTAATTTGGGGTTGCTGCCTTATCTTATTTCTAAAGTAACAGTGCGATCGGGCTTGCTCCTCGTCCAATCGATTTTGATGACGCTAACGATTCTTCTAGGATTTAAGCCGCCTGAATCAGATTTATTGCCCTGGTTTTTGGGAGCAGGAATTACGGTTGGATTAACTCTATTAGCAAGCGTTAGCCTCAGCCTAATGATCTCGGCTTGGGTCAAGAATGAAAATGCCGCCAATAATGTCTTGCCCTTAATTATGATTCCGCAAATTATTTTGTCGGGTGTGTTGTTTGAACTGAAAGGTTTTCCTGCCAAGTTAGCTTGGTTGATGATTAGCCGTTGGTCGATTGGGGCTTTTGGAAGCTTGGTTGATGTTAATGAAATGCTACCCAAATCATCGAATGCAGTTTATGCGTCAACCTGGCAAAATTTGGGCACTAATTGGGTAGCTTTGAGTCTGCACACGTTGGTCTACTTGGCGATCGCTCTTTGGCTACAAAAACGCAAAGATATCGTTTAAGTTAGGTGTGAGCCACTCAAAGAGAGAAACTGCATATTTTTGCAACCATCATCGTATTGAATCAGTGTCCGATCGCGCCTTTCAATACCATGAACATTTGTTTGCTAAATTCCTTAAAACAATGTCCCCACCAAACTAAGCGCTTCGTTCGAGGCATGGTTTTAGGATTGCTGATGACACTGGCGATCGCCAATATCGCAGCAGCCCAATCAACTGACTGGATGACGATATCCACCGATCTGGCTCAAGGTCAAATTCTGCCTCAGGCGATCGCTCAAGCTCTCATCAGCGGCACATCTGAAGCACCAGGAATAACGGGAAACATTCTGCTGACTGAAACCTCCGCAGGTCTAAAAGTATCGGGCGCTCTTACCAATACCCCTCCAGGGATTCATGGCTTCCACATCCACGAAGGGAGTAGTTGTGCTGACAACGGCATGGCAGCAGGTGGACACTTTAACCCGGCTGGAATGCCCCATGGTCATTTAATAACAGATGGTTTGAGTCATGCCCATGCCGGAGATTTCGGCAACATTTGGATTAATGATTACGGAACTGCTATTCTCGATCAAACCTTCCCCGGACTAACATTGCAAAAAGGTTCTGAACAAGATGGGTATGCTGATGTCACCGGACGAACCTTTATTCTTCATGCTGATGCCGATGATTTTAGTCAACCCACTGGTAACGCTGGCAAACGGATTGCTTGTGGTGTGATTTCTCCGCTGCCCTAGTCTGGGTGTCCTTATCTAGCCTAGATCCTGCTCCCTATCCTTTTCTCCCGTCACGCCGATGTGCCCTGTTTCTGTTCGTACAAGTCGGTCGAGCCAAGCCCTAGAAACGGGTAACGCTAAACTGTGGATGCTCCTGGTTGGCATTAATCAATACCAGGATGAACAGTTAACGACATTGCGCTATTCTGCTTTCGATTGCCAGGGATTAGGAAATGCTTTGATGGCTGCAACTCAGGCGTTTCCCAAAAAAGAAGTCCATATTCACCATGACTTTTCAGAGCAACCGCCTTACTTAAACACCGTCCAAGCTAGCCTAGAACACATCGTCACAACGGCAGCCTCTCAAGATACCGTCCTATTGTATTTTTCTGGGCATGGAGCTTTAGAGCCGAATCAGCAGCAAGCGGTGCTCTGTCTCACGGATACCTAGAAGGACAAACTATTAGAAACAGGGTTGCCTTTGTCAGAACTGTTGCGCCAGCTTGCCAGTTGTGCGGCACATCAACAAATCGTTTGGTTGGATACCTGTCACAGCGGTGATTTAACATTGCGGGGAGCACGGGGTACAGCAAAACTTGCAGATGCGTTGCCCAACCCCACCCCGCAATTGGTAGATTTATTGCGCCAGCGGGCAGCTCAAAGTAAAGGCTTTTATGCATTGTTATCTTGCGATCAGACCCAGAGATCTTGGGAATTTCCGGAGTTGGGGCATGGTGTATTCACCTATTTCTTAATGCGTGGGTTACGAGGCGAAGCGGCTGATGCACAAGGGGTGATTGAGGCAGATGGGCTATATAAGTATGTTTATTATCAAACTTTGCAGTATGTTGACAAAACGAACCAACAAATTCGACTGGTCAACCAGCAGCGGAGTAGCCGCAGTGATAAACAACTCCAGCCTGAGTTTCCACTGCAAACGCCTAAACGTATTGTTGAAGGAATTGGAGAATTAGTTTTAGGGGTGCGATCGCCCTCTACTCTTCCCAAGCATCCCCGTCAGGCGCTGATCATTGAGGGCTTGGCAAATCATCAGACCACGCTAGAGTTGGGCAAGGTGCTTCGCAGTTTAGGAGCTTTTGAGCTGGAGTATTTACCTCGACCAGGCTGTGACTGGAAGAACTTGCGTCAGATCATTCAAACCTTCTTAGCCTGTCAGCCTGAAGACGAGCGCCCTCTCCCTGCCGCGGCTCCGCCCGTTGCCTTGCTTCCTCAAGAGGCGACGACGGCTTTATTGTACCTCCGAGGACGCATTGAAGAAACCTCGGAAGGCGAGGCTTGGCTAGTTCTGGGAAATGGGACGCGGTTAAATCGGTCATGGCTGCGGCAAGCGTTGCGGCGATCGCCAGTGGCACAGCAAATTATTATCTTCGACTGTCCGGGAGCGACATCACTCCATCATTGGGTTGAAGATCTACACGCTTCTGAGCGAGGGCTGTGTTTAATTGCCGCCGCTCCACCGCTTTCCCAGCCCGAACAATTTACTCAAACTCTCCTCGATACCCTCAACCAGGTTGACTTACGAGTGGGTTTACCCGCCGCCGCCTGGATGGCCCAACTGCAAGTCAGTTTGGCAGATACGGGATGTACGCCGCTGACTTGGCTGTCGGCGGCTCAAGGTGTCATCGAAGTGGTTCCTAGTCGGGTGGGGGCTAGGGAAGGCGATATACCAGAGAACCTTGATCTGGGCGTTTGTCCTTATATGGGGTTGCGAGCTTTTTCAGAAGAGAGTGCTCGATATTTTTATGGGCGAGAGTGGCTGACTCAACACTTAATCAATGCCTTGGGCGATCGCTCAACCTTGGCAATCGTGGGAGCCTCTGGGAGCGGCAAATCTTCGGTGGTGCAAGCCGGACTAATCGCCCAACTCCGTTGGGGCAAACAGATTCCAGGCAGCGACCAATGGTGGATCGGCAGTATGCGTCCGGGGACGAATCCTTTAGAGGCTTTGGCAAAACGGCTGGTTGATGTCGGTAGCGAAAAAGAACGAGATTACCAAAAGCTTCAAGTTGAGGGATTGCTTTACCAAGGTGTAGATGGTTTTGTGCAATGTCTGCGAACGCGATCGGAGCCAATGATCGTTCTAGTCGTCGATCAGTTCGAAGAACTGTTTACGCTGACTTCGCAGAATGAGCGTGAGAAATTCTTAGAACTGATATTGGGAGGGCTTCAGTATGCGGGCGATCGCTTCAAACTGGTCTTCACTTTACGCACTGATTTTATTACACCCTGTTTAGCCATTCCGGCACTTGCCCAAATTCTTCAGCAATCTAGCATCCTCGTTCCGCCCACCCTCGAAGCAGACGCTTATCGACAAGCCATACTCAGTCCTGCCGAGCAAGTTGGGCTAACAGTTGAGCCTAGTTTAGTTGAAGTTTTACTACCTGAGCTCCATTTTGGAGCTGGAGAATTACCGCTTTTAGAGTTTCTGTTAGAGCAGCTTTGGCAACAGCGAGAGGCAGGCAAGTTAACGCTTCGCGCTTATCAAAAACTGGGTGGATTAAAAGGTGCGATCGAACGACAGGCACAGGAGGTCTATGACGCGCTTGATCCAGAGGCTCAAGCCTGCGCTCGGTGGATTTTTCTAAACCTGACTCAACTGGGAGATGGCACAGAGGATACTCGTCGTCGCATTTCTAAATCAGACTTGCGAGTCCCCAAATATTCACCTGCTTTGGTGGAGCGAACGCTGCAAGCTCTGACAGAGGCTAAGTTGTTAGTAGTAGATTGGCAGGATGAACCCAGTGGAGTCTCCAGAGGACAAGAAGACACGGGACAGAAAGATGAGCAGCATGACAAGCGCTTAAAGGCTTTTGACGGTAGTCCTGCATCAGAGACAACGCCGGAAAATAGACCAGAAGTGACGATCGATATCGTACACGAAATTCTCATTCGCCACTGGTCTACCCTGCGGTGGTGGTTGGAAGAGAACCGATCGAGCTTGCGATTACAGCGTCAATTAGAACAGGCAGCAGCACTTTGGCAACAGCGAGACTACCACCCAGACTATTTGCTACGGGGAGGACGGTTGGCGGAGGCAGAGGAATTCTATATTAAGTACACTGATGAATTGTCAGAATCCGTCCAGCAGTTTATCGAGGCTTGTTTAGAAGCGCGACAACAGGAGTTGCGACTGGCAAAGCAGCGGATCAAACGGTTGCAAATAACGGCAGCAGCGATCGCTGGACTAGGATGTGTGGCAATGATTTTAGGTGGGGTTGCCTACCGTCAACAGCAATTTGCACAGATTGAAAGCATCAATGCGCTAGATGCCTCATCGGAAGCGTTGCTCTGGTCTGATCAACCGTTAGAGTCCTTACTGACCAGCGTTAGGGCAGGTCGGCGCTTAGAGGAAATGGGCGGCATGGCGCGGTGGTGGGTCGGTGGCGCAGCATGGACAACGGCTCAAGTCAAAACGGCAGGAACGTTACAGCAATCGCTTGTCTACACCCAAGAACTCAATCGTTTAGAGCATCGCCAGTCAGCAAATGCAGGTGTTTTTAGTCCTGATGGACAACTGATTGCTACTGCCTGCAATGATGGAATGGTCAAGATTTGGCGACGTGATGGAAGTATTTTGACCACGTTAGCAGATCCAATAGATCTAACAAATCAAGCCAATCAGGAAACTCAGAAGGCACGAGCATTAGATGTCGTTTTTAGCCCTGATGGCACAATGCTAGCAACAACATATAGCGACCATACGATCAAGCTTTGGCAAGTCACTGGCACTGCTCAGAACACGACTCAGATTACTTTGCTCAGAACATTGAAGGGACATCAGGATTGGGTTGCTAGTGTAGCGTTTAGCCCTGATGGACAGGTGTTGGCATCGGGTAGCCGCGATCGCACTCTCAAATTATGGAAACTGAATGGCACGTTAGTTAAAACGCTGACAGGGCATCAGGGCTGGGTTAATCGAGTCAGCTTTAGCCTCGACGGGCAACGGCTAGCGTCTGCCAGTGAAGACAAAACGATTCGGATTTGGCGACGGGATGGCGTACTGGTAAAAGTGCTGAAAGGACATGACGATCGCATCACCGATCTATCTTTTAGCACCGATGGCACTCTTGCTTCGGCAAGCGGCGATGGCACAGTGCGGAGTTGGAATTTAACTAGTGGCAAGTCGCAGCTAGTGTTGCGTGGGCAAGGGCAAGATTCCTCTAAAAATCAGATCAACAGCGTGAGTTTTAGCCCTAACGGACAGGCGATCGCTTCAGCCAGCGCTAACGAAATTCGACTCTGGCGCAAGAATGGACAGCTTCTCCAAACTTTTATAGGTCATGCAGGCGAGGTACTAGGGGTGCGCTTCAACCCAGCGGGCGATCGCCTCATCACTGCCAGTGCTGACAAAACAGTGCGACTTTGGGCGATCGATAGGCAAGCGGCTCCTCCCGAAAATGGCAACATTTTAAGTGTGCGCTTTAGACCGCAAACGCCCACTCCTAGAGAATTCGTTACAGCGGGCTGGGATAATGACGTTCGCCTGTGGCAAGTTGTAGAGCAAGAAGGACGGCAGTTAGTGCGAACCTTTAAGGGGCACTCTTCGACAATTACGGCTCTTCGCTTTACGTCTAATGGACAAACGCTTGCCTCAGCCAGTTGGGATAAAACTATCAAGCTCTGGCGTGCTGGAGATGGCACTCTCCTCAAAACGCTGCAAGGTCATCAAGATGGAGTAACCAGCCTTGATCTGAGTCCCAATGGACAAACGCTAGTATCAGGAAGCGAAGACAAAACCCTCAAACTTTGGCGGGTAGGAGATGGCACCCTCCTCAAAACGCTGCAAGGTCATCAACAGGGAATCACCAGCGTTGCATTCAGCCCTGATGGGCAAACGATCGCCTCTGGTAGCCATGATCAAACCGTGAAGCTTTGGCATTCAGATGGCACTTTGCTCCGAACGATCGCTCAGCCTGGGGTGGCAGTCTTAGCGGTGCAGTTTAGTCAAGATGGTCAGTGGCTGGCGATCGGTCGTCAAGATAATACCCTCCAACTTTGGCGAGTTCACTCGTCTACAGATAGCCAATCACGATACACACTCACAGGTCACGCCGGAAGCATCACGAGTGTAGATTTCAGCCATGATCATCAAACTCTAGCCTCGACTAGTGCCGATGGCACCGTTCGCCTCTGGAACTTAGCGGATGGGTCTTTAATTAAAATTTTGCGTGGACACACAGCCCGGATTAACAGCGTTCAATTTGCACCAGATTCCCATACTCTTCTCAGTGGGGATGACGATGGCAATATCGAACTGTGGCAGCTTGACCCAGCCGATTTGGTAAAACGAGGATGCGATCGCTTGCAGGACTATTTGCTAACGAACCCGTCGGTAGAAGAGAGCGATCGTCATTTGTGTCGGTAGATAAGTAGAACAACCCAATTAAGGCGAAGATAGATCTTCCCAAAAGGCTTGCTACACCTAGATAAAATCTTACGTTTATATAGGTTTACCTACTTATAGCGATTTTCAGTAGGGTGGGCATTGCCTATAAGCCCCGCAGTAAGAGACTTTGAAAAATGTGAGCATTGCTTACCCTATAATTTGTGGGTTACTCGCGTGAAAACGGCTGTAGCATACTTATGAGTTGGGACGGCTCTGACAGTAATTGCCTAGCCATAACAACCCAGCCAGCGATCGCACTGGCGTAACGACTAAATCGTCATCAGGAGTCTGAACACTCAGTTGAACGGGAGGAATAGAAGGCGGCAAAAGCAGTCCTAGAAGCGGCGTACTTTGTGCCAAATTTTGCAAAGTTCCAACATTAGCACTACAAAAATCTTGGATCCAGACCATTTGACTTTGAAGCGGTCCAACCGTTTCCGCCCGCACTGCATTGAGGGTTTGCTGCACATCTGTAGATTCGCGCGCAACTAGATTTTCTTGTCCAAATCCTAGTCCGTTCGCCAAATCGACACTCTGGTAAAACATTGGCAGAATAAAGTTTTCCACCAACCCAATCACACCATCTGCAACCGAAACAAACTGTCCAGCCGTTAATTCAATGGTTTGTTTACCACTTAGATCAGAGATGGTGACTGGACCCGCTGGGCTATTGCTCAACACACCCACAATGGAGGTATTTTGTTGTGGGTCATGCTGCACAAATAAAGCGGTTCCGTGGGCAACAATATTTGCCTGGGGCGTTTGAACTCGGCTATCACCCTGTCCAGGACGAATAATAAAGAGGGCAGAGCCATCGACTAACTCAAAACTACGTCTGCCAGGTGGAAATCGAAAGGTTGTTCCTTCGCCTGTTCTCACCAGTGTTCCTTCGTTAAACAGTAACTCTGCTTTAGATGCCGTTCCTGTGCGCACGGCATCTTGTGGCACTAAAGCATCACCGACACTGGCAGGCGACCAACTGCCCTGATTTTGGCGATCGACATCAACCTGGTTGCTAACTTTGTAAACCTGAGCACCCGTTATAGCCGAGTCTGCAAAAACTGGACTAGCACAAGCGCCAGCTAGCATCAGCCCAGTTATCAGTCCTTTAACATAAGTACGCATAGTGACGAAAGTGACGAAAAGAAGCAGTACCTATCATTTTCAACGAATAGAGCTTGAAATAAGGAAGCTTTCGATTAAGCTTTACAAAAAGAGATGAAAGGCTACAGGGCTAATCGACTCGAATATTAAAAATATGGTTCATCTGCCCATTCCCACTTGTTTTATTCATCACTTGTGTTCCGGGGGCTGTGAGCTCCACACTCATTGAGGCTGAAGCAGGCGTATAGCTGACTGAAATCTCTAAAATATGTTCTCCCACGTTGAGATAAGGCGAT
>JBGTAZ010000352.1:0-36276 GCA_041749615.1 Leptolyngbyaceae cyanobacterium | reverse complement strand
CTACTGAATTTTAATCATGGCACGTATGCTAATTTGGAATGTCATTACAGGTTGCCCTAGTTGCGCTGCCGCGATCGTAGCCAAGGCGCTGAGAGTAAAAACCATACTTTGCAGACTGTGAGGATTAAACGTGAGTCAGCGCAGGCTTGGACGATCGCTCCAATATTTGTTTCAGCACCATGGCAGTCCAGTCGATGTCGGCTCCGGTGGTGTGATGTCCCAAAGTGAGGCGGATGCCGGATTTGGCGACGAGATCGCGGTATCCCATTGCCTGCAAAATGGGGCTAGGGGTAACTTTGCCACTGCGACAGGCGGCTCCCGCGCTAATGCCAATTCCGGCTAAATTCATTTGGCGTACCAATGCCTTGCCCGTGAGAATTTCACCATCGGCATGATCGAGGCAAAAGCTGACGTGGTGCGGCAAGCGGTGCAGGCGATCGCCCGTGGGCACCAGCCCTGGAACATCAGCAAGCTGGTCAAACAGGCGATCGCGCAGATGCAGCAAGCGGGGTGTTTCGATCTCCAGTTCAGCGGTAGCCAGTTCAGCGGCTATCCCAAAGCCCGCGATCGTTGAAACTGCCTGAGTGCCTGAGCGCAATCGAGATTCCTGTCCGCCACCCGCCAGCAGTGGCAGCAGCGCCACACCCGGACGCACGTATAGCGCTCCCGTTCCTTGCGATCCATAAAGCTTGTGACTGGATAGCGATAGCAAATCCACGGGCAATGTTTGCACATCAATCGACACGCGCCCAGCAACCTGCACGGCATCGGTGTGGAAGCGCACGCCGTGGCGATGAGTGATTTCCGCCAAGGCAGAAATGGGTTGTAGCGTTCCCACTTCACTTTGACCGTAAATAATCGACACCAGCACCGTATTCGGACGTAAAGCAGCTTGCAAATCAAGCGGGTTGACTCGTCCCTGACGATTGACGGGGAGCCGAGTCACTTGCCATCCCTGCTGTTCCAGTACCCGAACGGGTTCTGCGATCGCCGAATGCTCCACGCTAGAGATGATCAAGTGCTGAGGAGTGTCATAGTGTTGGGCAACTCCCATGATTGCCAAGTTATCCGCTTCAGTGCCGCCAGCGGTAAACACAATCGACTCCGGGGGCGCATTGATTAACCGAGCAACCTGCACACGCGCACGCTCCAACGAGATCGCCGATCGCTGTCCCCACGCATGGAGGCTGGATGGATTGCCCCATTCCTCCGCCAAAACCCGCTGGATGGCGGCGATCGCCTCTGGTCGAGTTGGCGTTGTGGCACTATAGTCCAAGTAGATTTGCATGGAAAAAAATCAAGAACGATCGCAGACTTTCACTAGCTTATGCCTTCTCCAGTTCACCCGGTTCCAGAATCCGCTGGAACAAGTAGCCGGTGCCCCGTGCTGTCAAAATTAGTTCTGGATTGCTGGGGTCATCTTCCAACTTGGCGCGTAGTCGAGAAATATGAACATCGACCACGCGGGTATCTACATGGCGCTCAGGCGTGTATCCCCACACTTCCTGTAAAATTTCAGAGCGAGAAAACGCTTCTCCAGAACGGCTGACCAGCAGTTCCAACAAGCTAAATTCCATGCCCGTTAACCGGATGCGCTCATCGCCCTTGTATACCTGCCGCTTATTGGTATCAATCCGAATGCTGTTGATGTGAATCACACCGGAACTAGGAATGCCAGAGCTACCCGTTTTCTCAACGCGGCGCAAAACCGAGCGAATCCGAGCTTCTAGTTCTTTAGGAGAAAAAGGCTTGACGACATAATCATCCGCACCGAGTTCTAAGCCGGTGATGCGATCGGCAACATCGCCCAGTGCGGTCAACATGATGATCGGAACATCCGATTCTTTGCGTAACTCTTGACACACCCCATAGCCATCGAGCTTGGGCATCATTACGTCTAATACGACCAAATCAGGAGCGGCATTGCGAAAGGTGTCCAGCGCTTCTTCCCCATCCGCCGCTGTGACCACATCGTATCCAATCATTGAAAGGCGCGTTTCAAGAATACGGCGAATGCTGGCTTCATCATCCACAACCAATATTTTTTCTTTATGGTTTTCCAACGTTCTTCCGCTCCTTAAGTTGAGTTTCTAATCATTAATTTTCGTACCCTATCATTAAGATAGTACTTCATACCTCAGCATTGAAATCCTCAAAGGTTCCTGTCTGGCTACATTTCAGTGTTCTTTTAACAATTTCTTACGAATACGTCTATTCCATGAATAAAGCTATTTTATAACTAATAAAAATAATGGCTAAGTCGCGATCGCTGTATGTTTGCAATCAATGCGGGGCAGAATTTTCTCAATATTTTGGCAAATGCTTAGCCTGTGAAAGCTGGAACTCTCTTCAAGAGCAACTGGTTTCAGCGGCGAATTCATCCACCCGGCAAAGTGGCAGCACCAGCCGCACCACAGGTCGTAAGCGCACAGCTACCCAAACTGAGGCTCATCCCAAAGCGTCCCTCACCCTAGCTCAGATCTCCGACCATCCCCAAGCTCGGATTGCATCGGGCTATATTGAACTCGATCGCGTCCTCGGTGGCGGCATCGTTCCGGGTTCACTGGTGCTAATTGGTGGCGACCCCGGCATCGGCAAATCGACTTTGCTCCTCCAAACTGCGAACCAATTGGCACAGCACTATCGCGTGTTGTATGTCTGTGCTGAAGAATCAGGGCAACAGGTAAAACTGCGCGCCATGCGGTTAGGCAAAAGTAATGGATCAGGGCAAGAAAGTAGTGAGTCAGAAGTGCAGAAATTGCGAGAAGGGCAAGCCCAAAATCCAAACCTTGAACCTCCTAACCCTTTAGACTCTTCCCTGTATCTGCTGCCTGAAACCGACTTAGACACCATTTTGGAAGAACTAGAGTCGCTTCAGCCCCAGGTGGCGGTAATTGATAGTATTCAGGCGCTCCATTTCAATGCGTTGACTTCGGCTTCGGGGTCGGTGGCGCAGGTGCGGGAGTGTACCTCCATGCTGATGCAGTTTGCCAAACGCCAAAATATTTCCCTGTTCATTGTGGGGCATGTGACGAAGGAAGGGGCGATCGCGGGTCCTAAGGTGCTGGAACATTTGGTGGATACGGTGTTGTATTTTGAGGGCGATCGCTTTGCCAGCCATCGATTGCTGCGATCTGTGAAAAATCGGTTTGGTCCGACTCACGAAATTGGCGTATTTGAAATGGTGGATCAGGGCTTGCAGGAAGTGCTGAATCCGTCAGAGTTATTTTTGGGCAACCGCGAGGAAGTTTCGCCGGGAAGTGCCACGATTGTTGCCTGTGAGGGCACTCGCCCAATTGTGGTGGAACTACAAGCCTTGGTTAGCCCCACGAGCTACAGTTCGCCTCGCCGCTCCACCACGGGCATTGAGTACAATCGCCTGCTACAAATTTTGGCAGTGCTGGAAAAACGGGTGGGCATTCCGTTGTCGAAGCTGGATGCCTATGTTGCCTCATCAGGTGGGCTAAACGTCAGCGAACCTGCGGCGGATCTGGGTGTGGCGGTGGCGGTAGTTGCCAGCTTTCGCGATCGCCTGGTCGATCCACGCCTAGTCTTAATTGGCGAAGTCGGCTTGGGGGGACAGGTGCGCCCCGTTTCGCAAATGGAACTGCGGCTGAAGGAAGCGGCTAAGCTGGGTTTCAAGCAGGCGATTATTCCGAAAGGTCAGTCTTTCTCGCTTCCTGGTTTTGAGGTGATCCAGGTGTCGCGGGTGGTAGATGCGATCGCAACGGCATTGGGCGGACGACCTGAGATTGAGGAAGATTTCGATTAATCTAGAATCTGCAACTATTCACCGCCCGGTTGCGTCTTGCCGCAAAGAGTTTTGTCTGCGCTCACTTTTTTGGAGAACTGTCATGCTGAGGAGTTTACAGGTTGGGTTGGGCGCGATCGCGGCATTGAGCAGTCTCGTGCTAGCAAACACCATTTACGCCCAATCGACCGCCCCGTCTAAATTTAAGGGCAACCTAACCGTTGAAGTGAATGGACTACAAAACCCAAAAGGGCTACTTTGTGTTCGGCTATTTGCGGATAGCAAAGGCTTTCCCGATGGAGATGGAAAATCCACCAAGCGAGAGTGCGTCAAAATTACTGAGGAACCAATACGGTTTTCTTTCAAAAATCTGACGGCAGGCAGCTATGCGGTGGCGGCATTTCACGATGCAAACGGCGATCGCAAACTCAACCGCAACGCCGCCGGAATGCCCACCGAAGGCTACGGCTTTTCCAATAACCCCCTGATCAAAACGGGACCGCCAAAATTTGGTCAAACGGTTTTCTTAGTGGCAGGACCTAACACCGGAGTCAAAATTCAGATGAAGTACGGCACTTGAGCAATGGAGGACACGCAATCGTACCGTTCTCGTTAATGAAGTGCGATCGCCAAGAAATTGGTGTTGCTATCGATGTACGATTCCCTTACTGCGTCAGGATCAGTGGCTCTGACAATAGCTAGTTTGTCGGAAGATGAGGCAGTTTTGGCTGACGAAACAGAGAATGCGGCTAATCGTAACGAAATGCTGGCTGTTTACCAGGCAGGCAAATTTGGCTGTCTAGAATAGTGGATAGGAAGGCATTTTAAGGGAGGGTCAGGATGGGTATCGCTACCGTTAACCCGGCGACTGGCGAAGTGGTAAAAACGTTTGAGGCGCTTTCGGATGGGGAGATTGAGAGAAAGATCGCGATCGCTCACGCCGCATTTTTACAGTATCGCCAGACGACGTTTGAGCAGCGATCGCAGTGGCTCCAAGCTGCTGCTGCCATTGTAGAGGCGGAGAAAGATCGCCTGGGTGCTTTAATTACGCTGGAGATGGGCAAAACGCTGAAATCTGCGATCGCGGAGGTGGAAAAATGCGCGGCGGTCTGTCGGTTTTATGCAGAAAATGGTGCGAAGTTTTTGGCAGATGAGGCGATCGTCAGTGATGCCAGCCAGAGCTTTATTCGCTATCAGCCTTTGGGGATTATTCTTGCCGTCATGCCGTGGAATTTTCCCTTTTGGCAGGTGTTTCGATTTGCGGCTCCCGCGTTAATGGCAGGGAACGTAGGCTTGCTGAAACATGCGTCTAACGTGCCCCAATGTGCGTTGGCGATCGCGCAGATCCTTCACCAGGCAGGTTTTCCCCAAGGAGTTTTTCAAGCATTGCTGATGGACTCCAGCAAGGTCGCCGCACTGATGGCAGACGATCGCATCAAAGCCGCAACCCTGACCGGGAGCGAGCCTGCGGGGGCAAGTTTAGCGGCGGCGGCTGGCAAAAATATTAAAAAAGTGGTGTTGGAGCTAGGCGGCAGTGATCCCTTTATCGTTTTGCCTAGTGCAGATCTAAAAGCGGCTGCGACTACTGCCGTTGCCTCTCGGATGCTGAACTGTGGGCAAACTTGCATTTCTGCAAAGCGTTTTATTGTGGCGGATTCCATTGCCGATGAGTTTGAGGAGTTGCTGATCAGCCAATACAAGCAGCTAAAAGTTGGCGACCCCATGCTGCCAGAGACCGATTTAGGTCCTCTGTCCACGCCCAAAATTCTAGAAGATATCGATCGCCAAGTGCAGGCAATCGTTCAGCAAGGCGCACGAATTTTGGTGGGTGGCAACCGGCTCGATCGCTCCGGCAACTATTACCAGCCAACCCTGATCACGGATATTGCGGCAGATAATTCTTTGGGGCGTGAAGAATTTTTTGGTCCTGTCGGGTTATTATTTCGCGTGGCAGATATTCACGAGGCGATCGCCTTAGCCAACAATACACCCTTCGGATTAGGCTCCAGCGCTTGGACAAATGACCCGACTGAGCAGGAACAGTTAATCAATGGCATTGATGCGGGCTGTGTCTTCATCAACGGCATGGTGAAATCAGACCCACGCTTACCTTTTGGTGGCACCAAGCGATCGGGCTTTGGCAGAGAATTGGGGGTTCCCGGAATTCACGAATTTGTAAACATCAAAACGATTTGGGTTAAATGATCCTTTGAGACGGGTTGCTCTGGGTAATTTCGGCACAGACAGATCCTCCACAAGCTGGATATGCCCTCGCCGGACTCCATGCAGAATGCGATCGATCGCCCGTTTCTCTTCCTCATCAATCAATGCGTTACACAACGCCGCTGCAAGCCCATAGCGATCTGCCAAAGTCAACCGATGACTGATGACCACTTGCATAAAGATTTCAGACAGCGCATTGGGAAGAAGTTGGTGAAACATGGAGGATATAGAAACTGAGTGTTCTACTATATCCTTCAAAGGATGCAATAATGCAGTAATTCATAATCTAATCTTAAACTCTTCACAATGACTTCTTAAAAAACTTCTAGCCAATAAAATAGTTGAAAGACTAGGAACTTATAGTAAAGCTGATATGCATTCAAATTGCTGGAATAAGGGGATTAACCCCCATGTTCACAGAGCTTTCCAAATTTTCAGGTTGCAACTTAGATGACGAGTAGCTTAGAAGTAATTGGGCTGATACCTTGCGGCGGGCAAGCGACTCGCATATCCCCGCTGCCCTTGAGTAAGGAGCTATATCCGATTGGGTTTCAGCCTGGACAGGACGCTAAACCTCGCCCTAAGGTGGTGTGTCATTACTTACTGGAGCAGATGCGGCTAGCGGGAATTACCAAAACCTACTTCATTTTGCGATCGGGCAAGTGGGATATTCCGGCTTATTTTGGGGATGGAGCCAAGGTCGCGATGCATTTGGGCTACTTATTAATGGGGGTGTCCTATGGCGTTCCCTATACGCTCGATCAAGCGTTTCCCTTTGTACAACAGGCGCTAGTAGCATTGGGCTTTCCTGACATTTTGCTCCAGCCTGATCAGGTATACGAGCGGCTAATTGCACGGCAGCGAAGCACTCAAGCCGATGTGGTGCTGGGGTTGTTTCCTTGCGATCGCCCCGAAAAAGTTGGCATGGTTGATTTCGACGAGACGGGCAGAGTCCATTGGATTATTGAAAAGCCCACAGCAACCCACTTGCGGTTTATGTGGGGCGCGGCAGTGTGGAGTCCCATTTTTACTTGCTTTTTAAATCAGTACCTTGTGGCTGAGGAGTGTAAATTCAACCAGCAAGATAACCCCACAACCCGCAAAGAAATTCCGATTGGGGACGTAATTCAAGCGGCGATCGCTGCTGGGCTTTGGGTAGAGGCTGAACCCTTTGAGCGGGGCACCTATTTAGACATTGGCACCCCAGATGATTTAGTCAAAGCAGTCAGGCAGTATTGTCAGTAGCAAGACAGACCCTAATCAATCGAAATAGACTGAGGTCCATTGCCATTGCGAACTGCCGTGGAATAGGAAGGGGAGCCGCTTTGCTTATCGAGCCAGCTTTTGATGGGATCATCAGAAAGATTGAGTCGCAGCAGTCCAGAAAATAATCCTCCCATGAAAGCAACGGGCTGTTGAGTCAGTTCTTTGAAGAGAGGGGTGAGTTCGTCGAAAAACATTGCAAGGCTCCTTTGCCAAAAACAGGATGAGAAACTGAAGAGTGAGAACCAGACAGTTCCTTTGGAGATTGTAGCGCTGGTTAACGATGAACTGATGCAGTTTTGCAAGTCATACCCATTTGAAATTGAAACGCGACAGATGATCTGCTGGAAGCGCCAATGTTTCTTTGTCTTGCAACTCAAAATTCAAAATATCTCCTACGGAGACGCTACGCGAACAAAACTCAAAATATCTCCTACGGAGACGCTACGCGAACAAAATTCAAAACGGTATCATTCGCCCTTCGTCATTCGGTAAACGGCAACTCCGCCGCCTGCCAAAATAATTGCCAAAACGGGTGGAATCATGGGAATCCAGCCTTGATCACTAAACACGCCAATCCCCACAATAACCACGATCGCAATCAGTCCCGCTTCGCCGAGCAGCACCCAAACCGGACGACGCACCGCCAACCAGGCGATCGCACCTGCCAACAATGCCCAGCCGCCGATCCATACCATTTCAAGCCCATTAGACCAATACCAAATAGACGATTTGCCATCGAGTCCAGCCGTTAAAAGCTGGCTTACCATTTGAGCGTGGATGAGCACGCCGGGAAGACGAGAATTTTCTTTTTCGGTCAGGCTGAACGGGGTCAGAAATAGATCTTTGGCATTGGCGGCGGTCGTGCCAATTAGCACAATTCGATCTTTAATTTGCTCCGGCGGCACCTGCCCATTTAATACTTGGCTAAGACTCACCTGCTGAGCCACGGTTCGTCCGCGATAGTTCAGCATCACCTGATAGCCTTGATCATCTAGATCTTGATAGCCGCCTGCGTTTTTGCTGAGGGGCGGAAAGGGGACGGTGCCTAGCTGGACGACGGTGCGATCGCTCGGACTGGGCTGCAACTGAATACTCTTTTTGGCTAGGTATAGTGCCGCGAGGCGCAACGAAAAGGACTGAAACGGGGTGTTGTTGACATCGGCAAACATCAGATTGCGCCGCACCACGCTATCGGCATCTAGCACCACATCATTAAACCCGACGCGATCGCTAGGAACACCGGGCGGCGCAGGGGTAATCGGGGTTCCCAGATTGGTAATCGTCACAATGTTGGGGGGCTTTCAGCGCAGTCAGTAGTTGCGATCGCCCTGGCGGTTGGGGAATATCTCGAAAAATATCTAGCCCAATCGCTCGCGGTTGATGGCGCTGAAGTTGGGAAATCGTTGCCGCGATCGTCTCATCAGACAGCGGAAACCGCTTTTGTGCCTGAATATCTGCTTCAGTAATCCCCACTACCAGCAAACGCGGATCGGGTTCCGGCTCCGGTCTATTTCGCATCTTCCAGTCGTAGGCAGCAATTTCTAGGGGTTGTAACCAGCCCAGGCTTCTGGCTCCAGTCACAAGGGCGATCGCAACCAGGCTGATAGTGCCAATCGCCAGGGTCGCCACCGTTCGCCGATGGCGTGGTGTGGCGGGAACGTAAGTGATGTCAGACTGCGGCACCTCTTTTGCCGAGGCACCCATCCAGGTGGGCGGCACCAGTGTTTCATCGCTGCCCAGCGTTGGAGCATCTGCCAAAGCAGTTTGGTCGAGGGCGTGCAGCACATCGCTCGCGGATTGAAAGCGTTGATTGAAGTGATAGCGCACCATTTGATTAAGAATCCGGGCAAGCCACGGAGTTGCCACTGCGCGATCGCGCCAAATGACTTCCCCCGTCGTGGGGTGAGTCGGCAATTGGGACGGGTGCAACCCCGTGAGCGCCTGAATTGCGGTGATGCCCAAGGCATAAATATCGCTGTTATAGCGAGGTTTACCCGCCAGTTGCTCAGTGGGACCATAGCCCTGAGTGGCAATGCCCACGGTTAGGTTAGTCTGCCCCGTCCCTTGCAGCAGTTGAGTCTGCATTTCCTTGACCGCGCCAAAGTCAATCAGCACAATGCGTCGGTCGTGCTGCCGTCGAATTAAGTTGCTGGGTTTAATGTCGCGATGGACAATGTTGTGCTGGTGGACAAATTCTAAAATTTCCAACACATCTCGCAGCAGCGCAACGACTTCTGCTTCCTCCAAATGCTTTAAGGCGGCTAGTTCTTCACTCAACGGCAGCCCTTCAACATACTCCTGCACCAAATAAAACTGATCGTCTTCTTCAAAGTCTTGCAGTAGAGCAGGGATACGATCGTGTCCGCCCAATCGTCTGAGGATTTCCACCTCATTCAAAAACAAACGACGGGCAACCCCCAGAAACACCGGATCTTGGCTAACCGGCTTGAGTTGCTTAATAACGCACTTGGGCTGTCCCACCTGTTGAATATCTTCAGCAACATAGGTGCGCCCAAAGCCGCCGCTTCCCAGCACATGAAGCAATCGATAACGGTGATTCAGCAGCGTTTCCGACATTGTTTTTGGGTAAATAGCAAATTATCAATCAGCCTTAAATCGCACCCATAGATCTGATCATGTCTTTGCTATCAAAATCAGCATGATTAGTAGATCATGCCTAAATTTTCCCAGATTTCTCACTTCTCAGGTAAAAGATAAAAGGCGCGATCGCATTTTGACGTTATTGAATGCCAAAGTTATTGCTGATTCATTGCCTGGATCTAAATGACGATCCTCACAATATCGAGCGATCGCCCCAAGTTGTGAAGGAGAAACGCGATCGCGACAGCCACGTTACGGGATGGCACTCCAGTTAATCTAAATCTTTCTCTGTCAATCCAGCATCTTTTAGAATGCTTCTCAAAGTGCCAGTCGGTAAATCTCGATTGCTATGAACCGGAATTGAAAGAATCACCGTTTCACCTTCTTTAGCATAGATGTGATGACTACCAGTAATTCGTTTTAACTCCCAGCCGCATTGCTCAACAATCTTGCACAACGCTCTACCAGAAATAGACTTCATACAGTTAATTCAATCAACTGTTTTTCTGGTTCAAGGGTTTCTTGTTGTCCCGCAACTTCAAGCCAGCCCTGAATAGAGTCTTCTAACATTTCTAGTAGTTGCTCGTAGCTTTCTCCCCAAGTGTGGCAACCCGGAAGAGCGGGTACGGACGCACACCAAACCCCGTCCTCCTGCCAAATAATCGCCTTAATTTTCATCTCAAATTTCTCATGCTGCTTCGTATCAACAGTTTAGCGCGAGCGATCGCTCCTGTTCGTGGAAGAGAGGAGCGATCGCTCAAGTTGTGAAGCAGAGAAGAGCAAGTTTTGAAAGAGGGGCGCGATCTCGCTGTCTGTGCAAAGCATATATCGCACCTGCTAATTCCAACGCGATCGCACTCTCAAATTAAATTGCCCTAGCATCGTTTGGGAACCTATTGATCGCGATCATTTCTTGACTCACTTCCCACTGATGAATTGCACGAAGGGCTTTGCGAATCACTCCTTGTCCTTGAAATTGCTAATTTGCGGTGAAGCAGCCAAAAAACAAGGCGCTTAGCGTAAAAAAGAGAAGAGAGTCAAGGTTTACAGAGTCACTATATGGAAAGTAAAGCTACGGAACTGCACAAACAACGCGAAAGCCGATACTGTTATTCCGAGCGTCGCGCTTGAGCTTACCTCGATAGGCAGAGCGGCAGTACTCCGGAGAGTCGTACCACGAACCACCGCGCAAGAGACGGCAACCGATATCCCCGCCTGAGATCCAGGCACTGGCATCAAGGGGAGCACCCTGGTAATTCGTATGCCAGTGATCGAGGCACCATTCAAAAACGTTGCCGTGCATATCATATAGCCCCAATCTATTCGGCTGCTTTCGCCCCACTGACTTAGTCCGCTCCTTATAATTCCGGCCATAAAAACCGCCATACCAGGCATATTGACTAAGTTGCTGTTGCTGCGCGGCATCGTCAAAGGAATAGGCGGTTTGGCTACCAGCACGACAGGCATATTCCCATTCCGCTTCGCTCGGCAAACGGTAATTGCGTCCACTTCTTAGAGATATTTTCTGACAAAATCCCTGAGCTTCATCCCAACTCACATAAATTACAGGTTTATTTTCATCACAAAATTTCTCTCCTAACTGTGAGTCTGGCTCCGTGCCCATTACCGCTTTCCATTGAGCATTCGTAATGGCATATTTGCCCAGATAAAATGCAGACACCGTTACTGGATGTTGGGGACGTTCATTGTTCTCTCCTTCCCCATCAGCAGACCCCATTAGAAACTTTCCGGCAGGGATGGCAATCATTTCCAGCCCTACATTTCCGGGTAAAGTCTCCTGGTAATTTTGGAACTGTGGGGATGCTGGACGCGGAGTGCCTTGGGGCAAGTTGGCGGCGCTTGGTAGCGGTGGAGCGGTTTGGTGGCGGGTTGCTGTGGGGTTGAGATCTGCCAGCACCTCCTGAGCGAATTGATACCGCTGCCTAAAAACTCTGGCTACCAGTTTTTCCAGAATCTTGCCCAATTGGGGACTGACGGGATTGTTGACTAGGTAATCGCGCCAGACCCAGTGATCTTCCAAAGGGTCATAAAGATCAAAGGGGGAAATCTGGGTCAGCAGATGCAGGCAGGTTACGCCCAGGCTGTAGAGGTCACTGCCGTATTGCGGTTTTCCCTGCGATTGTTCGGGCGCGGCGAATTCAGCAGAGCCAATCACGGTGCCCACTGCCGTGAGGCGAGTGTTGATCATCTGTTTAGCGGCTCCAAAGTCCACTAGTACCAGTTGTCCAGAGGGTCTGCGAATCACATTGTCTGGTTTAATATCCCGGTGAATCACCTTCTTGCTGTGGATGAAGTGCAGAATAGGCAGCGCACTGGTCAGAAGTTGGCGGATCTTTTGCTCGGTGAAAACGCCTTCAGAATCTAATTCCTGTTGCAGGGTTTGTCCCTCGATAAATTCTTGCACCAGATATTGCCGATTGTCTACGCTGAAGTAGGCGTAGAGCGCAGGAATCTGGTCATGGCTTCCCAATGCCTCTAACTGTCTGGCTTCCTGGGCAAATAATTCGCTAGCCTTTTGTAGAAACGCGGCTCCTTCTCCTTGGGGTAAAAACTGTTTGATCACACAGACAGGCTGGCTGGGTTTGTGCTGATCGATCGCCTTAAAAGTGCGACCAAATCCTCCTTGCCCCAAAATTTTGCTTGCTCGATAGCGATCCACCAGCAGCAATTTTGCACCACATTGGATACAGAATTTGGCGTTAGTAACGTTTTGGGTAAGACAAGCAGGATTGATACACTGACTCATAACAGCAATGCTTGCCAATGAAGTGGGATGTTTTTAGAATGCCCCATTCGGCTGAAAGGGAAACAGCGCTGGGTGTGTTGCTGCATCAGATCGAGTGTCCGGTACTAAATCGCTTTCGCTGCATACGTCGGTTAAAGGTGTTCTGCCCTCTGAATAGATCGGCGATCTCGCTTGGGAGGAAAGAGACGATCGCTTCAATTTTTACTGATTTCAATGATCTAAAGGTTCAACAGGAAGCTGGTTTTGTGGTGAGGTGGACAGGCTTTGCACGGTTTTGGCGAGGTCGATGCCGGTGGTTTGGCGGAGTTGCTCGATGAAGGTGGCGAGTTGGGTGGCGGTGTTGGCTTTGCTGCTGTCTACCAGGGTGATATTTTGCACAGTGATATCGGGAACGGCGGCAGTGAGAGTTTTGAGCAGGGTTTCTAAGCGTTGCAATAGGTAGATATCACGGGCATTGGAACCCGCATCGCGCCAAGATTCGGCAAGGCGTAGGGTGCCTTCGGCTCTAGCTTTACCGTCTTCCAGGATTTTGGCGGCGTTTCCTTGGGCTTGAGCGATCGCCTGCTTGGATTGCGCCTCAGCGGGAGCGATCACATCGGCTTGTAACTGCTGTTTCACCTGCTTGATGCGTTCTTGCTGCACGGGCACTTCGGCTTGAATCCGGGCAAGTTCAGAAGCGATTTCGGCGATCGCTTCGGCAATCACGGCATCGCGCATGGTGGTTGCGTCAGTGAGGCGACGTTGGGCATCGGCTTTGGCAATTCCCAGATCGCGATCGAGTCGGCTAAGCGAGGTGACTTTGCTGTTTTCCGAGGTTTGGATGGCAGACTCTGCTTTTGCTTGGGCTTCTGCAATCCGGGAGTCACGCAGCATATCTGCCTGCTGCTTGCGCCCGATCGAGTCGAGATAGCGGACATCATCGGAAATATTTTGAATTTGCAGCGTGTCTAAGACCAACCCCAATTTTTCCAGGTCGTCTTCGGCTTCATCCAATAAGCTTTTGGCAAAGGCGATTTTGTCTTCATTCACCTGCTCTGGCGTGAGGCTAGCAAGCACCCCGCGCAGGTTGCCTTCCAGTGTTTCTTTCGCCATTTGTTCAATTTCGGCGCGGCTTTTACCCAATAAACGCTCGATCGCGTTGTGAATCGCGGGTTCTTCTCCAGCAATTTTGATGTTAGCAACCCCTTCCACTTTCAACGGAATGCCACCTTTAGAATAAGCATTCGCAACTTTGAGATCAATAATCATGTTGCTCAAATCCATCCGCAGCGCCCGTTCTAGCAACGGCACTCGCACACTGCTGCCGCCTTTAACTAGGCGATATCCAACTTTACGTCCGTTAGCAAGCTCGTGGGAACTTCCGGCAAAAATCAGCACTTCGTTGGGCTGACAAATGTAATAAAGGTTGCGAATGACGAATAAGCCAGCGCCCGTTCCCAAGCCCAAAATTCCCAGTAGGGCAATGATCGATTCAAACATGGTTGCTCCTATGACCTTTGTAGAATGGAAGAGTATTAATTATTTTTGCGATCGCGCTGGCGGTTGAGGGTAGCTGCCACATCAATTCCCAAGGTTTGATCGACGCGATCGAGAAACTGACGAACAATTTCGGGATAGACATTCATTAGGCTGGCGAGGGTTTTGCCATCGCCGTTGTCAATCACGTTGATGTTTTCCAGGTGCAGACGATTGGGGATTTTGGCAGCTTCTTGCAATACCATTTCAATTTGCTGAATCAAAAAGACCTCTGCCGCATCTACACCTGTTGTCTGCCACACTTCCGAGAGCATATCGTTCACCAGTGCCGAGGCTTTGGCATTTTCTGCCAGTTCGGCGGCGGCTCCTTTGGCATGAAAGGTTTTGGCTTCGCGATCGGCTTCGGCGGGTAACACCTGATCGGCTTCCAGGCGCAGCCGTTCTAGCTCTGCCCGAACTGTCTGAAACTCTTGCTCGGCGCGTGCCCTTGCTTCTTTTTCGGCGGCTTTCGTGCGTTCTTCTTCCGATCTCGCCTGTTGTTCTAGCTCGGCTTTCACCTTCCGCAGTTCGTTTTGCCGTTGCTGAATGATTGCGAGTGCCTGCGATTTGGCAACTTCAGACTGCTGTTGACAGTCAGCTTCAATCCGATCTGCCTGACTCAACGCTGCGGCTTCGGCTATTTCGGCATCGCGAATAATCTGAGCAATGCGTTTACGTCCAATCGATCGCAGATAATCCACATCATCCGCCACATTTTGGATTTTAAAAGTATCAAGTTGCAGCCCTAGCTTGACCAAATCACGAGTAACATCTTGAGCAATCCGTTCAGCAAATTGAAGCCGATCTTCATTCACCTGTTCTGGCGTGAGCATGGCAACAACCCCGCGCAGATTGCCTTCCAGGGTTTCTCGTGCCACACGGGTAATTTCAGAGCGATCGCGATCTAAAAACCGCTCGATCGCGTTACCCACTACTGCCGGATCGCTTGCAAGTTTGACATTGGCGATCGCCTGAATATGCAGCGGCGTACCCCCCTTGGAGTAAGCATTTTTGACTTCCACGGTCACGGGCATACTGGTGACATCCATTCGCTTGACGGTTTCCAAAATCGGAATCGCAATCACCCGTCCGCCAAAAATCACCCGATAGCCGACATCTTCACCCTCTTTAGTGCGGTGCTTACGACCCGACAAAATCAGGATTTCGTTGGGGTTGCAGATTTGCATGAAGCGTTTGATAAACCAGGCGATCAGAATTACCCCAGCGATCGACAGGGCGATCGCCGGAGCCGTCAACCAGCCTGACTCATTCGTATCAGGCGCAGCGGATGGAGTGGATTCCGCCTGAGCAAGCTGCACCGTCACGCGATCTGGCGTTTGGGCGATAGGAATTTGAGAGAGGTAAGGAGAGTCATTCATAGTGAGGGCATAGTGAGGGGGATAGGGGACAGATTCCGAGTTTCAGGTTTCAGAAAAGGTGGGAGTCACAATTCATCAATCTATTGATTGATCTACCTCTTCTGAGCCGATTATTCCTGACTGGATGTCAAACTAGCCGCAGAAACGACCCACAGCCGATTTTGGTCAATGCCCACGACGAGCACCTGTTCGCCCGACTGAAATTCTTTGGCTTCGTCGGTGTAGGCAATTACGTCGAGAATGCTGCCTTTGATGTGTAGCCGTACTTTTCCTCGACTGGTAGCATTGAACGGCACTTCGACCGTTCCGGCGATGCCAACCAAATCAGCAGATCGAACGAGGCTGTCTGCTTGCTGGCGGCGTAATGCCCGCAGGATGCCCGATACTAGTCCGCCACAAAGAATTCCCATAAGAACAGCCGCGATCGCCACTACTACCGCAGGCAATGCCACCGATAAACTGGATAACACCAGTCCCGTCAGCCCAAAAAAGCAAATGCCAAACGTCCAAAACTTGAGGCTTTTCATTATCCCCAACCAACCCCAAGGGTTGCGAGTCCGGGGCAGGAGCGGCTCGTTGCGATCGCCACTTCCCGGATCAACTAGCTCAACATCCGTGTCGAGATGACCATCGAGATCAAAACTATGGTCGAAGTCATGATCAAAATCGTGGTCAAAATCAAAATGATCCAGTCCTCCTAGCATTGCCAGAAGCACAAACACTCCCCCGATCGCAAAACAAAACCAGTAAATTGTCAGCATTGCGGCAGTTCAGCCAAAAATCACCTTCATCTTGGCATTCCTGTCACCCAAAATTCAGATTTGGCACGATTTTTAACCTGATCAGGGTTCGGAGTTCGGAGTTCGGAGTTGACTGCTGTTCCCTATTCCCTATCCCCTATTCCCTTCTATCGCCTAATCCTCAACACATAAGGCGCAGTCCGATTCTTAGCGTATGAACTGACCCAGATTTCATACTTGCCAGCAAGCCATTGCCCGGTTACACCCGGATTCTTGCCCACAAAATCATCGTTACACCAAACACCACCGGGTCCTCGAATCGCGATCGCGGTATCCTCTGAGCTTTCGACCAAAATGCTGAGCGACTCAGTAAACCCTTTGAGAACAACCGTATGAGACGGTGCGGCGTTGGCAAAGCCTGTGCAAGGTCCGGTAGGGGTGGCGGCTCGTCCGGTCATTTCATTCACTGGCGTGGAGCCACCCGTATTGCCACGAAGTTCGACGGGAGAAAATTGGGGGCTGAGATTGACACTGGCTGGCTGCGATTGAGCCATGTAAGCCCAGACATTCAGCGTGGTGGCAACAGTGGCGATCGCCACCAAGCCCCTCTTCCATTTGGGTCGGCTGAAAGGTCGATTGAAATTGATTCGGGTTGCCATAATTGATGCTCGTTCAACTGCTAGCTCTTGATGACGATAGCGCCCAATAAGAGTTCCTTATTGGGCAATCTGCAACGCGGCTTGCAGTCGGGCAATATCCCAACCCTGTTGATGCAGCAGCAGCCAAGACTGGATCAAATCCGGTCCTTTGGTTTCCCCTGTCAAAGCCACCCGCAAAATCGGCTTCAGTTGTCCTTCTTTGTGCCCCAAATCCTTGGCGACCTGCTTGATCACCTCCGGCGCGTTGGTTTCCGTCAAGGGCGTGTGGGCAGGAATTGCCGCAATAATGCCTTTGATTACCTCAGCACAGCCTGCTTGCTGTAATTTCTTTGCGCCCTCTTCGTTGATCGGCGCATCGGCAATAAATAAATAGCGCGTCATGGCAACGGCATCATCTAAGCGGGTCAGGCTGGCACCAATCAGGGCAGTGACTTGCTCTAACCAAGGGAGATCGCCCGTCCCATCGAATTCATAGCCTGCGGTTTGCCAATAGGGAATCAGCAAATCGGTCAACTCAACCACGGGCATGGCATGAAGATATTGACTGTTGAGCCAGTTGAGCTTATCCCAATCAAACTTGGCTCCGGCTTTGTTAACGCGATCGAAGCTGAAGTGCTTCGCAGCCTCTTCTAGGGTGAAAATCTCTTGGGTCGAATCGGGTGGCGACCAGCCCAACAGGGTCATGTAGTTGACCAATCCAGGGGCAACATAGCCCATTTTCTGAAAATCTGAAATGGAAGTTACTCCGTCTCGCTTGGAAAGTTTTGCGCCTTGCTCGTTCAAAATCAGTGGCGTGTGCCCAAACTCTGGCACCGTCGCACCCATGGCTTCATACAGCAGAATTTGCTTGGGCGTATTGCCGATGTGGTCTTCACCGCGAATCACATGAGATATCGCCATGTCGATGTCATCCACTACAACAACAAAGTTATAGAGGGGTTGCCCAATGCTGGTGGCAGAAGCCGCACGAGCAATTACCATGTCGCCGCCGAGATCTTGCCCCTTCCAGGTGATGGTGTCGCGGACTAAATCATTCCAGGTGATTTCGCGATCGCCCTCAATCTTAAACCGAATCACCGCTGTCCGACCTTCTGCCTCGTAA
The DNA here is from genome assembly GCA_041749615.1 of Leptolyngbyaceae cyanobacterium. Taxonomy (GTDB): domain Bacteria; phylum Cyanobacteriota; class Cyanobacteriia; order Leptolyngbyales; family Leptolyngbyaceae; genus ULC077BIN1. The sequence goes on along the minus strand of JBGTAZ010000352.1, from coordinate 18,273 downwards.
GCCGCCTGTTGCTCCGCCGTTAAATTCCGATGGCGATTATCGTAACGCGGTGCTTCACTGTTTGCCTTCTGGGCTTCTCGCATCGCATCCAGTTCTTCGGGTGTATCGTAGGCGCGATACGCCAAGCCTTGATCCAGCAACTCCTGAATTTTTTGACCATATAATTCCAGGCGTTGGCTTTGGAAAAAGGGACCTTCATCCCAGTTCAGCCCTAACCATTGCAAGCCTTGTCTAATATTGTCGGTAAATTCTGGCTTGGAGCGCTCCACATCGGTATCTTCAATTCGCAAGACAAAGGTGCCGCCGTGGTGACGCGCAAACAGCCAATTGAAAACGGCAGTCCGCGCCGTGCCAATGTGAAGCCGACCAGTGGGACTAGGAGCAATACGAACACGAACGGTCACAGCAGCACTCTCAAAAATTGTAATCTCTCCATGCTATCTGAACTTTGCAGCCCTGCGCCGACTCTTCCGCTGAAAGTGCTTGCCCTGATTTGGGTTGCGGCTAGAAATGAGTTCTTCAAACGATACTATCTATCTGAAGTTACGATATTTACCTAAAGTCACACCAGTAGGGCATACGCACCGTGTTGGAATCCCTGAAAGGATTTTGCTGCCCAATGCTTGATATCCAAGGCTGTGAAAAACGGGACCGACGAGGCTCGAACTCGCAACTTCCGCCGTGACAGGGCGGTGCTCTAACCAATTGAACTACAGTCCCATGCAGTTCCTCTTTTAGAGGTGCTTCTTATTGTGTCAATTACCAGCCCATTTGTCAAACATTCAACGAAGTTTTTTGGAATTTAGTCGGTCAAGGGACGAAAAACGCGATTCGTGAAACGTTAGCGAAGCTTTCCATAGGACTCCCTACGGGAATCGCGTCTGGCGTTCTACTGCCCCATTGCGCATTTCATAGACATGCCATGAAATAGACATGCCATGAAATAACCATGCCATGAATGCTTTTGAAGTACCGATATAGAGTCCTGTTTGTGATAGATTGCCAGCCAGAATTAACGGTTCAACAGAGAAGCATGATCATTCGAGATGCGGTGGAAGCGGATTTGCCTACGATCGTTGAAATTTATAACTCCACTGTTTCCTGCCGCTTAGTAACTGCCGATATGGAGGAGATCTCTGTGGAGAGTCGCCTATCGTGGTTTCACAGTCATACTCCCAACCGTCGCCCATTATGGGTGGTCGAGCCAAGCATTGAAGATCCAAGCATTGAACAAGAGAGGGAGTGCAATTCCTTGAAAGAGGGCACTCGCTGTGAGATTGCGGGATGGTTGGGCTTTCAATCTTTTTATTCTGCTCGCAAAGCCTACGACAAAACGGCTGAGCTGAGCATTTATATTTCTCCACAGTATCGGCGGCAAGGAATTGGGCGGGTTCTGCTGCAAGCAGCGATCGCCCGTAGTCCCGCGTTAGGCATTAAAAATCTAGTGGGCTGCATTTTTGCCAACAATGAACCCAGCCTGAAACTGTTCAAAAATTTTGGGTTTGAGCAATGGGGCTATCTCCCCGCGATCGCCGAGTTTGAATCGGGGCATAGCGACCTAGTGATCATGGGTCAGCACCTCGGCAGTTAGGCTCCAAAATCATCTGTTGCGGCGCACTCCAATCGCCCTTTCGTATTTATTGCTTAACAATTCGCCGAATCCAGTTTTTCTATGGTAATACAGTGGGGGGATTTAGCATCGTAAGGTTCTTATCTGTAAATTTCGGGTATTATTCAGAAGTTTTCAGCCAGAGGCAGCCTTAAAGTAGGGCGCAAATTGCAAAAGCGGATATATCATTAGCATCGCGCTGGTTGGTCTATCTAGATTTCCTATCTTTCAGGATTCAGAGCTATGAGTGAAGCGGTTAGTTCAAACCACGATCCAGATTCGAGATTACCCAAGGCTACAAGGACTGCAAAGATGCCTGTTGCACAGGAAGATCTCACTCCACAGCGGAGTGGCAATGTTGCTTCGGGTGAGTCTTTGCATCAGGCGATGCGTGAAACGTTAGCGCCGCTTTCCGTAGGACTCCCGCTAGAAATGGCGGATTGGCATCCGGTCGAATTTCCAGATGCAATGAGTTTGGCTAAGCTATCTCATACAGGGCATTCTCATACAGGGCAGTCTGTGAGTGAGTCTACTCAGTCAAGTGTTTTGAATTCAGCAGTGAGTTCGTCAGAAGATCCTCAGTCGGAAAATCTTCAGTCAGAAGATCCTCAGTCGGATGTGAGAAATCTAGTCGATCGTTTACAGCAAGAAAATTCAACGTTTCGCGCCCAAGTCGGTCAGCTAGAGCGCGATTTGGCACAGGCGCAGGTGGAGCTACAGCTAGAAGTCACTCGCTTTTACTGCAAGGAGTCTGAAGTGGCTGCGGCTCCGTCAGTGTTGAAGTCTGAAGAATTAAGTTCTATTTATCAGCAAATTAGCCAACTCTCTCAGGAATTAGACTTGTCTCAGAAACTGGGGCATCGTCAGCAAATTTTAGTCGAAACGCTCAGTGAACAGTTGGAAAGTGGTCAAGAACGCATTGCCCACTTAGAGCGCGATTGTGCCATCACTCAGCAGCGATATAACGAGCAAGTGCAATTGGTGTTGCAGGCAGAAAATGTGTGTCGGGATTTGCGAATGCGGTTGCATCGCCAACAGCGGCAAGCCCTCCAGTTTAAAGCCGCTTTAGAAAAAAGCTTGGAGATGGGATCGGTGCCGGAGGGGGCGATCGCCCCATCTGATTTAATTTCACCGATTGCTTCTGATTCTGCCACTCCTTTTATTCCTAAAGTGCAGCCTGTGCAGCCTTGGTCGCAGGGAGGATCAGCCGATTCGCGGGCGTATGCCAATTGCCGGGGCGAGGAACATGGTTTACTCAATCTGTTTTCTAAGCTGTTGATGGCAGACCAGCAACCCATAGAAGGGGTAGACATCACGCCAATTCAAGAGGTTGAATTCGCGTCGATTCAAGTTTCTTCAATGGTGAGTCACGGGAGACAATCTGCTGAGGGTAATGCTGGGTCTGTGCCAATAAGTGCGCCGCCCCATGCGCCCCTAGGAGTTATCACTTCTGACGATGTGTCTCAATCGATGAGTTTGCTTTTCCCTCGGCAGGCTGAAAGTGAGCCTCAATCTTTTGCGGTGGAACCCGCTGCCGACTCAGCAGTTTTTGACCTTAGTCCATTTTTGGAGGCGGGTGAGGCTGCTGTCATGAAGGCTCCTGCCTTGGAACTTCGAGCGATCGCAAAGAATGTTTTGCCGCCGTTATTGCATCCCCCTCGCCCTAAAAAATCCGCAGCACATCAAAAACCTTCGGCAGCAACAGCGGACTCGCAACCCCACGCTTTGAGCCAATCTGGCGATCGCGAAGATAATTTATGGGCAGATTTAGCCAAACTCATTGAGCCGGATTCGACGGTGGAATCTGCTGCTACGTCGGACTTATTGAATCAAGCCGTGGAGCGATCGCCTGTGCCATCCAATCCATTTCAACATGCTGCTAATTTGGCAAGCGATGCAATGGTGGAGGATGCAGGATTGAGCGATGAGACAACGGTCACGAAGAATAACAAGAGCGATCGCGCCTCCACCGCAAAGCCCCTTTCCCTAGATTTCTTTGCCTACATTGAAAAAAAGGCGACTAACCCGCCAAACACTAACCCGCCAAATATTAAGGCTGTGAACCCTGCGTCACACTCTGAGCCTACGCCAAAAACTGCGCCAGACCCTACAAACGCGAATCTGTCTCAGTTTGGGAAAAAGATTGAAAAAAAGACAGTCGCACCGGAAGAAACGGTGGAGTCTTCACCGAGCCTGCCTCAAACCAGTGACACTTCGCGGAACGCCTGTCCCTCGCCCATCCTGTATCCCTTTCGCCCTGCTAAAAAGCTGAACTCAATGTCAGCCGTAGATTTACCGTCCTTCCGACATGCGGCACATTAGGGGCTTTTGCAGTCCATACTTTTACAGTCCATCGTTGATTCGGGCACGGGTGAAATGCTGGGCGATTGGGTAGCCATGGGGCGATCGCGCTCCACGCTAAATCCTCCGGCTTTTTTGCCAGTCGCTTGGGGTTTGCCCATGCCATCCGTCATGGCGTAACTGCGTGCGAGCAACCAAAGCCACAGATCTGGGAACTTAAATTCTATCCAGGGCTGAATTTGGCGTATCCAACGGGGAAACCAACTGGCAAACAGCGCACTAATAAACGCTTGCAATGTGAAATCTAAATAGCTGCCGAGCCAGCGTAGCAAATCTTTTGCGCCTGCCAGTTGCCAAATCCACAGCAACAGCGCCGGATTTTTCCAGGCAGCCGTCAATGCCATCCGGTTAAATTGCAGCCAACTCACCCGGTCTTTGATGAAGGCTTCGGCGATCGCGGGAGATTCGCCTGCCAGAATGCCAAAGAACGTGTTGAGCATCGCGTTAACTCGTTCTGGCGGGATAAATTTTCCGGTTGGCACCATCATGCCTTTAGAAAATAGCCAGGTCACCGCGACATTGCTCTGGAAGGCGCGAATTTGGTTCAGGTGACGGGCACTCAGCAAATCGTGTTTGAGGGCGGTATCTAGCAGGTGCGTCAGGCGGGGTAGATTTCGCACGAGGGAGCCAAAGCCAGTAAACACGAGGGGCGATTGCAGGGAAGCAGAATCACCAATGGCAATTAGCCGATCAAACGCCACGGTGCGATCGCGACTGCCCACGCTAAAGTGTCCTGGAATATAGCCAAACGTCGGCTTTTTCCAGACCAGTTTTTCCATATCGCAACGGCGATATTCCGGCAAAATCGCAAAGAAATCTTCATACATTTCCAATAGAGAGCCAGGATTCACCGGATTCACTTGATGGTAGTGAAATAGATAAACGGTCAACTCTTCCCCTTCCGCTGGAAACAGTTCCCAGATTAACTGCCGCCCCCGCGAAATATCTCCATGGCTGTTTAGCACATCGCCATAGCGCTGATCCCATACGCCGGGTTCAAACCCGCTAGAAATCACTGCCCCCACCGTTGGACAGACGCTATCAAAGGTGCGTCCGCCATTGAGTTGCCACGCGATCGGTGAGGCGGTGCCCATGGCATCAATCAACAGCCGACCGCTGACTTCTTTTACCGTTTGAGTGGGCAAATGCTGACAATGCACCGTGACTTGAGCCGCACCCACATCTGCTTTAATAAATTCTGTTTCATCCCAAATTTCGCCGCCATGCTCCCGCAGTTTGGAGCCACACAGTCGCAGCAGTTTTTCGGCATCTAAGCCCACATTCAGCACCGTCGGAGTATGCAAGACCGGAGCTTTTGCTTGAGGCGGATTATTGGCATCAAAAAACTTATGAAATCCATCTATGTATTCACGGGCGATCGCGCTTTCAAACTCAGCTAGCGTAAACAACCCCAGATCGATCAGATTTTGAAACTCACTGCGAGAAATATTCCATTCTCGGTTCATCTTGCCAAACGGCAACCGCTCAATCAGCAGCACCCGATAGCCCAACCGAGCCATCACCGCCGCATGAATCACACCCAACGCTCCACCCAAATAGATTAAATCATATGTTTCCTCTCTCTTCCCTGTTCCCTGTTCCCCCCTAAAAACCACCTGCTGCGGTTGCTGAGGATTTTGCACACTGTCTCGCCAGCGTTGCTCCCACCAATACACTCGCTTTAAGTCATACTCGCCGTTGGGCATCGTTTGAAAATATTTGACGGTCAGGGGATAGTGACCCTCCAACCCTGCAAAAATCGATTGTTGAGTCAAATCAACCTTGGGTGGAACTGGATAATGATTGGGAAATTGTTCCCGAATTGCTTTAATCAGGTATCTTAAAATATCTTGCTCACGGGGAAGCGGGTTGTTCCAGCGAAACGCCTTTAGATAGGTGGTGCGCTGAACAGTCCAGACAAAGATGGAAAGCTCATCGGGCAGGGTGATTTCTGGAGGTATTTCTGTAGAAAGCTCCGCTGGCATTTTCGGAATCGCGGGTTCGGAAATGCTCTTAACCGGGGGTGTAGTTGAAGAAGCCCAAATCTTAATTCCTGACGGCGTGATGCTTTTCTCGCCCATCGCAGGCTCAAAAGCGGTTTGTAGCCAGAGCTTAACGGCTGCTGTGTCTGGGGTAGGAATTTCAATGTAAAGAACTTCTTTCATCTGCGTTTATCAACTCCTGTGAACCGCCGCCAATAATCAGGTTAAGAAATTCTTGAAAACGTTAAACTCTGCACAAGTTCGCACGCTGAAAATCTTTAAGTCTTTCTCATCCTAGTTTTAATATTGCTTCTGTTGTTATCTTTGCCATGAATTATTCTATTTCAACCCGCCCTCAGGAACTCCGACAAGAGTTAGTCAGTGAAGAACTCATTGCCGCCGCGATCGCAGGGGTGATTCACAGCGCCCGTTCCAATGGACAATCTTTGGAGGATTTAATGCACGAGGTTTTGGCAGACGATGCATTACTCGATGGGCAGCAGCGCCGTTGCTTGGGAGAGGTTGTGGAGACCGCTTGGAAAACTTTGTAGCCTGCAAGGCTTTTTGAGTTTCTCAGCTTGATTTTGAATGTAGCTCATTAGATTTGAATGCTGCTCGATCTAGCCGCCACGGTTGAGAGTTTGACCAGATGATTGCTTCGATCAGGGCTATTTATGACTAGACTCTGACCGTTACGCGATAGAGCGGCGATCGCGAAAAGATATAATCCTCAAATATAAGAGCGAACCATTGAATTTTTGAGAGGCTGAGCGCGCATGGACAATAAATTGATGCTGATGATTCCGGGACCTACCCCGGTGCCGGAAAATGTGCTGTTGGCAATGGCAAAGCATCCAATCGGGCACCGCAGTGGCGAGTTTTCCGCCATCATGGCAGAAGTCACAGAAAACTTAAAGTGGCTCCATCAAACCCAGAATGATCTGCTGATTTTGGCGGCAAGCGGCACAGGCGCAATGGAAGCAGGCATTATTAATTTCCTGAGTCCGGGCGATCGCGTTTTGGTGGGTTGCAATGGCAAGTTTGGCGATCGCTGGGCGGAAGTTTGCGATGCTTACGGACTGAAGACTGAAAAAATCACCGCAGAATGGGGTAAGCCGCTCGATCCAGAAGAGTTTCGTACCGTACTAGAAGCAGACAAAGACAAAACTATCAAAGCCGTCATCATCACCCATAGCGAGACCTCTACGGGTGTTTTGAACGATTTGGTTGCCATCAATCGTCACGTTAAAGCGCATGAAGAAGCGTTGATTATTGTGGATACCGTAACCAGTTTGGGCGCAGTCAATATCCCGACCGATGAATTAGGTCTGGATGTGGTCGCGTCGGGTTCGCAAAAAGGCTATATGATGCCGCCGGGATTGAGCTTTGTTGCCGTTAGTGCTAAAGCTTGGAAAGCCTATGCCACTGCAACATTGCCCCGATTCTATTTTGATTTGGGCAAATATAAAAAAGATTCTGCCAAGAACACCACTCCCTTTACACCGGCAATCAACCTAATTTTTGCCTTGCAGGCAGCCTTGCAGATGATGAAGGCGGAAGGGTTAGAAAACATTTTTGCGCGCCATCAGCGCCTGACTCAAGCGACGCGATCGGCAGTGAAGGCAATGGGGCTGACGCTGTTTGCTCCCGATGAAAACGCTAGTGCTGCGATTACAGCAGTGATGCCTGCTCAAGTGGATGCGGAAAAAGTTCGTTCTGTGATGAAGAAACGATTTGATATTGTGTTGGCGGGTGGACAAGACCATCTGAAAGGCAAAATCTTTCGGATTGGACATTTGGGTTTCGTCAGCGATCGCGATATTTTGGCGGCGATCGCCTCTTTAGAAGCGACCTTGCAAGAACTGGGCTATGAAAATTTTGCCCCGGGTGCGGGAGTTGCGGCGGCGGCAAAAGTGATGACAAAGCTCTAGTTGGAGGTTCGGGGTTCGGGGTTCGAGGTTCGGAGTCACTGCCCGAATTTCAACTTCGTACTCTGCACTCAAGCATTTTCAAGCCAGTCATAAATACGGTCTAGCTGCTCTAAAGTGACTAGACCGTATTGCCACAGAATCATGGGCAATGGACCTGGATCTTGTTCTACGTGGCGAAGCGCGATCGAAATAGAAGAGGCAGAAACCGCTAGCTCTTCCTGCAAAAAGTGAATTAAATGTGTGTATGTTGCTGAACCCATACGACTCTATCTCCCACAACAGTCGTCTATTTATGAACTGATTGATCTCAAAAGCCTTGAATTTATAGATAGATTGACTTTTGCCAGTCCTAACGCAATTCCTTTGACCGTCTGAAACACAATCTGAAACTTTTATCCCCACATCAAAGCATTTTTTTATTTAGAAAGCTGTTTGGAACCGCAATACACTACGCAAAAAACTTCTAAATAAAGGTTTTATAAACAAACAGGTTAAGCTATTTAGCCAAAGATCATCTCTGTCTCACGAAAGAGTAGCGCATATTTACAGCAAACGATTACTGTAGATCAAAAGATCTATAAATTTTAATGGAGTTCTTACAAGGAGCCTTTGGCAGGATTTTTTGGATTAAACTGCACAGGGAGGCGATCGCCCGGTTTGATGCCCAATTCTGCCGCCCGCCCGCCGCGCAATTCAATCACCTGATCAATGAGGTCTTGAGGACCATAAACTGGGCAAGGCTCTGTTTTGCAGGGTGGCACTTTGCTGGAAACGGAAACAACCTGCCCGTTTCGCAGAAACACCATATCCAAATCAATCACCACATTTTTCATCCAAAAGCTAACTGGACGCGGTGGCGAAAAGGGAAACAGCATTCCGTGGTTGGCATCGAGCGCGGTGCGATACATTAATCCCATTGACTGTTGCTCAACGGTGCGCGCCACTTCTAGTTGAATCAATTGGTCGCCAACTTGAACTTGGGCAGAAACAGGTAACATTTGCCCAGCCTTAGCTAGCTCTAAAGGGAATTCTGACGGTTGAGGAGTATTGTTGTTTTCAAGAGGCTTGTTTTCGAGAGGCTTGTTTTCGAGAGGTTTGTTGTCAAGAGGCACTGATGCCACGGGAGAAGAACAACCGCTGATCCATAGTCCAAGCACTAAAACACCGCCTGAAACGATTGGTGCATAACGTCTCTGAGTGCGATCGCCCATTTTACTCCACCGCTCCCTTTGCTTCTGGAAAATTAGCTTCAACATTACGCATCCCGAAGAACGTAACCTACTCCGCGCACGGTTTGAATCAGCCGCTTTTCGCCTTCATCTTCAATTTTCAAGCGCAGATAGCGGACATAAACCTCAATCACATTCGATTCCCCTACAAAGTCATAGCCCCACACGTTTTCTAAGATTTGTTCGCGGGTTAACACTTCGCGGGGGTGTTCCATTAAGTATTTGAGCAGTTCAAATTCTTTCATGGTTAGATCAATCGTGCGGTTATTCCGCATCGCTCGCCGAGTTGCCAGATCTAATCCTAAATCACCAAATCGCAATTTTTCGGTGGTCTCTTCATCGGATTTTAAATAAAGCCGTACCAGCTTCAAAAAATCATCTGAGCGATAAGGTTTGAGAAAATAATCATCGGCTCCTGCGTCTAAGCAGGCAATCCGATCTTCTACCGTATCTCGTGCCATCAACATTAAGATGGGCACTCGCGCTCCTGTTGCCCGGAGACGATTGCAAAACCATATCCCTGATTCTCCTGCTAACATGCGATCGACCACCACTAACAACGGCTGCGCTTCTGCAATTTTTCGCAGACCGCTGATAGCATCTTGGGCGATCGCGGTTTCGTAACCCGACTCTTGCAGGTCTATGCTGACACTGTGAGCTAGAGCCTCATCGGTTTCGATTAACAGAATTTGAGTACTATCGGCAGTTGCGGGATTCATAAGCAGAATAGAAAGATTTACAAAGGGCAGTAAAATGACTTGTTCTGAGGACTAAGTATTAATTCCTATTGCCACTCCGTTGTAACATAATCTTCCAGGTGAGTTGGTATTCTTGGGTAGATTGCCAGGAACTCCGACTCTAGTAGCTTGATTTTTGTTCCTTTTTAAGGCAGCTCCACTGAAGTAGGCTTGGCGATGTGGGGCAATCCCCAACCCAGCTTTTCGCGCAAAACATGAAAAAATTCTGGGGGTTGTAGCCGAATAAACCGGGCATTAAATGGCGATCGCTCAATTCGGACGCGATCGTCTGGCAGCACATAGCAGCCGCCATTGCCATCCACCACCATGACCAACCGATTCGTGTTGGCTGGAAAAATAGTCACCGGTTCACTATTGGCAAACACTAAGGCACGGGATGCCAGAGAATGGGGGCAAATTGGCACCAACTGAAGCACAGGCACGCCGGGTGTGATCACGGGTCCACCGGCTGAAAGCGAATAAGCTGTCGATCCAGTCGGGGTAGAAATAATTAACCCGTCCGCCGCAATATCTACGGGTGCATGATGACCAATTTCTACTTCAAAATGACACATGCTGGTCAGGGGTTCCCGATGGATCACCATTTCATTCAGAGATAGGGCTTCCCACAATAGGTACTTATCGCGAAAGAGTTGCACCCGCAGCGTGGAACGTTCTTCAACATGATAGAGATCTGCGAGGACGGCTTCCAATGCTTCCGGCAGTTGATTCACATAGGTTTCAGTTAAAAAACCCATGTGCCCAGTGTTCACAGTTAATAGCGGAATGCCATAGGGAGCTAATTGTCGGCAGGCAGACAGCACCGTGCCATCTCCGCCTAAAACAACCGCAAAGGTCATATCGCGATCGAATCCAGGAGGATTGAGACTATCGATGGGCGTGTTGCAAACTGGACCGCTTGGGTTTGAGTAGCCCAAAATTCCACCGACCCCTGTGGCAATGTGAACTTCCCAGCCACGAGAAAATAGCTTGTCTTTGATTTCTTCGGCAATGCGACAAGCAGCGGGCTTAATATCGTTATAAATAATGCCAGCTTTAGGCACGTCAAGGTTTGGCTAAGGGCTAATCAAGAGGTATAAGGGACTATACCATTCTCGGTAAACGAGTGAGCGATCGCTTTTCAGCTAAATCACAAGCCGTCAAGAGTGCGATCGCTAAAAACGGGGATAATTCCGCTTCTTGTCCACTTTGTCTGATTTTTTCTTTTGCTTTTTCTGCTTGTCGTAATCTAGCTCTCGAAGCTTCTTCATAATCCGCTCAAAATATTCTTGTAAGTAGCTTTCTACTGTAGTCGTATCACTAGAATCAAGCCCAAAAACAGAATAGGTTTCATCCATGGATGCCACCAAAGGCTTACCCGTTGCAATTACCTCGGCAAACGCTAACCGATCAGCAATATTCCACGTCCATTGAAAAACCTGAGTCACTTGGCGCGTAAATCTGACTACGCCAATCGGCACGCGCGTAATTCTGGCATCCCGCCCTGATAGCTTCTCGCAAAGCTGAATCAGTTCATCCGCACCCCACGCACGCGATCCCACCACCGGAAAGGACTTATTCTCAGTTTCAGGCACCTTCAACGCTTGAATCGCAAACTTTGCAATATCTTGGGTATCCATATATGCCGTGGGTGAAGCGGTTCCCATGACCCAAATAGATTGATTTTCCAAAATCGGAATCGCATACTGCCCAATCAATCCCTGCAAAAAACCACAAGGGCGCAGAATGGTGTAGTTTAAGCCCGATTCGGCAAGATATAACTCAACACATCGCTTAATTTCTAATAGCGGTACCTCAGGATATTTTTCTGCATCTAAAATGGATAGGTAAATGAATCGCTCCACGGTTGCCGCCTTTGCCGCCTGAATTAAATTGACGTTCCCCTGCCAATCGACTTGCCGAATACTCAAAGAATCGGTTGCTCTAGCAGTGGCAGCATCAATCACCGCTGAGATTCCTTCTAATGCAGGCGGCAATGTTTCCGGCTTGCACAGATCTCCCACTACGAGTTCAGCGCCCCATTCTCTCAAAAATGCTGCTTTCTTCGGGCTTCGCACCAAGCAGCGAATTTCATACCCCTCATCTAATGCTCGTCGGGCAATCTGTCTTCCTAAAGTACCTGTGGCACCAACAACTAAAAGTTTCATGAGGGGTTAAGTAAAGAAATTTTAACTTTTAATAAGATACTATCAGAATTGACGAATACCCTAAGAAAATTTGCTGAATAGCACTAGATTTTTGATTGTCTTACTGAGCAGTTTATGGAAACCCGCGCGATTCTCGTGGGTATTCCTGTGAAAAACGTCGCTAACGTTTCCCGATTGCCCAGGTTGCTCCGTTACCATTGCCAAAGTGAATGAGAAGTCTATGAGGCGCTGTAGCAGTTGGATCGATGCTGTTACAGTTGTCTTAAGGTAGTTTAAAGATAAACTGAACTATCTTTACCTGATGTGTCACTAAAGTCAGCTCATTCTACGGGAATCAAGCTATCTTCCACAGCCTATTCTCCTGCTTTGGGAAACCTGCTTTGGGAAGGTCGCAGATCGCATTATCTTTCTACTCTCCTAAAATATGTCAAAGCTTAAGCAATCATCTATAAATATCTCTTCAAAAAATTTCTCTTCCAAAGAACTGGAAAAAAGCGTGAGCAATACTCCTAATTGCACTATTCAGCATCCCGTTGATTTGAATCAGGTTCGCCACATTCATCAAGGCATTCTGAGCTTAGAAAAATCTCAACGGATGGCAGAGTTCTTTAGTTTGCTAGGCGATGGGAATCGGTTAAGAATTTTGTCTGCTTTGGCACTTCAAGAACTGTGCGTATGCGACCTGGCAGCAGCCGTGAAAATGACTGAATCTGCTGTTTCTCATCAGTTACGCACACTCCGCACGATGCGGCTGGTGGGATATCGCCGTCAAGGACGAAATGTGTTCTATTACCTAAAAGATAGTCACGTTTTGAATTTATATCGTGAAGTGGCTGAGCATTTGGATGAACCGGAAGATTCATAAAAGTTGGGTGTTGAAGGATGAAAGCGATCGCCTCAGAAAAGATGATTCATCCTTCAACTAGGCTTTTTATTCTTCGCCGCCTTGTATTTTCAACATGACGAATCCTAGTCCTAACCCTACCAAAATCAGGCTAGATGCCAAAATAGCAGAGGTAAAAATTTCTCCCATGAACTGGCTGCTCCTTATGCGATCGCGTTAATTAAATCGTGCAATATGAATATCACTCTTATCAAGAATTCTAAACTAGATTGCTCACACTTCCAGTAACAATGGATAAACCCTCTCATCCTCTGTTTCTTCCTCGTTTAGCAATTCCTTTGGGTGACCCGGCTGGAATTGGCAGTGAAGTGGTGTTAAAAGCCCTGGCCGATCCGCAGATCCGCCAAAACTGTGAGATCCAAAACTGTGAGATCACTGTGATCGGCAGTCGGGCGCTATTAGAAAAAAACTATTCCCAATTGCAAGCCGTGGGCACCCAAGATCCATTGGCAGATCCGGATGACCTCACCTTTTTTGATGTTGGACTTGATCCCGAACTTGAGCAGCAAATTCACCTAGGGAACGGCAATCCTGCCAGCGGTGCAGCCAGCTTTCAATTTTTAGAGTCGGCGATCGCCCAGACGCTTTCGGGTGATTTTCATGCCATCGTCACAGCCCCGATCGCAAAATCTGCGTGGAAAGCCGCTGGGCACTATTACCCCGGACAAACCGAACTCCTGGCTGAACACGCTGGAGTCAAACGCTTTGGCATGTTGTTTGTGGCGCGATCGCCCCACACAGGTTGGGCATTGCGAACCCTGCTGGCAACCACTCATATTCCCTTAAAGAAGGTTTCTGAAACCCTAACGGCAGATTTAATGACTCAGAAACTAGAGTTGTTGCTTAAGTGTCTCCAACAAGATTTTGGCTTAGAAACTCCTCACATCGCGATCGCCGGACTCAACCCCCACAGCGGTGAGCAAGGGCAACTGGGGCGGGAAGAACAAGACTGGCTGATCCCGTGGCTCCATCAAATGCGCGATCGCTTTCCCGCGATCCATTTAGAAGGACTCGTTCCCCCGGACACGCTCTGGGTCAACCCCGGACAAGCCTGGTTTGGCACCGGCACATTTACCGGAGCAATCGCTGTAGAAGATACCCAAACTAGCAAACAGAAAACCCAAAAGGTTGCGGATGCCTATCTTGCTTTGTATCACGATCAAGGGTTGATTCCGGTTAAACTCATGGCGTTTGATCGAGCGGTAAACACCACGATTGGGTTGCCATTTGTCCGAACTTCACCGGATCATGGCACTGCATTTGATATCGCCGGACAGGGAATTGCGGATGCCACCAGCATGAAAGCGGCGATCGAACTCGCCGTAGAATTGAGCGATCGCCGTCAACAGTTGCGTCCCTAACCTAAATTTTCGTGGATTTGCGTAAGTCCTAAAAGTAAGAGCTTCAGTCAGACAATGGTCAAGGTTTAATGACTTTTGCAAGTTTTCTTAATATACTCGAAAGGGGATTGGCGTAAGAATACAAGTTATACGGTATATCAGGCTACAGATCAAAATTCTTCCTGTTCCCGAACAATTTTTCTACACCATTAAAAAATTTAATTTTTATCTAATCGCTTGATTCGTTCAATCGCATACGTGTTGTTTTGATTTGCTACGAAGCTTAGAAGGGTGATTATGCTTCAATCAATTCAGTATTCTTTGCCTGTGATTCAAGATGAGGCTCGTCAACTGGTTCAAGAAGGGTTGGTGAGTCGGCATCAACCTATCTATATTCTGTGTCAATATATCCCTGCTCGTGAATGGGCATGGATTGAACGTGAGTTAGAGCGCTGCAATTTTTTGCTGCGAGATCGCATCGGTGACTTGATGGGTTACGAAAAGTGGGAAAACGACTAAGCAGCCCATCCGCTCGTCGAGTAGCAGGGTAACCGCTCATAGTGCACTTCGAGGACCCCTCACAATTGGGTTTGATGGCGCTCCACAAAAGACGCGATCGCTCGATATCCCACACACTCGCTCATCATTGCCATCCGTAGCCGCAACAAAATCACCCACCATGGATACTGGGGTTTGGGTTCGATAGTCTCGCGCTTGTTTGAGAGCATCAATCAGGCTCATGGCTAGCAGGGTGTGAAAGGGCATCCCCGTTATCGTTTTTCGCCCACCGATGAACTAGCCTTACGCTGGGAGAGGGGAGTAAATTGATCTTGTTCCCTTTCCCAACGGGAGAGGACGTTGGGAAAGGGTGAAACAAGTTGTTAATACACTCGATGTGCGACTTTCCTGAAACAATGCAAAGACAGCCCACCCTGCGGGAAGCAATCTACACCCTAGCCCTGCAATGGGAGAGGGAACCGGAATCCCTGAAAGCCCATCTCCGCAGGGAGAGGGGTTTGGGGTGAGGGCGATTAGTTGCACATCGCGTTAATACCCAATTAAGGCTATATTTACGCGATGGACAACTTTCCTGTTATGTTGAGTTTCCTTTAACCAGGAGTGTTAGTTCATGCAGTTGATTTTGTATAGCAAACCGGGTTGTCATCTCTGTGAAGGGCTGCAAGAAAAACTAGAGCAAATTCAAACCATCCCGCTGGAACTCGAAGTGCGAGACATCACTACGAGAGAGGATTGGTTTCAACAGTACCAATACGAAATTCCGGTATTATTTTGGGTGGAACAAGAGGTCGGAGAAAAAACTCAAAGCTCAAAACTTTCGCCCATTCCTCGCCCTTCTCCTCGTGCCACGATCGCCCAGTTGGAGCAGATGCTACAGAAATTGCTCAATAATCCGGCACAATAGAGGTTCATTTTGTGGGGAGGTGCTGACATGAAGCTGCGAGAATTGTTGGCTGCATCTGGAATTGCTCCAATGGCGAATCATCCAGCGTTGGATAGCGAAGTAAAAGGCTTATCCACCAATTCGCTAGCGTGTCAAGCAGGGGATTTATTTATTGGAATGCCAGGGACGCGGGTGGATGGCGGCGAGTTTTGGTCAGGGGCGATCGCGGCGGGTGCCCTTGCGGCGATTGTCTCGCCATCGGCGGCGGCTAAAGCATTGAATAGTCCTGAAGCGGCTGCCAGTGCCTGCATCATTCCCGCAGAAGATATCTCTCAAGTGTGCGCCCAGATTGCCGCCGCCTTCTATCACCATCCAGCCCAAACCCTAAAACTGGTCGGCGTAACTGGCACCAACGGCAAAACCACCACCACTCACCTGATTGAATTTTTTCTCCACCACGCCCAGAAATCTCCCGCCCTTTTGGGCACGTTGTACACCCGCTGGAACGGCTATCAACAAACCGCCGCCCACACTACGCCCTTTGCCGTGGATCTTCAGCGCCAGCTTGCCGAGGCGATCGCTGCTGGGTGCGATTACGGCGTGATGGAAGTCAGTTCTCACGCATTGGCACAAGGTCGCGTGCAGGGCTGCACCTTTGAGGTGAGTGTGTTTACCAACCTGACCCAGGATCATTTGGATTATCACGCGGATATGGAGGAATATTTTGCGGCTAAGGCGCTGCTGTTTAACCCAGATTATTTGAAAGGGCTGGCGGTGATCAATCTGGATGATGCTTACGGCAAGCGGTTGATTCAAGCCGTCCCTCCAGCACAAGTTTGGAGCTACAGCACTCAGGATAGTAGCGCCAATTTATGGATGAGTGACCTGATCTACGGAGCCGCCAGTGTCAGCGGAATGCTGCATACGCCCAAGGGAAACACTCAATTTGTGTCGCCCTTAGTAGGTCAATTCAACCTGGAGAACTTGCTGGCAGCGATCGCTGCGGTATTGTATTTAGGATTAGACCTGGAGGCGATCGCGGCAGCGCTCCCTCAGTTCAGTGGGGTTCCCGGTCGCATGGAGCAAGTCCAAATTGCACCTGATCAAGACATCAGCGTCATTGTGGATTATGCCCACACGCCCGACAGCCTGGAAAGTATGCTGAAAGCCGCCCGTCCTTTTATCGCCGGACAGATGATTTGCGTATTTGGCTGTGGCGGCGATCGCGATCGCACTAAACGTCCGCAAATGGGACGCATCGCCGCTGACCTTGCCGATGCCGTCTATGTTACGTCTGACAATCCCCGCACCGAAGACCCCCAGGGCATTCTAGAGGATGTAGTCGCTGGCATTCCCGAAACCGTGACCCCAATTGTCATGGGAGATCGCGCTGCTGCTATTCACGCTGCCATCCTCAACGCTCAACCGGGCGATGGCGTGCTGATTGCGGGTAAAGGACACGAGGATTATCAAATCCTTGGCACGGAAAAAATTCACTTCGACGATCGCGAACAGGCAAAGGCGGCGTTAATAGAAAGAAAAGAGTACGGAGTGCGGGGTTAGGAGTCCGGAGTTGGGAGTTCGGGTTTGCGGGGTTGAGATCGCCTTACAGGGTTGCCTGGAGTTGATCGAGCAAGCCTTCTACATACTTCAGAGCGGCGCGAATGGTGGCAGGATCTTCTAAATCGACATCGACATATTGCTTCAGGGCCGTCACTTGATCCATGCTGCCGCCTGCGGATAGCAGTTCCAGGTAGCCCGGAATGAAATCTTTACCGACTTGTAGATATTTTTGATAGCAGGCAAGGCTAACGATGTTTGAAGCCGTGTATTGATAGCAATAGTAGGGCTTGAAGTAGATGTGTCCAATTCTTGCCCAGTCGTATTGATGTTCTGGAAGCACTTCCACCGCGTCGCCGCAGAGTTCGTGATAGAGCGACATCCATTGCTCGTTGATAAAAGTGTGGTCAAAAGTGCCCTGAGTGGCGCGATCGTGGATTGCGAGTTCTAGGCGGCTAATGGTGCTTTGGCGAAATAGTAAATTAAGCTGATCTTCTAGCTGACGGGTGATCAGGGTTTTCTTCAGGGCGGGATTGTCTCCGGCTTGCTTGAGTAGATAATCCAGTAGCAGCAGTTCGTTGAAGGTGGAGGCGATTTCTGCCAGGATCATCGGCGGATTGCTATTAAAGTAAGACTGGCGATCGCCAATCCAGGCAAAATGCAGCCCATGACCCATTTCATGCGCCAGGGTAAATAGAGAATTGTAATCGTCGGTATAGGAAAGCAATAGATAGCTGTGTTTACCGTGGCTATACGAGCAGAATGCGCCGCCCCGCTTACCAGGACGCACTTTTGCATCTACCCAGTTCTTTAGGAAAAATTCTTCGGCACGATGGGCATAGTTGACATCAAAATCCGCGATCGCTGCCAGCAACGTTTCCACTCCAGCTTTGTAGGATAACGGCTCCACGGGGTCGCTGTCCCACGGCGCATAAACATCGCAAGTCCGAATAGTTTGACCCAATGCTTTGCCCTTTAGGGTGTAGTAGCGCTGCCACAGGTCAAAGCGATCGCGGGTGCCCTGCATAATGGCGCTAAACACAGGCTCCG
>JBGTAZ010000351.1:0-18251 GCA_041749615.1 Leptolyngbyaceae cyanobacterium | reverse complement strand
CATCTGGTCGTAATCTTCACGGGTCACAGACTCGCGTAGATTGGCGACCAATTCTTCGACTCGGCTCTTATCTGCCGCAGGCACTTGACCATTCAGGTCTTGCAGTTGCTTTTCAGCTTGGTACACCAAGGTTTCCGCGTTGTTTTTGGTGTCTACTTGCTCACGACGTTGGCGATCGCTGTCTGCGTTCCGCTTCGCATCTTCCACCATGCGTTCCACTTCGGATTTATCCAAGGTAGACGCACCGCTGATTTGAATCGATTGCACCTTGCCCGTGCCCTTATCTTTGGCAGAAACCGACAAAATACCGTTTGCATCCAAATCAAAGACGACTTCAATTTGAGGAATGCCGCGAGGAGCGGAAGGAATGCCATCCAGTCGGAAGGTGCCTAAGCTCTTGTTGTCAGTGGACATTTCTCGCTCGCCTTGCAGCACATGGATTTCCACATTGGATTGTCCATCCACGGCGGTGGAGAAGACCTCCGACTTTTTGGTTGGAACCGTGGTGTTGCGAGGGATGATGCGAGTCATCACGCCGCCCATGGTTTCCACGCCCAAGGAAAGCGGAGTCACGTCGAGCAGCAGCATATCGGTGACTTCACCCGATAACACACCTGCTTGAACGGCTGCACCGACTGCGACCACTTCATCGGGGTTGACCGTCATGTTGGGGTCTTTGCCCGTGATCTTTTGCACCAGGGCTTGCACCGCCGGAATGCGAGTCGAGCCACCGACCAATACCACTTCATCGATGTCAGCCGCTGTCAGCTTGGCATCGCGAATTGCTTGTTCGACGGGAACTCGGCAGCGATCGAGCAGATCAGCCGCCAGTTTCTCAAACTCGGCGCGAGTCAGGGTCAAATCGATGTGCTTGGGTCCATCTTGAGTGGCGGTGATAAAGGGCAGATTGATCCCGGCTTGGGTCGCATTAGAAAGCTCAATCTTTGCTTTTTCTGCCGCTTCAGTCAGCCGTTGGAGCGCTTGCTTGTCTTTCCGCAAGTCAACCCCTTCCAATGCTTGAAACTGGGTGGCAATCCAATCGACAATTTTTTTATCGAAGTCATCGCCGCCTAGGTGAGTGTCGCCGCTGGTGGATTTCACTTCGACCACGCCGTCGCCCACTTCTAGCAACGACACATCAAACGTGCCGCCGCCCAAGTCAAACACGAGAATGGTTTCGTTTTCTTTCTTGTCTAGTCCATAAGCCAACGCTGCCGCAGTGGGTTCGTTGACAATCCTCAGGACTTCAATTCCCGCGATTTTACCCGCGTCTTTGGTTGCCTGCCGCTGCGAGTCATTAAAGTAAGCGGGAACCGTAATCACCGCTTGAGTGACTTTATCCCCTAAATACTTGCTGGCATCATCTACCAATTTCCGCAGCACTTGTGCCGAGATTTCTTCAGGCGCAAATTTCTTGCCTGCCGCAGGAGACGCAATCTTAACGCTGCTGCCGTCTTGCTCTACTTTATAAGAAACCTGTTTCGATTCCTGACTGACTTCGCTGTACTGCCGCCCAATGAAACGTTTGACGGAGTAAATCGTGTTTTCAGGGTTCATCACCGCTTGTCGTTTGGCAATTTGCCCAACCAAGCGATCGCCATTTTTTGCATATGCCACCACCGATGGCGTGGTGCGTCCACCTTCTGCATTAGCAATCACTACGGGCTGTCCACCCTCCATCACTGCCACACAGGAATTCGTCGTTCCCAAGTCAATCCCAACTACCTTAGCCATGAGCGCTTAACCTCTTTTTCCAATTTCCGCATATGACTACAATATCGAGGAACGACTCAACTAGGGGTTCGGCTAGCCCCTCCATTCCTACGGGTAATTGCCGTACAGGAGAATCGCCACCGGCTTGACAACCCAAGTCATCTAGACTAGAAGCAAGCTAAACTAAACATCTAAGGTGCGCGACCTAGCGGCTCAGAGAAAGCTGTGACGAAAAAACAGCGAACCTTAGAAAAAGAACCTGGAGAACAGAAAGGCGATCCGCATGAAAGGATTCTGGACTAAAGCATTGGTAAAACCACTTCCGTTACGCAATTCGGCTGCAAAAGGGTTGATTACTGCTCTGTGGGTCGTTGCCCAAGGGTTGACGTTAACCGTTCCGGCGATCGCCAGTGGCGGTGCAAACCGTGAACCCATGAGCTATGGCGATCTATTAGTAAATATTGATAACGGCAAAGTGACCAAGATTGAGATTGATCCAGTCCAACAGGTCGCCAAAGTTAAGTTAGAGGGTCAAGACAAAAAAGATGCGGTTCAAGAAGTCGCCTTATTTGATACCTACCCTGAGCTAATCAAACGAGCGCGGGATAATAAGGTGAATTTGGCAATCCAGCCCTCCGCTGACAACAGCGCTGTCATGGGGTTGCTTGCCCATTTGCTTTTGTTTTTATTGTTGTTAGGGGGCTTGCTGTTAATCATTCGGCGCTCTGCCAATTCGCCGGGTGGACCCGGTCAGGCGCTCAATTTTGGTAAATCTCGTGCCCGATTCCAAATGGAAGCCAAAACTGGAGTCATGTTTGACGATGTGGCTGGAATTGAGGAAGCCAAGGAAGAACTGCAAGAAGTGGTCACCTTTTTGAAAAAGCCGGAGAAGTTTACGGCAGTTGGCGCACGGATTCCCAAGGGTGTGCTGTTGATTGGTCCGCCGGGAACGGGAAAAACGCTCCTTGCCAAAGCGATCGCGGGAGAAGCCGGAGTGCCGTTTTTCAGCATCTCTGGCTCTGAGTTTGTCGAAATGTTCGTGGGAGTCGGTGCCTCCCGCGTTCGCGATTTGTTTAAAAAAGCGAAAGAAAACGCGCCCTGCATTATTTTTATCGATGAAATTGATGCCGTTGGGCGGCAACGCGGCACGGGCATTGGCGGCGGCAATGACGAGCGCGAACAAACCCTCAACCAGTTGCTCACCGAAATGGATGGCTTTGAAGGCAACACCGGGATTATTGTTGTTGCAGCAACCAACCGTCCCGATGTATTAGATACGGCGTTACTGCGTCCTGGACGATTTGATCGCCAAATTTCGGTAGATTTGCCCACCTATGGCGGTCGGCTTGGCATTTTAGAAGTTCATGCTAGAGATAAAAAGCTACAGCCAGATATTTCTTTGGAAGCGATCGCCCGTCGCACCCCTGGTTTTTCAGGCGCAGATCTCGCCAACTTACTCAACGAAGCCGCAATTCTGACTGCCCGTCGCCACAAAGAAGCCATTTCTATGCTGGAAGTAGACGACGCGATCGATCGGGTGACGATTGGATTAACGCTAACTCCGTTGCTAGACAGCAAGAAAAAACGTTTGATTGCCTATCACGAAGTCGGTCACGCTCTGTTGATGACCCTGCTCAAAAACTCTGATCCGTTGAATAAAGTCACGATTATTCCGCGATCTGGCGGGGTCGGCGGCTTTGCCCAGCAGTCTTTTAACGAAGAAATGATCGACAGCGGACTCTATACGCGATCGTGGATGACCGATCGCATCACCATTGCTTTGGGCGGACGCGCTTCAGAAGAAGAGGTCTTTGGTTCCGCAGAAGTGACTGCCGGAGCCAGCGGCGACATTAAAGCGGTGGCTGAGCTAGCCAGAGAAATGGTGACTCGCTACGGCATGTCTGACATGGGTTTAGTTGCCTTAGAAAGCCCCGCTGGTGAAGTATTCTTAGGGCGGAGCATGGCACCACGCCAGGAGTACTCTGAGGAGGTTTCGACCCAAATCGATCGCCAAGTCCGAGAAATCGCATTGCGCTGCTACCAAGAAGCTCGTCGGATTATTCGAGAAAATCGTGCCTTAGTGGATCGCCTGGTTGAAGTATTACTCGACAAAGAAACCATCGAAGGCGATGAATTTCGGCAGATCGTGGAAGCCTATCGTGAAGTGCCTGTTGCTACACCGACGCTTTAAGCCAGCCTAGATTTAGCTAGATAGCGATCGCTCAAGTGTCCTTAAACGGGGATGCGGGGGCGATCTCTTTTAAGTTTTAGAAATCACTCAATAACATTCAAACTTAGAAATTTGGTAGTCTAGCTGAAATAGGTTTGGGTAAAAGAGCGTGGACATTCAAATTGGCAGGGGCAAAACCGCCCGTAGAGCATACGGTATTGATGAAATTGCACTCGTTCCAGGATTGCGAACCCTTGATCCGGTTTTAGCAGACACCCATTGGACCATTGGTGGCATCGACCGAGAAATTCCCATTATTGCCAGTGCGATGGATGGCGTTGTGGATGTTGGTATGGCAGTGCATTTGTCTGAACTAGGTGCATTGGGAGTGCTGAATTTAGAAGGCATTCAAACCCGATATGCCGATCCAAATCCGATTCTCGATCGGATTGCCTCGGTAGGCAACGATGGCTTTGTCACTCTAATGCAGGAGTTGTATGCAGAACCCGTCAAAGCCGAACTGATTATTCAACGAATTCAGGAGATTAAGCAGCAGGGTGGAATTGCCGCTGTGAGTGCGACTCCGATCGGGGCAACGAAATATGGTGAAGCGGTTGCTAAAGCGGGAGCCGACCTGTTCTTTATTCAAGCAACCGTGGTTTCGACGGCGCATCTCTCACCAGAATCAGTGACACCGCTGGATTTAGCAAACTTCTGCCTAGAAATGCCAATTCCGGTGATTTTGGGCAACTGCGTCACCTATGAGGTAGCGCTCAACCTGATGAAAGCCGGAGCGGCAGCGGTATTGGTAGGAATTGGTCCCGGTGCCGCCTGTACATCACGGGGTGTACTAGGGGTGGGCATTCCTCAAGCCACCGCGATCGCGGATTGTGCAGCGGCGCGGGATGATTACCACCGCGATACGGGCAACTATGTCCCGATTATTGCCGATGGGGGGTTGATTACAGGCGGCGATATTTGTAAATGCATCGCCTGCGGTGCGGATGGGGTAATGATTGGATCTCCCTTTGCCAGAGCAAAAGAAGCACCGGGTCGTGGGTATCACTGGGGCATGGCAACTCCAAGCCCCATTCTGCCACGCGGCACCCGCATCAAAGTTGGCAGCACGGGCACCCTAGAACAAATCCTGCGGGGACCGGCTCAGTTAGATGACGGCACCCACAACCTTCTAGGCGCACTGAAAACCAGCATGGGCACTCTGGGCGCAAAAAACATCAAAGAAATGCAACAAGTTGAAGTGGTGATTGCCCCTTCTTTGTTGACTGAAGGGAAAGTCTATCAAAAAGCCCAGCAGTTGGGCATGGGCAAATAAAGTAACGAGCAAAGAATTAAGACGGGTGAGGCGGTGGAACTTAATTCTTAAAACTTTATTCGGTCTTTTTCACAACCCCTGGAAAAATGATTTGAGTCGCTTACAATAAAGAGAGCGGAGACGTAAGTTTCCGTTCACTCCTCACACCACACTCCGCCTGAACATTGTTCGGGCGGTTCCTTCTTTTAAAGAGTATAAAAAGTGTGAAAGGAGCCAACAGTTAAGCGGCTCTTTTTATCAATTATGTTTACATATTGAGAGTTTGTTAAAAGGGGTAATCTTCCGGCTATGGTAGGATGTTTGAAACATGTTTAGGCAAGGATTTTTGAGCATGTCATCCGCCGCACAAGTTACGGATTCTACGTTTAAACAAGAAGTTCTTGAGAGCGAAGTTCCGGTTTTAGTTGATTTTTGGGCTCCCTGGTGTGGTCCGTGCCGAATGGTAGCACCGATTGTAGATGAGATTTCCACTCAATACGAGGGACAAGTGAAGGTTGTTAAGTTAAATACTGATGAGAACCCAGCGGTCGCAAGCCAGTATGGTATTCGCAGTATTCCCACTCTGATGATTTTTAAGGGTGGAGAGCGGGTCGATATGGTTGTAGGAGCAGTTCCTAAAACTACTCTTGCAACAACTTTAGAAATATATCTTTAATGATCTGTTACGTGCTTTTTCCTAAAGAATACGTAATGGATTAACGAAGTATTGTAGAAACGCTTTTTTATGCTAGAAGCCCCCAGCGATCGCCGGGGGCTTTTTCATGGCTCAATTTATCCGTTCGGTATGTCCCGATTTAATCCAGCCTTCTATAGGGGTGTTTTTTACTCGCACTCTCTGCCATTCCTGATCCGGAGATTCTTCTAAAACCGTGACTTCCTCATCAAAATCAACACCGCCCACCCGGTCAGCATCCGCACTGGGATTTAACCGCACATTTAAGCCCTCAGAGCGGGTGATTCTCGCCTGGTAGCCTGCTCCGCTGTTTTTGGGGGAGGGGGTTGCACTTGAAGCGGGTTTGGGAGGTAATGGAGCGGGTTTGGGTGCGATCGCTGCTGGCTCAACAGTAGACGCTGGCTTGTCATTAGCGAACATCGGTTTGGGAGGCGGGGTCGTAAATTGAGTAATCAAATATTGGGCAGCGAGAAATCCACCGCCGCCTATTAACGCGATCGCGACCAGACAACCACTGAATGCTTTAAGCAGCCCTGACCCATTCATGCGGATGAACCCCATCAACGACCTGGTAATTCTAAGCGATCCTACGGGATGAGATCCCGAACTTTACAGATCCCTATTCAATATCATTTTCGTCGCGTTACACCAATTTGAAATTGAAACGCGACAGATAGTCTGCTGGAAGCGGCAATGTTTCTTTGTCTTACAACTCAAAACTCAAAATTCAAAACGGTATTATACTTCATCGCGTTACACTTCATCGCGTCAAACCACGCCACACTGCCCCTGCTGCCGCAGCAGATGGTCGCAAAGCACCAATGCCACCATTGCCTCCACCATGGGCACCGCACGCGGCAACACGCAGGGATCATGCCGCCCTTTCGCGGCTAAAGTCACAGCTTCCCCCGCGTTCGTCACGGTTTTTTGTTCTTTGCGAATCGTCGCGGTGGGTTTGAAGGCAACCCGAATTAGGATATTTTCGCCGTTGGAAATGCCGCCCTGCACCCCGCCAGATCGATTTGTGACCGTGCGAATAGCGCCGTGATCATCGGTATAAAACTCGTCATTGTGTTCGCTACCCGCCATTCGCGTTCCAGCAAAGCCAGAGCCAATTTCAAAGCCCTTGGTCGCTGGCAAAGACATGACTGCCTTCGCTAAATCGGCTTCTAACTTGTCAAACACTGGCATTCCCAGCCCTTTAGGCACATGCCGCGCCACACACTCGACGACACCGCCTAAAGAATCGCCCTGATCTCGAAAGCGCTCGACTAGCTCGATCATCCGCTCTGCCGCCTCGCCATCAGGACACCGGACGATGTTGCTCTCTACTTGCTCTAAGGTGACGGTTTCTGGATCGATCGCCCCTTCCAAATCTTTAATCCGCTTGACGTAGCCAATAATTTCCACGCCAGCCGCTTGGCGCAGAATCGCTTTGGCGATCGCTCCAGCCGCCACGCGCCCAATCGTTTCCCGTGCGGAAGAACGTCCGCCGCCCTGATGGTTACGAATGCCGTATTTAGCGTCATAGGTGGCATCGGCATGGGAAGGGCGATAGGTGACTGCCATTTCATCATAATCTTGCGATCGCTGGTCTTGGTTTCGCACCAGAATCGAAATGGGGGTGCCAGTGGTTTTCCCTTCAAACATGCCAGACAAAATTTCGCAGCGATCGGCTTCTTTGCGCGGCGTGGTGATTTTGCTTTGACCCGGGCGGCGGCGATCGAGTTCAAACTGAATCTCCTCGGTTGAAATCTCTAAACGCGGTGGGCACCCATCAATGACAACGCCCACACCGCCACCATGCGATTCGCCAAAGGTCGTAACCCGAAACAAATGACCGAAAGTATTGCCCATGCTGCCGATTTAATCACGCTTTGAGCCTTTATCGTAGCGGAAAGGATGACTCAGATCTTGCACCAATCTCAATAGCAGCTTTTTTCTCACCAGAAAATTCATCATCGATTAATCGGGGCGCAAGCGTTAATCGGAACTCGCTTGTTCACCGTTTGTCGTGTTTGCAGCGTCTTCTAGCGTTTCTTGAATAAATAGTTTGGCTAGCAAGGTATAGTTGCCAGCACCAATGTATTGAGGATATTTGTATTCCCGGCTGTATAGCCATACCACTTCATCGCACAGATAAATCTTGACGGTTTCTGTCCACTTGCAGTTTGGCAGGAGAGTTTTAGCGGCATTGAGTGCCGCCGTCCAGCGCTCAAACTCTTGGGAAAAACCGGGAGTGACAACTTTGAACATGCAGTAGAGGATAGGGGGCAAGAATGTAGAGTCGTACTCTATTTTCCGACTGTTTGGTTGAACCGATCTTGAATGATTAGATCAAAGAGGGCGCGGAGTAAGATCAGTCCTCCAATACTAGATAGCGCAAATGCCGCGATCGCCCACTGACTGTAGCCATTGATCAGCAGCCCCGTTGCCGATAGTAGAGCAAATCCGGTGATGCAAGCATAGGTGAGACAACGGATTGAAAGATTAAGACGTTTTGCTGCGCGATCGCTGGCTAACGCTTGCATCCGTCTTTGAAATTCTTCTTGTTCTCGTTGTTCTTTAACTTGTTGCAGCAACAGATCCGCCGAACTGGGCTGACGTAGCTTGAACACCACAAACTTTTGGGCTTGGCGAACTAGCTCACCAATCCCGCTATTTCCCTGCTTGCTGACTGCAAGGCTTTTCACAAATGGCTGCGCGGCTAGCATTAAGTTGTATTCCGGGTCGAGGGTGCGAGCTACTCCATCTAAGGTGGTCAGCGCCTTTAGGATAAACGTCATTTTCGGGGGTAGGCGAAAAGGCTGCTGTTCATACAAAGCATAGAGTTCCGTTCGCATTTGGGTAAAGGCTTGCAGTTCTATGGGTTTGTCGGTGAATTGCTCTAACAAAAAGCTCGTCACTCGGCGAATCGGGGTCATGTCTGCCACCGACTCAATAAGTCCCAAATCAATTAGCGTGTCGATTACCTGATCGGTATCCTTCCGCAGCACGGCAAAGAACGTGGTGACCATTTGATCTTTGTTGATGGGTTGAACCTCTGCCATCATGCCAAAATCATAAAAAATCAAGCATCCTTCTGGGCTGACTGCCATGTTGCCGGGATGGGGATCTGCCTGAAAAAAGCCATCTTGCAATAACTGTTTTAGGTAGCTGCAAATGCCTAGCTGGTTGATTTCTTTCAAATTGATCCCGCAGGCTTCTAGGCTTTGGCGATCGCTAATTTTGATTCCCGGCAGATAATCCATCGTCAACACTTTGCGAGTCGTATAGTTGGGATAAATCTTGGGAACCAAAATGCGGGGATGCTGCCGAAAATTGAACCGAAAGCGATCGGCATTGATCGCTTCTTGGATGTAATCAATCTCTTTGGATAAAATATCCGCAAATTCTTGATAGATGGCTTCTATCTGATATTGCCGAATCCAAGGGAAGGCGCGATCGCAAAACCGCACTAATCGCCGCAACACTTTCAGGTCTAAATGAAAGAGTCGTTCCAACTCTGGACGCTGGACTTTGACGACCACATCTTCGCCTGTATGTAACCGGGCTTTGTGAACCTGCCCTAAGCTAGCCGCCGCAATGGGCATCAAGTCAAACTGGCGGTAGAGCGAATAAATAGAAGCGCCTAGCTCTGATTCCACCGTGGCGATCGCAACTTCAGCGCTAAACTCTGGCACCTGATCTTGCAGGCGGCTCAGCGCCTCAATATATTCTGGGGGGAGCAGATCGGCGCGAGTTGATAAGGCTTGACCCAGCTTAATAAACGTGGGACCTAGATCTAACAGAGTGCCAACCAACCATTGAGCGCGACGGGTACGGTAGCGATGAGATTGCCGAGGAAAAGTCTGATCCCACAATAGGTAAACTATGAGTTGCGCCGACGATAGAGCAATATCCATCTGGCGCACCCGCGGTGAATACCGGATGCGCTGCCACCGAAATGGCTTTTGGACGGTCGGCTCAAGGACTACCATGAATCATTCAAACCTAGCCGACGACTGAACGTGAAATAAAGCACAAGTCTATCCCCGTTTGAACTGTTAGAGTTTTACAACTTCTAGAGATTGCGGCAGCGTTAATGTAAAACAAGTCTCCCACAAAGAATCTTGGGTGGCTGGAAAACTTGTTGCGGCTATTGTGCCATTGAGATGTTGAACGAGGCTCCGTACCAGTGCTAGTCCTAATCCTGTTCCTTGAACCACATTTTGAGTGGCTCCCGCACACCGCCTAAATTTATCGAAAATGTAAGGTAACTCTTCAGCGGAAATTTCAGTTCCCGTATTGGTGAGAGAAATGGTGATTTCATCGGCGGTTGATTGCCCTTGAATGCTGATTCTTAAGCAAACCTGACTGTGGGGTACAGAATATTTGCCAGCGTTGGTGAGTAACTCTTGCAGAATGCGACTCAGGCTATCGCGATCGCTGCGAATTTTGATCGGGTACTGGGGCTGTTCTATCTGTAGTGTGATGTCGTTCGCTGACCAGGTTGGGACAACTGACGCAGTGAGTTGATTCACCAAAGCCATCAGGCTAAATTCTTGTAGCTGCATCACGGTTTGATGCGATTCCAACTCCCGCAGTGCAAGCAGGTCGTTGATTAAATTGGTTTCTTGCTGACACTGCTGCTCTAGGATGTCTAGATATTGGCGACTGCGATCTCCCGACAACCCAGTTTGGCGCAGCATCCGAATCGCTAACAACATACTGGTAAGCGGAGTTCGCAACTCATGGTTGACCGTATCCAAAAACTCGTCTTTCAGGTCGTTTAAATGTCGCAACTGCACCACTTGTTGTCGAGTTCGTTCATATAGTTTTGCCTGAATTGCAAGACTATGTTTTAGTTCAGCCGTGCGTTTTTCCACCAATGACTGAACCTGACGCAACGTCTCTGTTTGAATAATGGCAGTACTGACTTGAGCACTCACCAGTTCCACAAACTCAATCTGCTCTGGCTGCCATTGTTGAGGCGATAAAGCCTGAAAAACTAAGAAGCCAAGTACTGTTCCTTGGCTTTCCAACGGCGCTATTAGCAGAGATGGCGTTTCTTGATCACAGGCGTGATTGCACGGACCGTCTATGGCAGTTACGTGAGGAGACTGAAGAAATGCCTGGTTGAAAAAGTCGTAATCAGACAGCCAAAAGGAGTTATGGAGGCAAGGCAGCGCATTTTGAGCGATCGCTGGCAAGCCCGATAATTCATCAGGCTGCAACTCTTTCTCGTCTAGCGTTTCACAGAAGCTGCTTGGAATTGAACAGTCACAGGTTACTGTTGCCCAGGCTTTGGGTAGTTGCTCACACAGAGTATGTCGCAGGGGTGGCTCCCAATATTTCAAGCGCAGCAAAACTCCTCGCTGTACTTGCAGGGCTTGAGTGGCTCCATCGGTTGCCAATTGCAAAATATGTTCTAGGTTGGAAGCACTCCGCATCGACCGCGTTAACTGATTCACAAACGCCTGATAGCGGAGTTGTTTTTTGCTGATATTCACCTCCTCACCACACTGCAAACAACATGGCAGAGAGGCTTCTACCTCATGGGATAGGGCATGAGCCTGGGCATCTATTGAGATCGCGGCAGCTTCATCTGCACAAATAGAATCGATGACTGTAGGTTTATTAGGACAACTCTTGCGTAGCATTTACCGTAAGCCTTTGAAACCAATCCACTATCTTGACCCAACCGATAACTTCCCCTTCTTAATAGTTCCCCTTTAATCAGGATAGGTTAGCAATAAACGCTGAAAATTTTCATGAATCTCCAACTTTGTTCGCTAATTCACATAATCGATCGATTGAAAGCCCTAGACTCTTTCCAATCGTTTAGTGAAAAAGGAAAACCCGTGAATTAAACTATTTCGCGATCGCCAAAATGCCCAAAGAGCCAGAGCTGCACTCCTCCTAGCTCTAAATGCACAAAAAATCATTCAAAATCCCCCGCAAGGAGCATGTACGTTTTGTCAAACATTTGTTATCTTCTGTAATAATCACTCAATACCAAATTCAGTTTGGATTCTAAATCGAATTTGGTGTTGCGTGGCTAAGCCAATGCTCATCCTTTGGCGAGTGATGGCTTTATGACGGTGTACTCTCTCAATACTGGAGTTAAATTATGAGTCAGCCTATGGATCTCTCTCTTGAGCAACAGTTCAGTGTTCGCTCTTTTGAAAATCAAGTAGAAAGGATGAGTCGCGAACAGGCTCAGGACTTTTTGATCAAGCTATACGAACAAATGATGGTGCGTGAAAACATGTACAAGCACTTCTTAAAGCACCAGTGGGGATTGGAACCGAGTTCTCAGATTCCATAAATCTCTGCGGTAAGGAGGCAACCTCGGTCTCTTGCTTTGTTCCTAAGGGAAAAAAGCTGGGGAGGTGGGTGCCAACTCCTCCACTGAACTCTTCTCCTCATAAGCTTTTCTCAACTAAGCTTTTCTCAACCTAGTTCTTGGTTTCTATTTCCTTAACTTTTATTGATACTGACGTGCCACTTACAATTAACAGCGCCTTGTTTAAGGGGAAGGAATCACCATTGAATATGGGTCTATAGAGTCGGTAAAATGCTAATCTAGTGGGGCTTCAAGTGTAGGGTTCTCTCACTCTGGCATTAGATTATGTTTCGGCGCTTGATTGTTTGCACAGATTTTTCAGATGGACTGCAACGGCTAGTTAATTTCGTTCCTAGTTTGGCGATCGCAGGGGTTCAACAACTCACGTTTCTTCATTGTGTGCCGCTGAACGAAAGCGGAGCAATTCCGCGAGTGGATGATGACAAAATGAATGCTGCGCGAGATCGCTTAAGTGTCGCGATCGCTCAATCATCCACGGGAATAGATGTAAAAGTTGTGGTTGAATCGGGTCGCCCAACGGACACGATTTTGAAGGTTGCTCAGGAGGTGCAAAGCGATTTGATCGTGGTCGGAACGCCCGTTCGGAATTTGCTGGCAGAAAAAATCTTTGGTAGCACCGCGATCGCCCTGTATGAACGCACTTCCATTCCAATCTTGGCACTGCGCCCCCAGCTAATTTCTACTTACACGACCGAAGAATTAGCGCTGCGCTGTCAGCACTTGTTTCGCTATTTAATGCTTCCTTATGATGGCTCGGAAGCAGCAAAATATTTAATTGAGCGCATTAAGCAGCATATTAGCCAGCCCGATCGCGTTTTGGAGGCTTGCTATCTCTGTTGGGTGCTGGATGATGTGGATCGGCGCGGAATCCCACAGGAGCCAAAAATTCAGGCGGCTCAGGCGACATTATCCGCCGTGAAAGCAGAATTGCTGAGTTTGAATTTGCAGGTTGAAACAGAAATTCTGTCCGGATCTGCGGTTCCCGAAATTTTGAAAGCGTCTCTAGAACCGGATATCAGCGCGATCGCGGTATGCCACAGCGCTAAAAATCAGTTCCTCAAAATGTCAGTTCCGAGCTTCACGGCAGAGTTGCTGCGCCAAAGTTGGCATCCCGTGATTTATCTGCCTTTTAAGAAATAGCCGCGATTAACACTTCACCCGTCAAGCTAAACGCTCGCACATCGGTAATTTTCACGTTCACCAGCTTTCCTTTAAGCTCTTGAATCTCACCAGGGAAGAAGGTTAACCGATTGCCGCGAGTTCTCCCCATGACTTGAGTCGGGTTTTTCTCATTCTGTTCTTCTACCAAGATTTCTTCAACCCGTCCTAGATAGCGCTGCGATCGCTCCATTGCCTTAATTGACATTAGATGATTTAACCGCTGCAAGCGATCGCTCTTAACCTCTTCGCTCAACTGGTTTTCCCACAGCGCCGCCGGAGTTCCAGGGCGAGGAGAATAAGCAGCAGTATTAATCAAGTCAAAGCCAATCTCTTCAACTAGCTTGAGTGTGTTCTCAAACTGGTCTTCTGTTTCCCCCGGAAACCCCACAATTACATCCGCACTAATTGCCGCATCCGGCATCACATGGCGAATTGTGTCAATAATCCGACGATATTTTTCTTGAGAATAGCCGCGTCCCATTGCCTTTAGCACTTCATTGTCTCCCGATTGAAACGGAATGTGGAAATGCTCACACACTTTTGGCAATTCTGCACAGGCACGAATCAACCGCTCGGTAAAGTAGCGAGGATGGCTCGTGGCAAATCGAATCCGTTCTACACCAGGAACATCATGGACGTGGTAAAGCAAATCGGTCAGAGTATGCTGATGCCGTCCTTCTAGGGTTGAACCGGGCAAATCTCGCCCATAAGCATCAATGTTTTGCCCCAAAAGCGTGACTTCTTTGTAACCCTGCTGCCCCAACACCTCCATTTCGGCTCGAATATCAGCGGGTGTACGGGACTGCTCCACACCTCTTACATTGGGCACCACGCAGTAAGTGCAGCGCTCATTGCAGCCATATATCACATTCACCCAAGCGGTCACGGTGCTGTCTCTACGGGGCTTGGTAATATCTTCAATAATGTGAATCGGTTCAGTTGCAACAACTTGGCTACCGGCTAAAACCTGTTCTAATAGTTCTTGTAGGCGATTGGCGTGCTGAGGACCCATAACTAGATCTAACTCAGGCACGCGCCGCAGCAGTTTTTCCCCTTCTTGCTGGGCAACGCATCCTGCCACAATTAGAGTCAGGTTGGGGTCTTCTTGTTTGCGTTTTGCCTGCCGCCCTAGATAGGAGTAAACCTTTTGCTCTGCGTTATCTCGAATGGTGCAGGTGTTGTACAAAATCAAATCAGCGTCGTTGGGTTCCTCTGTCCATGCAAAGCCCATATTTTCCAGGATGCCAGCCATTCGCTCAGAGTCAGCTTTATTCATCTGGCAGCCAAAGGTGGTGATATGGTAACGACGAGCAGCAATAGCCATGAGGGGGCACACAGATTAATGACTTGTAGTTTTCATGATTTTTGATCATGGATTCAGCCTTCAATCTTACCGCAGACTCTTGAAATCTGTGGATTTTCGGATAAGAAGCGATGGAGTAGGCGGACTGATCTAGAAAATCTAGAAAAACAGCGGACATATATAGACTGTTGTCAATATTATGAAATCTTTTCTAAGAAATTATGAAGTTAAATGTATTGAGCGTGAAAAGAGTCCGGTAAGATTAAAGGGGATTTGGAGCGATCGCCTAACCAAAAACTGTTCTCCTAATATTTTCTATATTATTTAGAAGTTCTAAATTGTTTGGCTTAGGCTGTCAGTGAGAATATCATTCATCGGTTTGACAGTTTCGTATCAGGAAAACGTTAGAGTGATACAAGCGAATAGATAAAGGTATCTGTTACGTTCTATGCTCAGTCTTTTCCAGCCTAATTTCCCGCTTACTGTTCCAATGCCGAATAACTATCGGCTGCATTCTGAGGAGAAAGTAATTTATGCCGCAACTTGAGGCTAGTGCCGCGATCGACTTTCGGAGCGAGTCTTACCAAGACGCTTACAGTCGAATTAACGCAATTGTAATTGAGGGTGAACAAGAAGCCCATGAAAACTACACAAAGCTAGCCGACTTCCTTCCTGACAGTAAGGATCAGTTGCATAGTCTAGCAAAAATGGAAAGTCGCCACAAGAAGGGCTTTGAAGCATGTGGAAGAAACTTGAGTGTGACTCCAGATATGGAGTTTGCAGGTCAGTTTTTCTCCCAACTGCACCGCAATTTTCAAGACGCGGCGAGTCAGGGAAACATCGTAACCTGTTTGCTGATTCAATCGCTGATTATTGAATGTTTTGCGATCGCAGCCTACAACATCTACATTCCAGTAGCCGATGACTTTGCCCGGAAAATTACTGAAGGCGTTGTTAAGGACGAATATAGCCATCTCAATTTTGGAGAAGAATGGCTCAAGGCTCATTTTGAAGACTCGAAAACAGAGCTAGAAGCTGCCAATCGGCAAAATCTTCCCATTGTTTGGCAAATGCTGAACCAAGTTGAAGATGATGCTCGTGTGCTGGGAATGGAAAAAGAAGCCCTGGTCGAAGACTTTATGATTCAATACGGCGAAGCGCTCAGCAATATCGGTTTTACAAACCGAGATGTGATGCGCCTATCGGCAATGGGCTTAGCCGCAATTTAGTTAGGTCGCCAGTAGAGTGGGGCGATCGCCCCACTCTACTGGCGCTTTCTATAGCTAAACCCTCCGCTTAAATCCAGTATTTTATCGAAGCAGTTTTATTTTGATTGAATGATTCAACTGCATCCATAGGGTTTGCTGTATCTATAGGGTTTGCTTTCTCTATAGAGTTTATAAATGGATTCAGTTACCTATTTTGGGTAACTTCCATTTTAATAGCCAAATTTGCGTGTAATCTGATATACCTTGACTCACACCGCCGTTTTTATAAGTCGTTCATAACACTAAAACTTAGCGGTTTATTTTAATCACAACAACTCTCAAGAAAAACTGTCTAATGTTTGGTCTTATCGGTCATCTTACCAGCCTGGAACATGCTCAGTCCGTGGCGAATGAACTGGGCTATCCAGAATATGCCAATCAAGGACTCGACTTTTGGTGTAGCGCTCCGCCCCAAATTGTGGACGACATTACTGTTACAAGTATCACGGGGCAAACGATCTACGGTAAATATGTAGAATCCTGCTTTCTGCCAGAAATGCTAGCCAATCGCCGGATTAAAGCGGCTACCCGCAAAATTATTAATGCGATGGCTCATGCCCAAAAGCACGGCATTGACATTACAGCACTGGGTGGATTTTCTTCTATCATTTTTGAAAACTTTAATCTACAACAAATCCAGCAAGTCCGAAACGTCAAGCTAGAGTTTGAGCGATTTACCACCGGAAATACCCACACGGCGTATATTATCTGTCGCCAACTTGAACAATTAGCTCCGACCTTAGGAATTGAACTTTCTAAGGCGACGGTTGCTGTGTGTGGAGCAACGGGAGACATTGGTAGTGCCGTGTGTCGCTGGCTGAATGCGCGCACAGATGTTGCCGAGATTCTCTTGATTGCTCGCAATCAAGAGCGCCTACACGACCTCCAGGCAGAATTGGGGCGTGGCAAAATTATGGACTTGAACGATGCTTTGCCTCAGGCAGACATTATTGTCTGGGTTGCCAGTATGCCTAAAGGGGTTGAAATCGACCCAGCCACATTGAAGCAGCCTTGCTTGTTGATTGATGGTGGCTATCCTAAAAACCTGGCAACTAAAGTGCAAAGACCCGGAGTTCATATTTTGAACGGGGGCATTGTGGAGCATTCGCTGGATATTGACTGGAAAATCATGAAAATTGTCAATATGGATGTACCCGGTCGTCAACTCTTTGCCTGCTTTGCAGAATCCATGATCTTAGAATTTGAAAAGTGGTATACCAACTTTTCTTGGGGGCGCAATCGCATTACTGTAGAAAAAATGGATCAAATTGGTCAGGCATCGGTGAAGCACGGATTCAGACCTTTATTAGACTCGTAGGCGCTGATGGAACTTGGGGAATCCGTCAAGGTTAATGAGATGATGAAGTGGCGAAGGTTGAAAGTAATCCTTTTCTTTCAATTTTCAATCCTTTTTTGATTGGAACTTTCTTCTATTCTGAATTCCAGTTTCATTTATATTTTCTATTGTCTTGATTGACTATGGTATCGACTGAGCGCAAACCAATTCTTTTGGATTTTGAAAAGCCCTTAGCAGAGTTGGAATCTAGGATTATCCAAATCCGCGAACTTGCGGAGGAAAATGACGTTGATGTGTCGGGCGAGATTCGTCATTTAGAGTCAAGGGCTGTGCAACTTCGTCAAGAGATTTTTAGTAATTTATCACCGCTGCAACGCTTGCAAGTTGCTCGTCATCCTCGTCGCCCTGGCACGTTGGATTATATTCAAGCGATGAGTGATGAATGGATGGAACTGCATGGCGATCGCGGCGGGTTTGATGATCCTGCCATGGTTGCAGGGGTTGCTCGGTTTGCGGGTCGCCCCGTTGTGATGTTGGGTCAGCAAAAAGGGCACGATACCAAGGATAATATCACTCGAAACTTTGGCATGGCATCCCCTGGGGGATACCGTAAAGCCCTGCGATTGATGGAACACGCCGATCGCTTTGGGATGCCCATTTTGACCTTTATTGATACCCCTGCCGCGTGGCCTGGGTTAGATGCAGAAGCCTTTGGTCAGGGGGAAGCGATCGCGGTCAATCTGCGGGAAATGTTTAAGTTTGAAGTGCCGATTATTTGCACGGTCATTGGCGAGGGTGGTTCGGGTGGTGCCTTGGGCATTGGAGTCGGCGATCGCCTACTCATGTTTGAGCATTCTGTTTATAGCGTTGCCCCCCCTGAAGCCTGCGCTGCGATTCTTTGGCGCGATGCCGCAAAAGCACCTCAAGCCGCCAATGCACTCAAGATCACTTCTACGGATCTAAAATCGCTGGGCATTATCGACG
>JBGTAZ010000350.1:0-4962 GCA_041749615.1 Leptolyngbyaceae cyanobacterium | reverse complement strand
TAAGGACATTCTCGATCGGGTGGAGGTGATGCCATCGCAGGATTTTGCTCAGGTATTACGGGTGATGGCGGATCGGATGGCTACAGCAAAGGATGCACCGCCGATCATGGAACGGAAGGGGAAGGCTTCGGCTAACGCTCAGCCAAAGGGGAAGGGAGAGGAGGAGAGAGTGCCGCTGGAGTTGCCGGAGCGGGTTGAAATGGATAAGGTAACGGAGGGCACGGATGAGGAAATGAAAGGTGATGAGGCTGAAGGAAACTAGAGCTTGCAGGGTTGAAATAGGGAACTCTTAACCCAACGGCAATAGGTTCAAGTATGAGATATCAATCCAGGCAAAGAAGGTCTTCGACATCGTTTGCAGTCAGAGCAAAACAAGTGCTCTTGCCTGGATTGTTGATTGCTGGAGTTAGCCTACTTTCTGCGAAAGATGCTCTTTACTTTGATAACGGGTCTGGCGGGGCAGACTGGAAGATTGGCAAACCAAAAGTATCGCTGCTCAATGCTCACGGCGGTCGATCGCTCCCAGAAGTTCGACAGTTGGCGCTGGCGCTGGTGAACCGCGATCGTCAACTCAATGGCTTGTTGCCGCTGGTGGAAGATCCGCTGCTCTCTCAATCATCTCAGCAGCACAGCCAAGACATGATGAGCCGCAATTATTACGCTCATGTCACTCCAGAGGGAAGAACCCCAACGGATCGCTTCGCCCAAGTCGGCGGACGCGGTGGGGTGGGCGAAAACATCATGCAGCAGACAGGCGGAACAGGAGTTAGCTTGAGCTATGGGCTAATTGAAGCATTTCAGAGAAGCTGGATGTACAGTACAGGACATCGCCAAAACTTGTTAAAGCCGGACTATAAACGTTTTGGTTATGGGATTGTGGTTGACCAAATAAGGGGAAGAGCTTATGCGGTGCAAAACTTTGCTGGAGCAGAATAGTAATAACACTTGCGTCAGGGGCTAACGATTCTCGGTGTCGATCCACCAGCGCTGAAGTTTGGGCTTTTGACCGGGTTGATTATTGACGGTGACAACTGCTAGCTTTTGCCCGTTGGCGTTGGTAAAGCTGAAGCGACAGAAGCCCATCCCTGTACCAGAGCAGGTTTCAACTTCGTTGTAGCCAAGTTTGATCAGGTAGTTCATTGCGCCGGAGCGATCGCGGTTGGGGGAAAGTGCTACCGCTTGCCATCCGCTGTTGAGCAGGGTCTTTCGTGCTTGAGCGTAGGGCATTCCTTGTTTGAGGGTTTGGGGAATAGCTTGAGCTAGGGCGATCGTGGGTACAAGGAGCGTTGCGATTGTGGTTGTGGTGATTGCACCGAAGCTTTTCTTCATGATTCTGCTTATCCTTTTTGCATCAAAATTGACAAAATATCTGGGTTTCAGGCAGTGCCGCGCGGTGAATCGAACAATGGGAACATCTGAGGGGAGCAATAGGCGATCGCTGCTTAGTTGTCTTGGCGTTCAGTGAAGAATGTTTCCATGTCTCGGTAGCCGCTGACTACGGCAATGACTTCAATTCCATCTTTAGAACTGGGACGATAGAAAATTAGATAGTTGCCGATTGGAAAGCTGCGTAGGGGTGGGGTGAGTTCGTTCCACAGTCGCCCCATGTCTGGAAACTCTGCCAGGGTTTGGCATTGTGCTTTGATTTGGGCAATCAACCGACGAGCGGCGGCTGGATTATCTTGAGCAATGTAGCGGTTAATCGTCTTTAAATCGTCTTTGGCAAGGGGGGTGAACCGAGCACGAGCCATTGCTTATCCTCGCTGCATTTCAAGCTGCTGCGTGTCGGCTTCTAGCTCGGCAAAGACATCATCTGCATTGATTAGCTCACCCCGATCCGCCTGCTCTACGCCGACAGAAACTTTTTGTTGCAGGTCAGCAAGGCGCAACTCAAACAGGCGATCGCGTTCTTCGAGTAGCCTTAACCCTTCGCGAATGACTTCGCTGGCTGAGAGATAGCGACCGCTTTTAACTTTGCTGTGAACCAGGTTTTCGAGTTCTGGAGTGAGGGAAACGTTCATGGGCTAGGAATAACAGCAGGCTAGCTCAATTGTAATGTCAAAGTTTGTTATTGAGGGGGAAGGGGCGATCTCTAAGGCTATAGGGGATAGAAGCCTGAGAGTGGATATTCCGAAGCGGAAGTATGGAACCGAGGAAAAATAAAAAATATTTAATGGA
The DNA here is from genome assembly GCA_041749615.1 of Leptolyngbyaceae cyanobacterium. GTDB lineage: Bacteria > Cyanobacteriota > Cyanobacteriia > Leptolyngbyales > Leptolyngbyaceae > ULC077BIN1. The sequence continues at coordinate 2,784 of JBGTAZ010000350.1, read as the reverse complement.
GATTGGTACAACCTAGTTTTTGTCGTAGCTGTTGTAACTCGGATTGCGGGAGTCGGCGGTTCAGTTGTTCAAGCGTGAGAAGCCAGTCACAAAGTTGTGCAGCCGATTTCAAATGACCACTGTAGGCTTGTTCAATCACCCACAGCATTCCATAATATTGGACAGTTTCATTAGTGCAGAGGGATCTTAATGGCTGTTCGTTGGTTAAAAGAATTCGGCTAAAGGTCTTTGCGTAAGAGAAATTTAAAGCATCGGGAAGACTTAACCGACCTTTCCGATAAATCTGCGCCGCCTTCACCCAGGTTTGCTCGGTTATAACTTCCTGAATGCTGGACTCTCGAATATCACTGACTAGGCTGGGCTGTTTAGGATGCTCACATTCAAGCAACACAACATCTAACACTTCTGAGGTTCCCAGACTAGACAGCACATCTAACCCATCGACATAGCCAAGATCCATCAGCACATTTGCATCTAAGAGAAAAATCAAACGCTCTCTTCCTCCATCCAACGATTTAGTTCCTCGCGCGCTTCTACAAGGCTCTTCCCCAAAATTTCAGCGGCTCTAGAAGCAGTGATTTCCTCTCGAATCAACGCAAGATAGACTAAACGTTCTAATCTGGTTAAACCAGATGGGGGCGGTAGCTGAGGCTCTTCAACATCTGGATATTTTTTGTTGAGAACTCCTAACTGCTGTCCCATTTGTTTTTGGCTAATAATGCCAATTTGTCCAGCGCGGCGGATAATTGTTCTCAGGCTGACACCGTAGCGGCGTTTCAAATCAGCTAGCAGTGGTTCTGGTAGCCATCGATTTCGATAGGCATGAAGTTCTTTGCGGATGCTGTCCTCGGAGAGCAAAATAGCACCCGCTAAATGATCGGCTGCCTTTTCACGCGGATGTTTGCGGTTACGGCTGGGGGTCAGTGGTTCTAGTCCAGTTTTGTATTCCTGTCGGTGAAAAATCAGGTGGGCGAGTTCATGCAGTGCCGTGAAAAATTTTCGCTCGGTGGGATGGTCTTGATTGATGAAAATAACGGTTCCAAGGGTGTCTGTGTAAGCGGAGAAACCAGAAATTGATTCAGGTAACGGTTGCAAAATTACCTTAAGTCTTTTGGCTTCCAGCAATGCCAACACATCACCCAAGGGGGCAGATTCACCCACTCCTAACCAGCCACGCACCTCTTTGGCGACTTCTTCTACTAGATACTCGTCATAACCAGACAAGGGGCGTTGCTCTGGTAGACTCGGCAATTCAGCCAGCAGTTGCTCGACTGTGGCATAGTTCATGGCTTTCTCAGTCAGGGCGGCACGAAGCGCAGATGTGAGAGCGGAGGGTTCATCCGCACGAAATAGTAAACAGACTTCTGGCTGTTCAGCTTCGTTATCTGCTTCTAGATTCAATAACAGTTCTACAGACACCCCCAAACGTCTGGCGATTTTTACCAGTTGAACTAGAGAAGGATCGCGATCGCCCGACTCCCAAGCGGCGATCGTTTGACGAGTGACCCCAATTTGCTGTCCTAGCTCTTCCTGAGAAAGTCCTATTTGTTCTCGACAAGCACGAATTGAGTTAACATCCGACATTAATTTTTTAATAGGTTATAATAGCTCTTGTTAACTTAATCTAACATAAAAGGAGTCATCAGTGGCATACTTTCCTGGTCAGATCGCGCCTATTAGCGGTCAATATACGGTGATTGCTCCCAACGGGCGATCCACGGGTCTAGAGGTGACTATGACAAAGGGTAAGCCCTTTCCTCCGTCTTCTGCTCCCGGTTACACCTATGTGATCGCAGACCCAACTAAGCACAAACGATAAGTGGCTTGCCCTCCAAATTGCACGAGAGACAAACCACTTTTTTGTTAACGCTCAGTTAGCTGTATGGCGATCGCTCAGTTGGTGCTGAGAGGTCGCCATACAACCTAGCCTACCAGTGAATGGAATTGTCTAAAAGCGCTTAGGGTTTTACTCTCTCTGGAAACCCGCCCTTAGCGATATTTCACTTTAGAGTTTCCAAAGGAAAATTGTCATGTTGTTGATTAGCTACGATTTAAACTCTCCAGGGCAAGACTATCAAGCTCTTAATCAATGCAATTCAGCGTTTGGGGGAAGCTCGGAAGTGTTTGTATTCTGCTTGGGTGGTGAAAACCAGTTTTACTCCAAACCAGGCAAGTGAACGCATAAAACCTTACATGGACAGCAACGATAGCCTTTTGGTTGTTGAATTCAATCCATTAACAGCAGATGGTTGGCTTCAACAAGAAGATTGGGGATGGATAAAATCTCCTTCTCGAAGCCTCTACAGGTGAGTCTTGGCGCTCCTATCTCTAAGGTGCGATCGCGCTGATCAAGCAAAACGCTTTCTCAGCGTTAGTACAATAGAAAATCACTGAGCGAGCGCTTAACTCCTACAGCAGAAAGAGCTGCGTCTAAAAACAACTCTAACTGCTGCATTCGCTATAACCACAATCCTGAAAATCAGAGGCAGATACCATGCAACGAAAAGCAGTAATTTCCAGCAACCTACAAAGCATTGGTTACAACGAAACCAGCCAAGTTTTAGAAATCGAGTTCAAAAACAAGACTGTCTACCAATACTTTGGTGTCCCGGCTGGCGAACATCGAGGGTTGATGAGTGCCGATTTCCACGGCAAATATCTTCACGCTCATATAAAAGACTTCTACCAATATGAAAAGGTTGGGTAGGCAAATAGTTAAAGGTTAGTCACATCTTTGCCATTGTCCTCACCAAAGTTTACTGAATCAGTTCTTTGAGCCATTGG
>JBGTAZ010000349.1:0-3548 GCA_041749615.1 Leptolyngbyaceae cyanobacterium | reverse complement strand
GGTGCAGCCTCCAATACCTTTAATGAATGGGACTATCGCTCGGTGTTTGTGGTGGGTGATGCGGATCAATCTATTTACTCGTTTCGGGCGGCAGATTTTACCATTTTGATGGGTTTTCAAGATGATTTTGGCGATCGCCTGCATGACGACGACACCCGCACCATGGTTAAGCTGGAGGAAAACTATCGCTCGACGCGAAATATTTTAGAAGTCGCCAACCAACTGATTGACAACAACACCGAACGCATTGATAAAGTGCTGAAGCCGACACGGGGCGAGGGTGAGCCGATCTTTTTGTATCGAGCCGATGACGAAACCTCAGAAGCCGAATTTGTCAGCAATCAAATTCGTCAGTTAGAAGCGAAGCATCCTGAACTGCACTACGGCAAGTTTGCCATTTTGTATCGCACTAATGCTCAATCGCGGGCGATGGAAGACTCACTGGTGAGATTGCAAATTCCTTATAAAGTTGTGGGCGGACTGCGCTTCTACGATCGCAAAGAAATTAAAGATGTGCTGGGATATCTCAGAGCGATCGCCAACCCCTTTGATACGATTAGCCTCTTGCGCGTCATCAACACGCCTCGGCGCGGCATTGGCAAAACCACGATAGATTCGTTGGTCAAAGCCTCCCAAGAGTTGAGCTTGCCACTTTGGGAAATCCTATCAGACGAAACCTCGGTCAAATCTTTAGCTGGTCGCTCGTCCAAAGGGGTGCTTCAGTTTGCTCAGATTATTCAAAAATGGCGACAGGAATTGGATTCTCGTTCCGCCAGCGAAATTGCCCAGGGCGTACTCGAAGATTCTGGCTATGTGGCAGACCTGAGAACCCAGGCAACCGACGAAGCCACCGATCGCCTCGAAAACGTGCAAGAACTTTACAACGCCGTGCTGCAATTTGAGGAAAACAACGACGATCCTAACCTGCTTGGGTTTCTAGCCAGTGCGTCGTTATCTTCTGACCTGGATAATCTAGGAGAGGAAGATCAAAAAGTGTCCTTAATGACGCTGCACTCCTCCAAAGGGCTGGAATTTCCAGTGGTGTTTTTGATCGGGTTAGAGCAGGGTTTGTTTCCGAACTATCGGTCGATGGAAGATCCCGCTGCACTGGAAGAAGAACGGCGGCTCTGCTATGTGGGAATCACCCGCGCCCAAGAGCGGCTGTTTATTTCCTATGCGAGAGAACGTCGATTGTATGGCACCCGCGAGCCTGCTAGCCCATCTCTGTTCCTTGCAGAGTTGCCGAGAGAATTGCTCAATTCCAACGTGGCAGCGGCGATTCCGAGTAAATGGACGAAGCCGATTTCTGAAATTCGGCGGAATAAAAGTGAATCGCGCAATATGCCCAACAGTCACGCCAATGATTGGAGCGTGGGCGATCGCTTAATTCACAAAGCCTTTGGGGAAGGGGAAGTCACCCGGATCTTTGGGGCGGGCAACAAAATCTGTTTGGCAGTCAAGTTTCCAGGACTGGGGCAAAAGATTATTGATCCTAAAATGACCCCGATTCAGCGAGAAGATTAGTTTTACCCAGATTAGTTTTCTAGATTAGCCTTACCATTTTGAATCAGCCAGTCGGCGTTGGGCATAGTAGCGCAGGGCGATCGCCATGCCCAGCAAAAACAGAAACCCCAGAAGTCCGATTAAAGGATTGCGATTGATGCCTGTGACCCAAGCAGGCACGCGATCGGTGTATTCAACCAGCTTGCCCACTTCGACTAAGTAATTGCCCCAAACCAGCCCTGCATGTAGCCCAATCGGCAAGCCCAGTCTGCCCCGTAGTCGTTTGAAGCCCCGGTAATCTTTTCCTGATGGCTCATAGGTTGCCCGTTTTGCCCAAACCAAAGCAATCCCTAAACAGAGCAAAGAGGGAAATGCCAAGAGGTTGAAATGAATCGTCGCAAATGCGATCGCGTTAAACCAAAGACATCCCAACGGCGTATAGTCGCGCTGAAGTTCGTCAAATAGCCAGCCGCGAAACAGCAATTCTTCGGCAAACGCGATCGCCACCGACACCACCAATCCTTCCAGCAAAATCCTTGGAAACAGAGCGGACGGCGACTGCCATACTACAAACCCAAGCAATGTTTCCACGCCAAACAACAGCCATACGCTGACAAAACCAATGCCTAAGGCTCTGGCAAGCTCTAAGCCAATCCGTGGGCTAAACTCCAACCCGTATTGCCAAAAGATCCGAGGTTCTCGATGAACGTGCTGCCCCCAAATTTTGACCAGCCCAATAAATTCTAGGTATAGAACTATAAGCGTGAGGATGCTAGCCAGATTTTGATCGGCAATCAGTAAACGCCCTGCGATCGCAAACGGTGCCCATAGGAGCATCAAAATACCCGCAAAAATCGCCATCCTTGCAGGTGCAGGATAGCGGCTAATTTGAGATAAGAAAACCTTCAATCCAACATCCTGTTTATTCGTCTGGTTCAATGGTGCTGATTAAACCATGCATCTTTAAAGTTTCACAGTAAAATTCAGCATGTTCCTGCTCACAAGTAATCACCAATGCTAGCCCGTTGGTATGTGCCTCCATCATAATATCGACGGCTTGGGGCTGCGTTAGGTTGGGAACTGTAGTGATTAAAACCTGGACAACATGCTCCATCGAGTTAAAATCATCATTGTGCAGCAAAACCCGGTAGCGAGGGGCAATCTTACGCACTGTTGAAGGCTTTGCAATAGTTTCGACCGCCACGACTTTAATCCTTTGTACTAACTATCTAGATTAACCAAAAGTTATTAAATTGAAATAAAGTATTTCAATTACCTTCCGGTCTCAATTCCTTCCGGCTTCAATTCCCTTGCAGAGAGAGCTAAGACTCATGGATGCAAGGTTCACATTGCTTAATCTTATTTATAACACTCAACTTAAATGGGAGTGCCGCTTCCGCCAGAGTTTAGCCGATACAAATCCAAGAAGATTTGCACCTGATTCCGATTCATCTTGGTAACAACCGCTGATTAATAGGTCGCTTGTCCTAAAATCTTAAAGAGATGAGCATTAAGTTGCACTGGTCATGATTAATCACTTCGTAAAGCAGGATTATGGAGAACTTTTGGAATACCGTTTCTAAATATCCAGTTTTTGTGGCTGGAACCATTCTGGGGGTGTTTTTAAATGCGGTAAAGCCGCTAGCACCCTTACTCAAAAATCCCGTGACCGCGATCGCGTTGGGTGGGGTAGCCGTGGGTGGTTTTGCCTTTGTTGCCTTTACCTTACGCGCCATGCTGGGATTGCAGCAATTGTAGAGTAACCGCATCTTAGCTTCACAGGCATTCATTGAAAGGGAGAGTTGAACGATGGCTACAGATCGGCGCGTTGCCCGTGTTTCAGAATTGATTCGGCGGGAGATCAGCCAAATGCTGATGATGGATATTAAAGACGATCGCGTGGGCGCTGGCATGGTCAGCGTGACCGATGTCATTGTGGCGGGAGATCTGCAACACGCCAAGATTTTTGTCAGTATTTACGGCGATTCCGCCGCGAAGGCTGAAACCATGGAAGGCTTAAAAGCGGCTACAAGTTTCGTCCGTGG
>JBGTAZ010000348.1:0-3875 GCA_041749615.1 Leptolyngbyaceae cyanobacterium | reverse complement strand
GAAGTTTTTCCTGCTCTCGCCGATCTTTCACGGCAGCTAACATTTCTAGGGCAAGGGGCGTGAGTTGAATGTCATACGTTGGGGTAGATTCGTCGCTCATAGCCCAAGCTGTACTTTGGCGTTCTCCCATGAAATAGTATTGCTTTGCTCGACTTGGGCGATGCTTTGGCGCAATTGGGTGATAAATTCAGTATCGGTAAGGATATCAAGGGTTTCGAGCAGTTCAGTCAGGTGGGTGTAGCTGAGCGCTGCAATGACGGGAATGCCATCCTGGGTAATGATGATAGGTTCATTGATCAGTTCGTGGGGAAAGTCGGGAAGTTGTTGTTGTGCCTGGGCGATCGTTAAATGTTTGGGCATAGGGTGGAGCATAAACAACTGGATTTACTCTAACACCGACTCTAAATCACCAGCGGTTGATGAAGCCTAGCGGATCGCAGCCGAAGTCGTGAAACTTTGCCGTGCAGTTCATAAAGTTGTGCGTCTGAGTTTAGGATTTTCGCCGTAGTGATTTTTTGAATGCGATCGCCCCAACCATTCCAAAAGGTAAATTATCCAGAAGATTTCTGGATAATTGCCCAAAACGGGAACTTATACGGAAAATTTCAGTATATTCAATAGTTATGCGGATCTATAAACCCCATTCGTGCCCTTCCAAAAGGTTGCAACTGTCCAAGAAGTTAAGGTGTACTATGGCTACATGGTTAAAGCAGTACTCCATAAAGGTGATGCAGTTGATTGGCTGCGTGAGTTGCCGGATGCGTCAGTCGACCTTATTGTGACCGATCCCCCATACGAGTCATTAGAAAAGCATCGTGCGATAGGTACTACCACACGCCTTAAGCACAGCAAGGCATCTAGCAATGATTGGTTTGATATCTTTCCTAACGATCGGTTTTATGAGCTATTCGTAGAGCTGTATCGGGTATTGAAGAAGAATTCTCATTTCTACCTCTACTGTGACAATGAAACAATGTTCATGGCAAAACCCATCGCAGAGTCCGTGGGATTTCGCTTCTGGAAGCCACTCGTGTGGGACAAGATGAAGATCGGGATGGGATATCATTATCGTGCTCGATATGAATTCATACTGTTCTTCGAGAAGGGGAAAAGGAAGCTCAACGATCTTGGTGTTCCTGACATCATTCAAGTGCCTCGGATTTACCGTGGATATCCAACTGAGAAGCCTGTTGAGGTTTCAGAAGTTCTCATAAGTCAAAGTACAAAGCCAAATGAAATCGTTGTCGACCCCTTCATGGGTTCTGGCTCGACGGGCATCGCTTCGGTGAAACTCGGTCGCCACTTTATCGGTAACGATATTGGTTCGGAGGCTCTAAAAGTAACTCGCGAGCGGCTTCAAGATCTGCAAGTTGACTTTACATCTACTCTTTGGCCGCAGCAAACGTCAGCATCCGAAACGACACAACTTGACCTCTCAATCTGAAAGCTCAGCTCAAAATTTTGAAAGGCAGTATTATTCACGTTTACACAAAGTTCTGATAGTCACGAGGAGAAGGACAATCATGGCACTGAGAGGAGGGGCAAAGAAGCTATTTGAATGGCTCAAACAGCAGTCTGCGGGAGCAACTGTAAGCTACGAAGAGGTAATGGAAGCCGCCAACTGGAGCGAGGTGTCCCTCAATACTTATATCGGTAAGAACAAGATTGCCCCCTTTCTACAAAAACTTGAAAACCGACATCTCAAGGTTCTTCTGGATGGAGATGAAATCACAGAAATTTTCTTTGACGAGACATTTACTCAGTCTGCACCTCGGCGCATTAATCTCTCATCAGGTAACCAACTTCAGGGTCAAAGTAATAACAAATACGAACTCATTGAGTCATTAGGGTATGGAGCGGTAGGACAGGTTTGGTCTGCTCGAACGCAATCACCGGAGGTCACACTTGTGGCTGCTAAGGTAATGCTTCCGCGACAAGACCTACTGTCGGACTCAAAGCTTCCAGATGTACGAGAACGGTTTAGGCGTGAGGCAGAATATGGTCGCAAGCTTAGTCATCCTAACATCGTTAAGTATATCGACATAGGAGAAGTTCAACAGAACCCGTTCTTAATTATGGAGCTAGCAGATCGCTCTATCGCCGACCAACTTCGCACTAGCGGTTCTATTCCTGAGGAAGAAGCTGCCGAAATAATACTAGATGCTGTCACTGGCCTTGATTTTCTACACTCAAAGGAATGCTCTCATAGAGACATCAAACCAGCAAACCTCCTAGAGTTTCCTAATGAAATCAAACTTGGAGATCTCGGTATCGTTAAGTGGAGCGACTTTGATGATGCTTTCACGAAAGGAGGGACTATTACTAAGGAATCAATGCAGCTTGGTTCTTGGCATTACATGGCTCCAGAGCAGCGAGAGTCGCCGCACAACGCAGTCGATGCATCCGATATATATGCGTTGGGCGTTAGTTGGATAGAACTGCTCACTGGTAAAGTGCCAGATCCTTATTCAGTTGGTGCCAGAAGATACCAAATTCCCAAGGTAAGGTCTGGCGTTGCCGAGCTACTGGCAAATATGCTCGAATACAACTCAACTGAGCGTCCAATCCTCGTAGATATTCGGGAGACAGTCCAGAAAGCCTACTCAATAGAGTGACAGATGGACGGCCTCAATCATTGGGCATTTGAGTAGCACATACCGCAGAAGAACGAAACTCTTCCATATCAGTATCCGGAATTTCCACTCCAAATCATTAGACAGAATGCTTAACTATTACAAGAGCAAATGAAGATTGAATTGATTACAGCGGTTGTTGCGCTCATAGTTTCAATTTCAGGAATTTTAGTTAATACATTACAGCTAGGTATCCAACGCCGCAAGTTAAAGGATGATAGAAGACAATGGGAACGAGCGGTAGAAAGAGGAATTACTCAGGCGATATTTCAGGAGACATCAATAAAATTATACGAAGCTAGGCTTAGAGAATACGCTCCAGTTTGGCCTTTATTAAAAATAACAGCAAGGTATGAATGGCGAAGGTTAGGAGGAGAGCAATTGGCTAAAGATTCTCACACAGATGCAGTAGAAGCCGTACAAAAAATGGCTGATGATCTGACTAACATTGCTTATGCCAGTCTGGGTTTATTAATGTCAGAAGAGTCGCGAACACACCTCACAGGTCTACGTCGTTGCTGTGGTGCTTTCAAAAAGAATAAGATGACTTTTGAAGAACTCGCAGGACAGGCTAATTGGTTTAAGCATAGCCTTAGAGCTGATCTGCATATTCCTAATAAGTCTATCGAAAATGAGGAGTTTAAAAAATATACAGAGACAATAAATGAACTCCTTCAATCTGATAGAAATTAAAGGAAAACTTATCTATATTGCGATTGCCTATAGTTTTAGGTTGGGCTGATGCTGGAAAACTTAGCAGCCTTTCGCTTAGGGTTGTGTGTGTTTCCTCTTCAATCTGCATTCGCCGCATAACATCTGTCGTTGGAGCAAACTTTCAAAACATCTTGGTGCAATCGCAAAGGTTATTTCAGCCGCTCAACTGAAACGTTATGCTGCGTTTTCGTACATCCAAAAAATCCAGGAAATTATCTGCTTTGACCTTTTTTAAGGAGCTTGCTTTATTGTGTGAGCGCCCTTCCATTTCTGACAGGCGATCGCCCTCTTTTCTGGCAATCATCTAAACCGCTATCGCTTCGGGAATTGCGCCTTGCATTCGACTGAGCCAGGTGATCAGGTTGTCGAGTTGTTGATCGGCGTTGAGGATGGCTAAACCGCGAACGGTGACTTTTCCGGGCGTGTAGACAAAGCGGGAATGGAGATGGTCGGGCAGATTGGCTTTGAGCAGGTTCCAGGCGGGTTCTTCCATGGGTGTTTCCATGACGATGTGCTGGGTGCCTTCGG
>JBGTAZ010000347.1:0-29777 GCA_041749615.1 Leptolyngbyaceae cyanobacterium | reverse complement strand
GCTGAATCAGTCTATGAATTCTGAAATACGCCCTCACCCTAGCCCTCTCCCAACGGGCGAGGGGACAAGATTTCTGGCTCCCTTCTCCCTAGGGAGAAGGGCTAGGGATGAGGGCAATTCATATCGCCATTCATCAACGCCTTACTTTTTCGCCTATCTGCTGACGCAAAAAGCTGGCTGCTGGTTTGTTTGGGTGTGTAGGGAAGCGTTGACATTTTGAATACTGCGTTGGGCAACCATGCCGCTTTAGCAAATTTGAAGGTTGCACTGGTGCATGAATGGCTGACTCCAAAAGCCACGGGCGGATCGGAGTTGGTGGTTCAGGAAATTTTGCGATCGCTGGATGCCGATCTCTATGCGCTGATTGATTTTGAATCGACGAACCCTGATAGCTACCTATTTGGGCGATCGATTGGCACGACATTTCTGCAAAATTTTCCGTTGGCGCGAAACGGCGTACAGAAATATTTGCCGCTGCTGCCTCTGGCGATCGAACAGCTAGATGTTCGGGATTACGACATTATTTTGTCTTCCTCCCATGCCGTTGCCAAGGGCGTGTTAACCGCTGCACACCAAATGCATGTGTGCTATTGCCATGCGCCCATGCGCTATGCCTGGGATTTGACACTGGAATATCTGCAAAGCAGCCAGTTAGGGCATGGTATTCCCGGTGGATTGACGCGCTACCTGCTGCATCGGCTGCGGCAGTGGGATGTGGTTTCGGCAAACCGAGTCGATTATTTTATTGCCAATTCTCAGACTACGGCGCGGCGGATTTGGCGGTGCTATCGCCGTCCTGCGGAGGTGATTTATCCGCCTGTGAATACCGATCGCTTCCAATTTCAAGCGCAAAAGCAAGACTTTTACTTAACCGTATCGCGGTTAGTCAGTTACAAAAAAATCGCGCTGATTGTCAAGGCGTTTAATCAACTGGGGCGATCGCTGGTGGTGATTGGCGATGGAACTGAACTAGAATCCCTGCGTCAACTAGCAAAACCCAATGTCAAAATTTTAGGCTGGCAGCCCAATGATGTCGTCGATCGCTACATGGCAGAAGCCAGTGCTTTTGTCTACGCCGCCCACGAAGATTTTGGCATTGCCCCCGTTGAAGCCCAAGCCTGCGGAACTCCTGTGATTGCATTGGGTTTGGGGGGAACCTTAGAAACAGTCCGGGATATCCGTCACCATCCTGAGCATGGGACTGGTGTTCTTTTTCCTACCCAAACGGAGACAGATTTGATGGCAGCCGTTCAAACGTTTGAGCAATATCGCGATCGCTTCAACCCAGAAGGGCTGCGTGCCCATGCCCTTTCCTTCAGCACCGAACTTTTTCAACAGCGCTACCTCAGCTTCATCGACCATCGTTATCAGGCTTTCAAGACACAAGCCGGACAGGCAAGCGACCAAAAATTCATAAGTTGACAAAATTTTCACTGAATTACATCAAGACAGAGCGTAATAAGGGGTCAGTGGCTTTACAATCAGGATTGTGTGTGTGGTGTGGATATGCAAGGAGTAAAATGACTGCTGAAAGTCAACTCGTTTCCCGCAGGTCACTTCGAGGAATTCTAAAACGCGGTGTTCTACCGTTTTTCTGGGATTCTTTAAATGGTGATGCTGCCAAGCGGATCTTTGATATTTGTTTTTCGTTAACGTTTCTAATTGTTTTTTCTCCGCTCTATCTTTCGCTCATTTTGTTGGTTGCGCTCAGTTCTCCGGGTTCTGTTTTTTATGTTCAAGAGCGCGTTGGCAAGAACTACAAACGCTTCAAGTGCTACAAGTTCAGAACCATGATCGCAAATGCCGATGAGGCACTGCATGAAATAATGCAAACCTCACCGGGTATGCGCCAAGAATTTCAAGACAACTTTAAACTGAAGCGCGATCCTCGAATTACTTGGATTGGCAAGTTTCTACGTGTGACTAGCCTAGATGAGTTCCCTCAGTTTTGGAACGTCCTCAAGGGGGATATGAGTGTTGTGGGTCCTCGTCCTTTGGTCGTCGAAGAGCTACCTAGTTATGGGGAGTATATCGACCGTGTGCTGACCATCCGCCCCGGTGCGACTGGGCTTTGGCAGGTGTCTGGGCGCAACAATATTCCCTATCCTCGCCGCATCCAAATTGATTTGTACTATGCCAATTCTCGCCACTTCTTAATGGATCTTTGGATCATTGTAAAAACAGTAGGGGTAATCGTTTTTCCTAAGGACAACGGTGCTTACTAGTTAACGTGCGTATATCTGTCTCAAGGACGTTGTTGTTTTTGACTGTGACACTCAAACTTGAGGAACAGATCCAAGGGGGTTGAATATCAATGTTCGCCTATAGTTTTGAAAACTAATCTGTCGTGTAGGGCGAACAGGTCAGTCTTTCATTTCACCTTAAATATGGGAACGTTTATGATGATTCATCAGGTGCTTGGTAAGCTGGCAGCCACTACTGCCATGACCGTGGTAATGGTTGGAGTGATAGCAGATTTCGCAAAAAGTATTCCTATTCAGGATGGGCAAACCGTCAATGGCTTTGTTCGTTCTAATTCTCGCTCTTTTCAATTCAAAAACTTGGCGAGACCGGGAACGGCAACTCAAACGGCACGGGGCGATGAATATACGTTTACGGCTAGACGGGGCGACAGCCTTGAGGTGGCAGTCGCAGCCGAAGATGGCAGCACATTGAGACCTGCGATCGCGCTGATTGATCCCCTCGGACGGCAAGTTAGCTATAGCGAAAGCCCTAACTTTTTTAAGTATCAAATTGTGCGAGCAGGCACTTACAAACTGCTGGTGCTAGCGCGGAATAATTCTCTAGGACGATACACTGTGGCGATCGATGGGCTGAGTGCAGCGGCGGCGACCGTTCCGCTTGCCGATCAAGTTATGCGAAACACCTTACGGCTACGCTCCATTGGCTGTGGCGTTCCTAACGTTGCCAAAATCAAAATTGGCACAGAAGAACGCTGCACCCGCGATATTGAGGCTGGCGTTTATCTGTATGAAGAAGCATCCAAAAGTATCAAGATTGTGGATGCTCGGCGTGATTTAATCGCCAAACAACTGCAAGTTGCGGTGTTAGATCGCTGTCCGGCTGCGGGTACGCCCGTCGTTCAAATTACTATGACTGAACCGCAAGATGGCAGAGATTACACGTACTGCGCCACGCCTAATCGCTATGTGCAGGCAGGCGGTTACCGATATAACTCAACTACCGATACCTTAACTCCCCTAAATTCTGCTTCCATCGGTACAACTCAGCCTGTAATAACTCAGCCTGTAACCACTCAGCCGCCCATCACCCAGCCGCCAATCACTCAAGTGCCTACTGACTCTAGACGGCAGCAGTTGCAGAGAGATTACGGGTTGGCAGTGTTAGACAATTGCCCCTCCGCCCGCAGTTCTTATGTGGTGGTTAACTATCCAGAAGCTAACCAGATTTATCAATATTGTGCGACTCCCACGCGCTTTCTGACGGCTGGAGAGTATACCTACAATCCCACTACGGGCAATCTCGATGCAGCGGCGAAACCCGCAAACTGCACCGTGACCATAGGCGGCATTTGCGTGGTTAAGTAGGGCGCTAGAAAGCAGGTTCCCTTAACAAATTCCTAAAAAGTGGCGTAAAACGCACTTCTTCGAGTGGTAAGCTATCGGATGCACTTAAAAACCAGTAGGACAATAGTTAAATGACCGGGTCTGCCCAGGTGCCTTATTTGTTGAGAGCCGCTCGTGGTGAAATATTGGAGCGCCCTCCTGTTTGGATGATGCGCCAAGCAGGGCGGTACATGAAAGTTTATCGGGATTTGCGCGATCGCTATCCTGCCTTCCGCGATCGCTCCGAGAAGCCAGAATTGGCGATCGAGATTTCGCTTCAGCCTTTCCGAGCGTTTCAGCCCGATGGCGTGATTATGTTTTCCGATATTCTGACCCCTTTACCAGGGATTGGCATCCCGTTTGACATCATCGAAAGTCGGGGTCCGGTCATCGATCCACCCATTCGGACCCTCGAACAAATTCGTCAATTGCATCCTTTGCAGCCCGAAGAGTCTCTGCCGTTTGTCGGGGAAACTCTTAAGGCTCTACGGAAAGAGGTGGGAAATCGTGCGACCGTGTTGGGGTTTGTTGGTTCTCCTTGGACGCTGGCTGCCTACGCGATCGAAGGCAAAAGCTCCAAGGATTATTCCACGATCAAACGGATGGCATTTACCGAGCCAGCGATTTTGCACGAATTGTTGGGTAAGTTATCCGATGCGATCGCCACCTATGTGCGCTATCAGATTGATTCGGGCGCTCAAATCGTGCAGTTGTTCGACTCCTGGGCAGGGCAGTTGACTCCTCAAGACTACGATGTGTTTGCCTTACCCTATCAGCAGCGCATTGTGCAGCAGGTTAAGGAAACTCACCCCGATACTCCATTGATTCTTTACATTAGCGGCAGTGCTGGAGTGCTGGAGCGCATGGGTCAAACCGGTGTGGATATTGTCAGTGTTGACTGGACAGTGGACATGGCGGAAGCCCGTCAACGGCTGGGCGCAGACATGGGAGTTCAAGGCAACATCGATCCCTGTGCTTTGTTTGGGTCAAAAGATTTCATCCGCGATCGCATTTTAGATACCATTCAAAAGGCAGGTCGTTCCAAGCATATTCTCAACTTGGGGCACGGTATTTTGCCAACCACGCCCGAAGAGAATGCTGCCTTTTTCTTTGAAACAGCAAAACAAGCCGACCAATTGTTGGCTGCGCGAACTTAAATTTGCTATTCACCTTAAAGTCCCGATGACCTCCAAACGAATTTTTGTGACTGGTGCAAGTGGCTGTATTGGTCACTATATAGTCGAAGCTTTAATTGAAGAAACCAATCACGAGCTATTTTTGCTCGTCCGCAACTTAGACAAGTTAAAGCTTGATTATAATATCCGCCCCGGAATTACCGTTCTGGAAGGAAATATGCGAGAGATTGAGCAATTTAGTGACTTGCTCAAAACGATGGACTGTGCAATTTTAATTGCTACCGCGTGGGGCGGTCCTGAAGAAGTCCTTGATATTAATGTGGTGAAAACCATTCGGCTGCTTAATTTGTTAGATCCGGAAGTTTGCCGACAGGTTCTCTACTTCTCTACCGAAAGCATTCTTGATCGCAATAATCAGCCGTTGAAGGAAGCAGGCGAGATTGGTACAGATTATGTCCGCTCCAAATACAACTGCTTTCAACAACTTTCAAAGTTAGCCATTGCACCTAATATCACGACCCTGTTTCCTACCCTGCTCTTGGGTGGAGAAGCCCAAAAGCCTTGGTCGCATGTTTCTGGCGGAATTTCAAAGGAATATAAATGGATG
Source organism: Leptolyngbyaceae cyanobacterium (assembly GCA_041749615.1). Classification (GTDB taxonomy): domain Bacteria; phylum Cyanobacteriota; class Cyanobacteriia; order Leptolyngbyales; family Leptolyngbyaceae; genus ULC077BIN1. Next base: position 24,447 of record JBGTAZ010000347.1, on the reverse strand, counting down.
AACCTGATTCGCTTTTTTAGTGTTGATGGCAGTTTTCATTACATTCATTCCAAAGACGTGGCTCAAGTCGTTCGGTACTTAATCGACAACCCTTTAGCAGAAGATGACTGTAGAACTTTGGTGATAGGCAATCCAGCAATTACAGCGTATCAAGCGATCGCAGAAGCCTGTGACTATCTCAACAAACGACTCTACTTTCGCATTCCTGTAACCCAGAAGCTGCTGAATATTATTTTTGGTCTTTTTAGGATTGAGATAGCCCCGTGGGATCGGTTTGCCATGAAATATCGCCATTTTGTCCACACAGACCCAGTTAATCCTTCAACCTACGGCTTGCCAACCTACTGCGCTAGTTTTGCAGATGTTCTAAAACTCAGCGGAGTTCCTCAAAAGAAGCAATCCTAGAAATTAATTGTGGATTCGGAACTGATGCCTTAGCGGGTTGCTTTTGCAGGTAGGAAAGTCGTAGATATTTGTGAACTTTGTTTTAGGGCACTTTTGCCTCTAATTCAATTTGGATAATTTTTATACCGTAGTTCTACGCTACAGATAGCGTTTATCTGAATTTGACGCTCATTTGGCGCTATCTGTAAAAAATACTTGAGTAGAAGTGAATTTTGCAATCAAACTTTAACGTCAGATTTGAATAAATGTGGTTTAACAGTAGACGTATACGAATAAAGTGACTCTGCTCAGGGTTGATTCATCCAGTTGAATGACTCGATCGGATGAAGTGTGCCGTGGTGCGATCGCCTACCATAAGCGCGATTCGGTTCCCCTGTTTCTCAACGTTGAACGATTGTTCAGAGACCCGATTCAATTTCTGTATACTCCTGCTCAGCTTACTCAGTGCGTCTAAGAAAACAGTGCAAGGTTCAATTGTCAAAGCCCATTGCGGCAACTCTCAACTGATTCACTTTTTGCAAGAAAAGCTGAAGCTCTCCACTAATGCGATCGCGATCGCCCTACGCCATTGTGAGCAAGATCCTGGACCGTTGCCTATGATTTTGTGGCAATACGGGCTGGTATCGTTGGAAGAGCTAGACCAAATTTTTGATTGGCTCGAAAGTTAGTGAAACCGACTGAACGGGTTCCGATTCTATTAAAATATGTAAATTGTTGGATAGGTGAAGCGGTTTAACTTTCCGCTCTCTCGCTCTAACGGCTCCTTATTTAAATTTGAAGAAGAACAACATGCGCGTTGCGATCGTAGGTGCAGGACTAGCCGGATTGGCAGCAGCCGTAGAACTAACCGATGCTGGACATGAAGTTGAACTATTCGAGGCGCGATCGTTCATTGGCGGCAAAGTGGGCAGTTGGATCGATGCAGACGGGAACCACGTTGAGATGGGGCTGCATGTCTTTTTTAACAACTACGCCAACCTGTTTAATTTGATGAAGCGGGTCGGTGCATTTGACAACCTGTTACCGAAAGATCATGTTCACACCTTCATTAATCGCGGTGGGCAAATTGGCACCCTGGATTTTCGCTTCTTACTGGGTGCGCCATTTCATGGGCTGAAAGCATTTTTTACGACCAATCAATTGACAGTGCAGGATAAGGTGCAAACCGCGATCGCCCTGGGCACGAGTCCCGTCGTTCCTGGATTAATTAGCTACGATGCCGCCATGAAGTGGATTCGGGCGCTTGATGGCATCAGCTTTGCCGATTGGTTTCGCAGCCACGGCGGTTCTCAAAATAGCCTCAAGCGCCTGTGGAATCCGATCGCCCTTGCCCTGGGCTTTATTGATACTGAAACTATCTCCGCCCGCTGTATGCTGACCATCTTTTTGATGTTTGCAACCAAAACCGAAGCCTCTCGTCTGAATATGCTGGCAGGCTCCCCCGCTGAGTATCTGCATCAGCCCTTGGTTAATTACCTGGAGGCACAGGGTACGAAGCTTCATACTCGCCGCCAAACTCGCCGCATTCTGTTTGAAGAAGTCGGTGGCGAAACGCTAGTAACCGGGATTGTCACCGCCACCGGAGAGGGCGAGGAAACCATTACCGCCGATACTTACCTCGCTGCTTGCGACATTCCGGGTATTCAGCGCTTGCTGCCCCCGGAATGGCGCAAATGGCAGGAGTTTGACAACATCTATCAGCTTGAAGCCGTGCCCGTAGTTACCGTGCAACTGCGGTTTGATGGGTGGGTCACTGAGATGCAAGATACCGAGCAGCGCCAACAGGTCAACCATGCTGCCGGGTTGGATAACTTGCTCTATAGTGCCGATGCTGATTTCTCTTGCTTTGCGGATCTGGCGCTGACCAGTCCCAAAGACTATTACCGTGAAGGGCAGGGTTCCCTGATGCAGGTGGTGCTGACTCCGGGTGACCCGTTTATCAAAATGAGCAATGAGGCGATCGCCCAACACGCCCTTAAGCAGCTTCACGACTTGTTCCCTTCTTCCCGCGACCTAACCATGACCTGGTATGGAGTCGTCAAATTGGCGCAATCTCTCTATCGCGAACAACCCGGCATGGACCCCTACCGTCCGTCCCAAAAAACCCCGATCGCTAACTTTTTCCTGGCTGGTAGCTACACTGCCCAAGACTACATCGACAGTATGGAAGGCGCGACCATCTCTGGAATGCAAGCTGCCCAAGCCATTTTGGAGCCAACAGGTTATAAGGTGAAGGGAGAGGGACTGTTTAGGTATTGATATGTCCAACTGGCTAGAACATTCGGTTCAAATTGAAGTCGATGCATCACTGGATCTCGTTTGGAATCTTTGGTCTGATTTAGAGCAAATGCCTCACTGGATGAAGTGGATCGATTCAGTGAAAATATTGGAAGAAGACCCCGATCTATCCCGCTGGAAGTTAGCAACAGGCGGGTTAGATTTTACCTGGCTATCTCGAATTACCAAGTTGGTGCATCACCAAATCATTCAGTGGGAATCGGTGGATGGCTTGCCCAATCGAGGGGCGATTCGCTTTTACGATCGCGGCGAACAAGGCAGCATTGTGAAATTAACCGTTGCCTATTCTGCCCCTGGTTTTTTGCTGCAACTCATGGATAATCTATTTGTCGGGCGCATTGTAGAATCAACTCTACATGCTGACATGGAGCGATTTCGAGTGTACGCACTCCAGGCAAAAGCTCAGGCATCTGAGTCAACGACCTAAATTCCCGCTTAAATGGGGCTTGCGTTAAAGTCATTAAGACGGGTGCATTATGGGTGACCCATGACAGATTCGGCGGCTGATTTAACTCAGCTTACAGAAGGGCTACCAGAACGGTTGGTGAAATATCAGGTGCGATATGCCAACCACCAGGATGTGAATCGAGAGGCGCTCACGCCGATGATGCGGCATTATGTGGAGGTGAAAGACCAGTATCCCCACGCGCTGCTGCTCTATCGGATTGGCGATTTTTATGAAACGTTTTTCCAAGACGCGATCGCGATCGCCCGTGCCTTAGAACTGGTGTTAACCGCCAAACACGCGGGTGAAGCAATTGGGCAGGTGCCACTGGCAGGCATTCCGCACCATGCCCTCGATCGCTACTGCACCCAACTGGTGGAAAAGGGCTTTTCGGTTGCCGTCTGCGACCAAACAGAAGATGCTGCCGAAGCGCAGGGACGACTGGTGCAGCGAGAAGTGACGCGGGTGATTACTCCCGGCACCGTGTTGGAAGAAGGGATGCTGAATGCCCGACGCAACAACTTTTTGGTCGCTGTGGTGATCGCCGGGAATCATTGGGGGCTGTCCTATGCGGATGTTTCCACGGGCGAGTTTTTGACCACGCAGTCGGAGGCTCTGGATCAACTGACTCAAGAATTGCTGAGACTCCAGCCTGCCGAAGTCCTCGTGCCCACGAATGCCCCCGATTTAGTCAGTGTGCTGCGTCCGGGAGAACGCTCTGAGCAATTGTCCGATTGTTTTCCGCCCCAGTTTTGCTATACGCTGCGATCGCAATTGCCGTTTGTGCTATCCGAAGCGCGCTATCGATTATTACAACGGTTTAAGCTGCGATCGCTGGAAGGCTTGGGCTGCGATCACCTTCCCTTGGCAGTCCGAGCCGCAGGCGGTTTACTAGAATATCTCGAATCCACTTCAGAACGAGGGATTGGAGAACCAGAAAAACGCTCCGCACCCCGCACCCCGCACTCTTCGCGTCAGCAAGTTCCCCTCCAACCTCTCTCTACCTACACGTTGACCGAATTTTTGACGATCGACTATCAAACACGACGCAACTTAGAGATCACCCAAACCGCACGAGATGGCACCTTTCACGGATCGTTGCTGTGGGCGTTGGATCGCACTGTAACAGCAATGGGCAGTCGATCGCTGCGGCGCTGGCTGCTGCAACCCTTACTCAAACAGTCAGAGATTCAGGCACGGCAAGATTCGATCGCAGAACTGGTCAGTAACAGTGCTTTACGGCAAACCGTGCAAAAGGTATTGAAGCAAATCTACGACTTAGAACGATTGGCAGGTCGCGCCGGATCGGGCACCGCCAACGCACGAGATTTGACTGCCCTAGCAGACTCCTTTGGCAGGTTACCCGATTTGGCAATGGTGGTGGCAAAGGCAGAATCCCCCTATCTTCAGGATTTACAATCCGTGCCGCCCCAGTTAGAAGCCTTGGGACGACACCTGCGATCGCACCTGACCGAAAATCCCCCCCTTACTCTGACTGAAGGCAATCTGATTCGCCCTAGCGTCAACACCAAACTGGATGAACTGCGGCAGCAAGTGGACGACGACCAAACCTGGATTCGTGATTTGGAAGCGATCGAACGCGATCGCACCGGAATTTCTACCCTCAAAGTCGGCTACAGCAAAACCTTTGGTTACTACATCAGCATTTCTCGCGCTAAAGCCACTCAAACCCCCGCCGACTATCAGCGCAAACAAACCCTAACCAACGAAGAACGCTACATTACCGTGGAACTGAAAGACCGGGAAAGCCGAATTTTCGCCGCACGGGATGAACTGAATCGGCTGGAATATGAGATTTTCGCCGACCTGCGTTTAGAAGTCGGCACCCACGTCGAGCTAATTCGCACCGTCGCCAAATCCGTCGCCGCCGCCGATAGTCTATGCGGCTTGGCAGAACTCGCCGTTCTCCAGGGCTACTGCTGCCCTCAAATGACCCAGGGACGCGAAATCCAAATCCTCGAAGGTCGTCATCCCGTCGTCGAGCAATCCCTGCCAGCCGGATTTTTTGTGCCCAATTCCACAGAACTGGGGAATGGCGAATTGAGAACGATGAATGATGACATAGGACGTGCGGAGGACTTTGCTCCTGATTTAGTCATTTTGACGGGACCCAACGCTAGCGGTAAAAGCTGCTATCTGCGGCAGGTGGGGCTGATTCAGCTATTGGCGCAAATGGGCAGCTATGTGCCAGCGCAGGCGGCAACTTTGGGGATTTGCGATCGCATCTTCACTCGTGTGGGTGCGGTAGACGATTTGGCAACGGGGCAATCGACTTTCATGGTGGAGATGAACGAAACGGCAAATATTTTGAACCACGCCACTCCGAGATCGCTGGTGCTGCTGGATGAAATTGGGCGCGGCACGGCAACCTTTGATGGACTGTCGATCGCCTGGGCAGTGGCAGAATATTTAGCTACAGAAATTCAGGCAAGAACGATCTTTGCGACCCACTACCACGAACTCAACGAGTTAGCCTCCATCCTCGCCAACGTCGCCAACTATCAGGTGACGGTAAAGGAACTGCCTGACCAAATTGTGTTTTTGCATAAAGTGCAGCCCGGTGGAGCCGATCGCTCCTATGGCATTGAAGCCGGACGCTTGGCGGGATTGCCCCCATCGGTCATCGATCGCGCCAAACAGGTGATGACCCAGATCGAAAAACACAGCAAAATCGCGATCGGGTTACGCAAAAGCAATTCGCCCGAAAAATCCGCAAAAGCAAAAACTGGCAGATACGTCGTCAAGTCAGATGAGCAATTGGATATTTTCGGGTGAGCGGTAAGCGACTTGATTCATAGTTCCAGCTTTAAGAAATTCCTTACAATAAATCAAACCCTCATTTCCAAAGGCTGACCGATGGAGATCGAAACCCTAACCAGCCAAACAAGTCTCTACAACACTGATTTCGTGCAATGGATCGAAGTGACCGTCAAGCAACTTCGGAACCAAAACTACACTGCCGTCGATTGGGCGAATCTAATCGAGGAAATTGAGGATATGTCTCGACGAGAACGAAAAGCCTTAAAAAGCAATCTCATTGTCGTGCTGCTGCATCTTCTCAAATGGCAATTTCAGCCCGACCAGCGATCGGGCAGTTGGCGCAGCAGTATCCGTGAACATCGCCGCCGCATCAACGACGACTTGAAAGACTCACCCAGCCTGGTTCCCTACCTGCAAGAAGTCTTTGCCGAATGCTACACCAATGCGCGTGAACAAGCTGCCGACGAAACAGATTTACCACTCACTACCTTTCCTGAAGTTTGCCCTTACACCATTGAGCGATCGCTCAATCCTGATTTTCTGCCATAGTCGTGAAAGCTCCAAGACTCGCCCAGCTAGGCGATCGCATAATCGGTGAATTGTCTTCGGTAAGGAGCTTGAAACCCAAGGACAATATCAGATTGCGGCACACCTTGATCGACCAATTCTTGGGCAATATCAATTTCGGTGCCGTTATATTGCAGCCAAATTTTGTTGTTTTTGATATCTAAGTGAAGAACACAGCCATACACTCGACGTTGATTTTCCCAGCCAACATTGACAACCTGGTAATGATCACGTTGCAGATCGAAAATAGGCTGTGATTCAATCTCCTCCGTTGAACGGCGATCGCTGTAGTCAGTGAGAATCGTTTGTACAATTGCTCGGTACTGATTTAGGGTATCCATCGGCTAATGATCTCTGATTGCTCGTCGTAGATCAACAATTTTAGGGTGGCTCTCTGAACTGCTTTCTGAATAAATTGTAAGCTGAAGAAGTCGTTGTAGGTATTCAACGGCACTGCCAAATAGAGTTCTCGATCGGGTTCCTTTTCTTCAAGTGCTAGTCGATAGTTGAAGAACTGACCCAGGGCAGTATGAAATTCCGAGATTGAGGAAGCACCTAAAAAACTTTTGATTTCAACGGCAATTTTTTGTCCCTCCCTTTCTGTGGCAACCATTGCTTTTGCCCCAAGGTCGATGTACAGTTAGACCCCTCCTACTTTGATGTAGTAAGGATCGTGAGTGATTATCCAGCCGTCTTTTTCAAGGGCATTTCTAACGACGTTGCGGGTAGCATCTTTAGCAGACATAGGAAGTAGTGGGAGATCCTTAGCCCAGAGATTCGGCTTTATGGCGAATTTGGCTTCCAGAGAGGCTCCGGGGGCGAGGTGAATTAGGCGGTCGCAACAGTAAAATAATATTTACCCTCTTTGCAGATAGCCATCTTCAGCCAATCATCATCATAAATGGCTGAAAGTCAAGTGTTATGGATGGCATAGTGAGATATTCTGGCTCTGGGATAATAAGTGTCAGTGTTTTTTTTGGGAATGTTCATGAAGCGTCGGGGAGTGATTTACTGTGCCACAACTAGCATCTGCTATCTTGAAGCGGCTTTAATTAGTGCAATGGCGTTGCGCCAGAAAGAACCAGATTTGCCAATTACGCTAATTTCCGAGCATCCTCTATTGGAATTGCTGCCCTTGCCGCGCTATGGCATTACGCCCAGACTGCTGAAGGTAAACGAAGCCGATAACCCCAATCCCTCTTACCTATCGCGATCCATCAAAACCACTTTAAATACCCTCAGCCCCTATCAAGAAACCCTCTTTTTGGATGCAGATATTCTGCCGTTGCAGCCCGTTTCTGCCCTGTGGGATCATCTTTGCTTAGGTGATTTTGGCATGGTGGCGGATCGTTTACCTACCCTCGACTTGTGTGATCACGTTGCAGAAGAGGAGAAAGACTATACGCTGCAACGGTTGCCCAAAGAGACGATGCAGTTTAATAGTGGCGTGATGCTGTGGCGAAATACCGCAGCGACTCAAGCGCTGTTTCAACAGTGGCATCAAGAGTGGCAGAAGTTTCAAAAGCATGACCAGCTTGCCCTGATGAGAGCGATCGCGACCACTCAAACTTCTATCATCAAACTCCCCAGCAGCTATAACATATCTCCAATCGATTCAGCTTCTGTCCTATTTGACAACCATAGCGTGCATTTACTGCACTGTTGGGGCGGGATGGTGGGGTCTGGCAAGTTCCGCGAGTTTGCTCAAACGTTTTATCCTGATGTTGTTGATACCGTGGGCAACTGGGCTGAGTGGCAGCCGCTTTTGCCGCTATCCAAGACCGTAGAGCCTAGTTTGAATGACTATTTGAGTGTTTAAGTCCCCTAGCGCGATCACGCTGATTTTCACCCAAAAGAATTGCAGAGTCAGCTAGGAGGAACCGCGATCGCCCACGCAGACTCAGCACTCTAGAGATAGGATGAGCATCCGCTCAGAGATGCTCATCCTACTTCAACCCGCTGATTCGGCTTGCATGGCGAATTCGGCTTCCTGGGTGGCTCCGGGGGCGAGGTGGATCAAGCGATCGCCCGTGTTCAGCGCATTTCTGCCAGCAGTCCAAGGTTCTAGGCAATAAAAATCTTTGCCCTTGACCGTCCAAAACACCACGGTAGAAAAGTCTGGGCTAAAGCTAAAGGTGAGTTTGAGGTCTTTGGTTGGATCAGTGACCACTGCCACATGGCTCGACAGTTCCGTAAACGCCACATCAATTTCGTCTAGCTCAAAGTCAAAGTTTCCGGTGTAAGCCTGAGACACCTTGGCACGTTGATCATAAAATTCGCTGGAGGGAATTTGAATTTGCAGTGCGGTTTTATCGGAAACAGCAAAGTAAGGATGAAAGCCCACGGAAAAGGGCATTGGCTCAGTGGAATGATTGGTGAAGCGCTGGCTCAAGGTGAGAGTGTCGCCCTTTAAGGTGTAGGTGAAGGCAAGCTCAAACTCAAAGGGATAAACAGCGCGGGTTTGGTCATTGCTGTTTAAACCTAGGGTGAGACTGGCTCCGTCGGTCGTTGACTGGTTGATCACAGTCCAAGGCAGTTCTCGCGCAAAGCCATGTTGCTTGATGGTGTAGGGCTTGCCGTTGTGGGTGTAGGTGTTGTCTACCACGTTGCCGCACAGAGGAAACAGAATCGGGTTGCCGCCCCGGACGGTGAGGGTGGGGTCGGTGAAGCGTTCTTTATCTAAGTAAAAAATCTCTTGACCGTTGATTTGCCAACTGGTGACGATGCCGCCGCGCTCTGGCACAATTTCCACCTGTGCCCCGGTTGCCTCATCCGTGAGGATGTAGGTGAGATATTGACGTTGCTCTGTTGCGATCGCGCTCATGCTTAGCTCCTTGCTCCAAAAACTATCTCACTCTACCCTGCTCGGATTAATGATCTGTTAACGATTTACCACATCATCGGCGCTTTTAACGCGACATCTTGCGTGGCAAAATCCTTTTCAGAGTCATCTGCCGGAACCGTTTCAGTCACCGGAACCGTTTTAGCCACTGGCGCTGTTTTCACTACAGATTGGGGGTGAATCTGAAAACTAACCGTGCTGGGCTGTGCCGCTGGTGATGCCGTGGAATCCATCGCATCGTCTGAAGTCGGCTGATTGACTTGGGGAGATCTCTGATTGTCTGGCGGATTGCCTCTTAGGGGAGTTTGGCTCGGAGAATTGGTGAAGGAGTTGCTGGGGTTCGCAAAGGGCGGCAGTTGGGGCGCGTTGGGCGCAACGACGGGAGCCTCGGTTTGGGCGGCTGGAGGCTGAGTGCCATCGGCGGGGTTGCCCGTGGGGGCTGGCGTGAGCGGCGCAACTTCTCCATATCCCGGCAGGATGTCGGTATTGGCTGGATCAATGGGTGTCGGGGTTCTAACTGCCTCCGGGCTGGGCTGAACGTCTGGGCTATTCAGCGCTTCTGGAGTCGGTACTTGGGGAATCTCTGTGCCTGAATCAACGGCGGGAGTATCGGCAGGCGGCGGAATCAGCATGTCGGGTGATAGAGGCTGCGGCGCGGGTGCGGATATTGCGGCGGGTGCCGGGTTGATGGGTGCCGGGTTGATGGGTGCCGGATTGATGGGTGGCAGGGATGGAGCCGCTGGCAGCGTGCTAGGAGCGATCGCTTCTGGAGCGATCGCGGGGGCTGGAGTTTGCGGCGCACGGGCATCCAGTATTACAGGTGACTGCATCGGCTGCTGAAAATTGGCAGATAGCTGATTTAGGTTGCCAAGAATCGCAGTGGCGCGATCGCCCTGAGCAATCTTTGGCTGGTAGCCCGTCACTTCCACAGGCAAAAACTCCACCTTCATCTGCTTGTCTTTGAGGGAGACTTGCATCACAGCGGTATCGTAATCGGTGCGGGAATTGCCGCCAAAGATGAAGTTGCCAAGGGAGTAAGCGATCGGGCGACCTTTATAAATCTCAGCGCCTTGCAGCACATGGGGATGGTGCCCCACAATCACATCGGCACCTTGATCAACGGTGAAATGTCCTAGCTTGACTTGCCAATCGGCGGGAGCTTCTGCCAGTTCTTGTCCCCAGTGAAAATTCACGACGACCCAATCCACTTGATCTCGAATTGCCTTGATATCTTCGGCAATTCGCTCTTCGTTAATCGAATTCACGCCTGCTTTGTTTGCCTCTGCGCCATATTCTTCGCCCCAATAGGAAAGGTAGGCAATCCGTTGACCTTTGACATCGATAATTTTGGGACGACGGGCTTCCGTCAAATCTTTTCCGGCTCCCACATATTGAATTCCGGCGGCATCCAACGTTGTCAGCGTTTCTTTTAGCCCCTCGGCTTCAAAATCCATGCTGTGGTTGTTTGCCAAGCTCACCAGATCCACGCCGCCAGAGGTCAACACCTTAACCGCATCGGGATTGGCTTTGAAGTTAAACTGCTTACCGGGCATGGCAAGCGTGGCTTTGGTCAAAGGGTTTTCTAAATTCACCATTGCCAAATCTGCCTGCTGATATTCTTTCATCGCGGCAAACGGACGGGTGTAATCGGTGCCCACGACTTCTTCAAAATGATCGGACAGGGTGACATCGCCCGAAAACATCAGCGTTACCGTTGGATCTTGAGGGTTGGCAACCTGATTGTGTTTGAACACCGGCACCGTTTCTAGGGCAGTCCGCACGGTGTCGGAACGGGTAGGAAGATTGTTGTTGTCCGATTGAGAAGAGGCGGAGGCATCGGTTTGAGTGACAGGGGCGCGGCTGTAACCGAAAAATCCACCAATCATGATGGCAGCGGCGGCAGGTCCCCCGACGAGCAAGGTGCGGGCGAACCGGAGCCGGGTTTTGCGTCGAGCGGTTTTATGAATCCGCGATCGCATCTGCTGATGGGGGTGCGATCGATCTCGATTGGCAGGTGTGACAATCCGTACCGATTGCTTCCAAAGAATTTGTTTGGGTTGAGCCGCCAGACGAACCGCAATATTGGCACCCCGAATCACGGGAGAATTCAACTGCCACAAATGATGGCAAATAAACCGCATCAATTGCTCTTGCCACGTGCCTTCAGGAGCCTCTTGGTCTGGAATAAAAGGCAGTTCAATCAGCAGCCGTAGATTGGTGGGATGGCTAGAACCCACTCGTGCCTTTAGCCCATGGGGACGCAGCGATTGATTAAGCCACTGCGCGATCGCCTGTAAATTTCCGCGCTGAGCAAGTTCCAACACATTCGGCGCGTATCCCAACGTTGCAGACTGAACCATACCGCTTGATCCTCAAACACTGTCACACACGAAAAACTATCTCTTTCTCGAATCCAGGAGAAATTGACAACTCATTAATACTCCATATCGACCAATTTCAACCAACTATATTCGGCAAATCACGCAAATTTTTTAGAAATTTCCTAGAAATCTCAATCTTCTAGCTCGCGCCTCTTGCTTGCAGTGCTTCAAAACTGGTAGTTGACGCTGAAGTAGAAGCCAGAATCTTGGGCATCATTGCCGCGATCGCGCAACCGCAGAAAGGGCACTGCATAATCTAAGCGGAGATTCAAACCGGGGTAGGGTTGCCAGAGAAAGCCCAGCCCAGCCCCCCCTAAAAATCGCTGATCCGCTTCAATATTGGGATTCGCGCTATTGTTCCAGACTTTACCCATGTCAATGAAGGGCGCAAGTTGGGCGATCGGGCTACCCGCCTCATCCCGCAAAAAGGTAATCCGATCTTCAACCGAGAGCCGAAAGCCGTTGTCTCCCGATCTCGCATTTTGCCGAAAACCGCGCACCGATTGCCCGCCGCCAATCACAAACTGCTGAGACGGCAACAAGGTATCGGGCGTAAGCTGCAAATCGGCTTGAAAAATCACCAGGTGACTGCTGCCAAAGCGTTGCACCCGCTGCACTTGCCCTAACCAGCTAAAAAACCGCCCATCTGGAATCGGAGATTCATTGATCGTGGCGTTGAAGAGATCTAAGCCGATGCTGAACTGCGATCGCAACGCCCACGCCCCAAACGGATCACGCTTCACATAGTCTTGCCCCAGTTTCAGCACTCGTGTGCGGCTGTTGCCCTCCTGATCAGCACCAATCCCAAACGGAAACGGAATGTCATTAAACAGGAAGGTTTGCCCGTTTTGAGAGGTAAACCCAATGGATAAACCTAACTCCTGACGCGGATTGCGGATAATCGGATGCCGAAAACTAACTTCATATAACTGAGAACTGCCTTGAATATCCAACGCTTTGAACGCTGGATCAATCACGCGGTTCCAGTTGGGCGCAAACCGAAACTGCACCGTGCTGTTTTGAGGCGTGACAGGGATGCGATAGACCAGATCGAGCGTGTCAGCACCCCCCGCCGTTGTGCGATAGTACGTCAGCCCAATGTCATCCCCATAGCCCGTAATGTTGCGATAGCTGAGGGCACCCCCTAATCGCACCGAACCCACGCTAGGCGGCGAGTAGTTATCCACGCCAATCAAACCACTGAGGGATTTTGCCTCCATTACCCGCACCACCACCACGCTTTGTCCCAAGTTTGTGCCGGGTCGCAGGCTGGCTTCCACATTGGTAAATAGCGGATCGGCTTTGAGCAAGCGCAGTTGATCTTCCAGGCGATCGCGGTTCAAAGGCGTTTGTGAACCTAAGCCAACGCGACTCCGAATATAGGCAGATTTGACCCGCTGATTGCCCTCCACATTAATTGCTTCTACCGATCCTTCAATCACGCGGATTTGCACCCTGCCATCGGTTACCGCCTGCTCAACCAGCACCGCCCTAGAGGTGATATAGCCGCGATCGAGGTAAAGCTGCGTGATGCTATCGGTCGCTTGTTGCAACTCACTCAAGCTCACCGATCGCCCTTGCAATGGCTGAATAATGGGATTCCAATCTTTAGGTTGTAAAACGGTGCTGCCCACCACTTCAATCGTTTTGACTGAAATTTGCACCGCTGGCTGAGCGGGGTCAGTTGGCACAGTCGGCATGGTCGGAGCAGTCGGCACGGTCGGAGCAGTTGGAGTGGGGATTGTGGGCTGAGTTTGAGATGGGGGAAGTGGCGTTGGCGAGGGCGGCGGCTGAAGCAAGCGATCGCGGTTCGGATCGGGAGTCGTGCGGCTAGGGTCAGGCAATTGCGCCACCAATGACGATGCCGGATTGTTAGAATCAACGACTTGTTCCGCCAAAGCGATTTTTGCCAGCAGCCCAATCGAAAAACCGGCTTGAGCCACACAGCCAAACGCGATCGCCCAAGCACGGCGAAAGTCGTTTGCCCTAGAAAATTGCCACCACAATCCACGTTGAGGATATTGCATTAGAAACAGCCATGCTGCGCTAGTTTACTCCGAGAGAATTTTACTCTCCTTTTCAAATCCTCACGAAAATTGCAACAAACCCGGACAAATCGTAAGAGTACGGAGTGCGGGGTGTGGAGTGTGAGGTGCGGAGTCTCAGCAGATTATGATTGAGTTAACTTCCAAAAACTAGGAATTCATCCATCTTCCCTTCTAATTGCCATTTGCCCCTCGTCATTTGTCTCTCGCCCCTCGCCATCCCCTATGTCCCTCCAAAAATACTCCTCACCTAGTTTGTCAAAACGTCGCAAAAATCTTTGGTTTGAGCGATTTATGGCGATCGCGGCAGTCACCAATTTGACCCTCATTACCTTTGATATCACCTATGTATCATGGCGAAACTTTTGGCTGCAAGGGACTGTGGGCATTCCTTTAACCAATTTTAAGCTGCATATTCCGGTGCCCACGATTGCTTGCCGCGATCGCTCAGTTGAAACGGGGCAACCCCCGCGCACCATTCAGCAATCCGCGATTACCTGCCTCTATGACCCCCTCAAAGGAATTGAGCCACACCGAGACACCCAAGCCTATTTAGATGCCGTTGCCCAGCTTGAAAGCCAGATTGCCCAAAAAGGAGTAGAAGCCGGATTGAAAGATGCCGCCGTTCAAGCCAGCTTGGCTAAACTGCGAAAACTCAGTACCGAAATGATTGAGACCAACCCCTTTGCGGTATCTGGCAAAAGTGGTGCCCTTGAAAGAATCAAAAATAGAACCCGCAGCCGTGTATCGACTCGAACAAACACCAGAGTGTCTGCCAGGGAAGCCTTTAATATTTTTTGGAGTACCAATAATCCCAGCTATCCCAATTACCTTTCACCCACAACTTGGAATGCCGAGATCGATTGGTTTAATCAAACGATTCGTCCCTTGATTCAGACGAATTACTATCGCAGCGTCGATGAAAACGGCAATCCCACCAACCATTTTTGGCTGCTGGATGCTCCGTTTTTATTCCTGTTTTTGTTAGAGTTTCTGGCGCGTACTTACCACATCAGCCGCCGCTATTCCAGCTTGACTTGGCTAGATGCCATGATTTGGCGCTGGTATGACATTCCGCTCTTAATCCCGTTTAGCCTATTTGCGCCAACCTGGGCACTGTTACGAGCGTTGCCAACCACCCTACGACTCCATCAGGCAGAGATCATTAACCTAGAGACCATTCAATCACGGGCACGGCAAGGGTTTGTGTCGGCGATCGCCAGTGAAATGGTGGAAGTGATCATCGTCCAAGTGATCAACCAAATCCAGGGGGCGATTCGGCGCGGAGAAGTGACTAATTTTCTCCAGCGTGCCACCTCTCGCAGCTATGTAGATGTGAACAACATCAATGAGGTTGAGGCAATCTCGACGCATGTAACGCAAATGATGGTACACGAGATTTTTCCAAAAATTCAGCCCGACTTGGAAGCGTTAGTGCGCCACAGCATTGAGTGTGTGATGAACCAATCGCCCGTATACCGAGGCTTGCAAGCACTCCCCGGCATTGGCGCTGTTCCCGCTCAAATCACCGAAAGCTTAGTTCATGATGTCACTCAACTGATTCATAGCAGCTTGAAGACCGCCTTAGACGACCCGAAAACCACCGAATTAGTGGTTCGCTTCGTGCGGAATTTCAGTAGTTCATTCATCCACGAAGCTCAGCAAAATAACCTACAAGAAATGCAATCGCTCCTAACCGATCTGCTCGAAGAAATTAAAATTAACTATGTTCAAAATTTGTCTGAAGAAGATGCCACCTTGATTTTGGATGAAACCCGGCAGCTACATCAGAAAATTACCCCAAAATAAATAGGGGGGACAGATCAAGTGTATTAGATTAAAAGAAACACAAAACCCACCCACTTCTCTACCTCTCCACTCCTCTACCCCTCCACCATGCCCCTCAAATCTTCTCAAATCCTAGCGCTGCTCCAAGAGAAACGATCTGATTTTGAACGGTTTGATCACACTGCACAGCAGGCTTTTCAGAAGTATCGTAAAGCTTTGGCAAAGGCTTCGCAGCAGACGGAAGCAGTGATTTTGGGCGACTTGAGAGACTGTGCCCCTAGCGATCGCGGTGCGGAACCGTTGGAATCCCTAGAAAATGATGGTAATTGGGTGAAATCTTCTGGGCTAGTCTGGCAAAGCCGCGAGGACAGCCACGCCTGGGTACGCGATCGCCTAACCGACATTTCCACCTTTGCCGTGGATGGCTCCCAAATTTATCCCGGTAAAGATATCTCAATTCCGATCGCGCTGATCCAAATCGGCTGGTTTGAAAACTTTCATTCTGCCGACAGCCGCTATGAAAAAGATATTGCGGTGGATGTGATGACTCCCGCCGATCTAAAAGCAAACAGCAGTGGCGATATGCTGAATCAGCAGGTGAATATGCGGCGCTTTCAAATGGAAGTGAATCGACTGATTCAATACATGGAAGACCGATCCGGCGATCGCACCTGTCTTGCCTTCTTTGATGGCTCGTTGGTGGTTAGCTTTGCAGACACATTTGATCCAGCTACGCGAGATTTCTATGTGAAATGCGTGGTGCGGCTGTTGCAGGCAAGCGAACACTATCAAGTGCCGGTGGTTGGCTACATCGACACCAGCTATGCGCGGGATTTGACCGTGATGCTGCAACGCCTGTTTAATCTGCCCGATGCCCCGTCGATCCACGATGCGCCCTTGTTGGGAACCTTCATGCAATGGGGCGATCGCACCCCGCTATTTTCCTGCCGCCGCTCCGGTGTTTTACATGACTACCCGACCGCGATCGCTGACCGAATCAGCTTCACCTACCTCAAAGCCCACGACGGTTTACCCGTTCGCCTAGAACTCCCCCAATGGATTTATGACAGCGGGCGACTAGAGCAAATTTTAGACTGGGTGCGGTGCGAAGTCATTATTGGCGGCGGCTATCCCTATGTGATCGAAACGGCTGATCAAACCGCTGTGCTTAAAGCCGAGGATAGCCAACTTTTTTTCCGGTTACTGCAAGATTGGGCAGAATCGGAAAAATTAATCCTGCGCCTCTCTCGCAAAATGGTCAGTAAAGCTAGACGACGATAGGGAGTCTCGTTAAAAGTCTCGCTGTCGCTCTGGGAGAGGAATTGAGGGTGAGAGCAAGGATTTGTTGCAGGCACTCTAATAGACAATGGGCATAGGAACCCTCCAAAGGCGGCAGGCAATGAGACTATTAGTCAGTAATGATGACGGAATTTTTTCCCTAGGCATTCGATCGCTGGCAAACACGCTAGCAGAAGCCGGACACGAGGTTTTTGTGGTCTGCCCCGATCGCGAGCGATCTGCAACTGGGCACGGATTGACCCTGCATCAACCGATTCGCGCGGAGGTGGTGGAATCGGTGTTTCATCCCACTATCAAAGCCTGGGCGTGTTCTGGAACGCCTTCCGATTGCGTTAAGCTGGCGCTCTGGGCATTGCTGGATCAAAAACCCGATCTGGTGCTATCTGGGATTAATCATGGCTCCAATTTAGGCACCGATGTTCTCTATTCGGGCACAGTATCCGCCGCCATGGAAGGCGTGATTGAGGGCGTTCCTAGTGTTGCGTTTAGCCTAACTAGTTTTTCATCTCAAGACTTTGTGCCCGCAGCAAATTTTGCGCGATCGCTAGTTGCCAAACTCGAAAAACAGCCGCTTCCACCCTTGATGTTGCTGAATGTGAACGTGCCTGCCGTCAACGCCGAGGCGATCGCGGGTGTTACCCTGACTCGTCAGGGCTTGCGCCGCTATATCGACGTGTTTGAAAAGCGGATTGATCCACGCGGAAAAACCTATTACTGGCTAGCAGGAGAACTGCTAGAGGAGGTAGAAGACTCAGCGAATTGTGCAGAGATGATGCCTACTGATGTTCAGGCAAATCGGCAAAATTACATTACCATCACGCCGTTGCACTACAACTTAACCGCATCAAAAGGTCTAGAAAGTCTAAAAGATTGGACAAAAGAGCTATCTGCGGATGCGCCCTTAATCGGTTGAGCGATAATGGTGTTTACGCTCTGTGTGTTGAAAGGAGTAGGCAGGCTGACAAAGGTCTCTGTACTATTTGACTGAATAGTTTGTTAACTCTAGAGTCTGTAAAACGATATTCTTTACACGCGATGTGCAACTAATCGCCCTCACCCCAAACCCCTCTCCCTACGGAGAGGGGCTTTCAGGAATTTTGGTTCCCTCTCCCATCGGGAGAGAGCTGTCTTTGCATTGTTTCAGGAAAGTCGCACATCGCGTTCTTTACCTGAAAAAGCAAAATTAGAGAGGTGTGGAACGTTCACATTGCTATTTATACGGGTACTTTAGAGTTAGAAGATTGATAAAATCGATGGGCTTAACGCTTGATGAAACCATTCTAGAGATCAGTGAATATGTCCTTAATCATTTCAATTAGCGATCTAGATCACTGCTAAAGTAATGGATTTCTATGAAGCTGTCATAGGGGAACATGTTCGGACTTTGCTGCCTAGGTGAATACAGGAGACTGGGTTCACCATTGACTGAACAATCATCACTTGAGACTCACTAAAGTTCACCGAGAGATATCCATGTCCAGTGCGCCAGCTCATTTTGTCATCAACTTTTGGGGAGTTCGAGGGAGCATTTCCTGTCCGGGCGCGAGCACTGTGCGATACGGGGGAAATACTCCCTGCGTTGAGATGCAAGTGGGCGGCGAACGGCTAATTTTTGATGGGGGCACAGGAATTCGAGTCTTAGGGCGATCGCTCTTATCCCAAATGCCTTTAGAGGCATATATGTTTTTTACCCATTCCCATTGGGATCATATCCAGGGGTTTCCTTTCTTTGTCCCTGCATTTGTCAAGGGTAATCGCTTTCACATCCACGCCGCGATCGCGCCCGATGGTTCCACCATTGAAAAGCGCCTGAATGACCAAATGAGGCATCCTAACTTTCCAGTCCCGCTACAGGTGATGGGTGCTGACTTGCAGTTTAAAGATTTGGAAATTGGACAATCGGTGCTCGTGGGCGATGAAGTGCTAGTAGAAACTGCACTGTTGAACCATCCAGGTCAAGCCCTCGGCTATCGAGTCAATTGGCAGGGGCACGCAGCAGCTTATGTGACCGATACAGAACATTACGCAGACCACATCGACGAAAATGTGCTGAAACTCGCGCAGAACGCAGATGTGATGATCTACGATGCCACCTACACCGACGATGAATATTATTCAAAACAATCGAGCAAGATGGGTTGGGGGCACTCGACTTGGCAAGAAGCGGTTAAAGTTGCCAAAGCCGCTAACGTGAAAAAGCTGGTCATCTTTCACCATGACCCGCTCCACGACGACGACTTTTTGGATCAGGTCGGGCAGGATGTCGCTAAGGCGTTTCCCAATAGCATCCTGGCAAGAGAAGGCGTTCCGGTTCAAATTGTGCCCCAAGCCTCTTCCTTGAACGGGACAAAGCCAGTGAAGGAAATTCAGGTTTCTGTCTAGGTTCTAGCGGCGGCGTTATGTGTCAGACTGTAAAGCGTGTGGATTACTTCATCGATCGCTACGGTTCTTACTCCAACTGCGGTTGCCCTCGGAAACTTTGATGGTGTTCATCAGGGGCATCGGCAGGTAATTCAACCTGTTTTAGCATTTAACGATAGTGGGATTGATAGTGGCATTGATAGGGCGATCGCTCCCATCTACTCCACCGTCGTCACCTTTCATCCCCATCCTCAAGAATTTTTTTCGGGTCAGCCGCGCACATTGCTAACCCCGCTAGCTGAAAAGATAGTGCAGCTGGACGCAATGGGAGTCAAGCAGTTAGTGTTACTCCCGTTTGATCAGCAACTCGCCACCCTTACGCCGGAGCAATTCGTTCAAGAGATTTTGGTCGAGCAATTGCAGGTGCGCCAAATTAGCATCGGCTCAGATTTCCGATTTGGGCGAAACCGGGCAGGCACGGCGACAGAACTCCGGGCGATCGCTGCCAACGCAGGTATTGAAGTGAAAATTACCTCGCTGAAACTGCTCGACGAAAAACGGATCAGCAGTTCTGCCATTCGTGAAGCCTTGCAAGCCGGGGATGCTGCACTCGCTAATTATCTTCTGGGTCGCCCTTACACGCTAGTCGGAACCGTTATAAAAGGTCAGCAGCTTGGCAATACCCTAGGGTTTCCCACTGCCAACCTTCAGCTTCCACCCGAAAAATGCCTGCCGCGCTGTGGGGTGTATGCCGTGCGGGTGCAGTGGTGCGTCAAGGGCGATCGCCCTCAGCCGAGTACAGCCTTTCAACTAGGCGTAATGAACTTGGGCTATCGACCTACTGTGAACGGCAATCACCTGGTTGCTGAAGTGCATCTACTCAACTGGTCAGGCAATCTATATGGGCAAGTCCTCTCGGTGAGCCTAGAGCAATTTCTGCGCCCTGAGCAAAAGTTTGAGTCGCTGGATGCGTTGAAAGCCCAAATTCAAGCAGACTGTCATGCCGCGCAAGCCATCTTTGACTAGGAAATAAGTAGAGCGATTCAGCCCTGAGTCTGTGTTGCGGATCGCGGCTGAAATGCTAATCTGCCTCTAATTGTGATTGTACGAGTTTGACGTGGAACTGTATACTTTTGTGCAGTTAAGAACAGCGATCGCATTGAGGAGTAACCATGTACATCGTCCAGATTGCCGCTGAATGTGCCCCTGTCGTAAAAGCCGGAGGCTTGGGCGATGTCGTTTATGGGTTGAGCCGAGAGCTAAGCCTACAGGGTCATACAGTAGAAATTATTTTGCCTAAGTATGACTGTATGCGGTACGACCATATTTGGGGATTGCACGAAGCCTATCAGGATTTATTGGTGCCTTGGTACGATAGCGTGGTTCGCTGCACGGTTCACTGCGGCTGGGTGCATGGGCAACTGTGCTTTTTTATTGAGCCTCATTCCGCAGACAATTTTTTCAATCGCGGCACCTATTATGGCTGCAAAGATGACAACATGCGGTTTGCTTTTTTTAGCAAGGCAGCGCTGGAATTTTTGTTGAGAACCAACAAGCGACCCGATATTCTCCATTGCCACGATTGGCAAACTGGGCTGGTTCCAGTTTTGCTATACGAAATTTACAAATGGCACGGGATGACGAATCAGCGGGTTTGCTATACCATCCACAATTTCAAGCATCAGGGCATCGCGGGTGCGGAAATGCTGGCGGCGACAGGCTTGAATAATGAAGCCTATTATTTTGAATATGATCGCCTGCGCGATAATTTCAATCCGTTCGTGCTGAATTTTATGAAGGGCGGCATTGTTTATTCCAACTTTGTGACCACGGTTTCGCCGCATCATGCCTGGGAAGCTCATCACGGCGAGTTGGGGTATGGATTGGGGCATACGCTGCACCTGCATCAACATAAGTTTGGTGGCATTCTCAACGGGATTGACGATGAGTTTTGGAACCCAGAGAGCGATCGCTATCTGCCTGCTCACTACAGCAAAGACGACCTAACGGGCAAAGCTGCCAACAAAAAAAGCGCTGCAAGAGCGCCTCTGGCTGGAAGTTGAGGACAAGCCTCTGATTGCCTATATTGGGCGCTTAGATGACCAAAAAGGGATGCATTTGGTTCACCATGCGATGTATTATGCCCTGCATCGCAATGCTCAGTTTATCCTGCTCGGCTCTGCCACGGAACCCGGCATTAATCAGTGGTTTTGGCACGAAAAGCGCTTTCTCAACGACAACCCCAACGTCCATTTAGAACTTGGCTTTAACGAGGAACTGTCCCATCTGATCTACGCCGGAGCCGACCTGATTGTGGTGCCCAGCAACTTTGAACCCTGTGGGCTAACTCAAATGATCGGCTTTAAATATGGCACTGTGCCAATTGTGCGGGGTGTGGGCGGCTTGGTAAATACAGTATTCGATCGCGATTATGACGAAACTCATCTTCCCGAAGAGCGCAATGGCTATGTCTTTTACCAAACTGATGATTCAGCACTGGAGTCCGCGATGGATCGGGCGATCGGGTTATGGGAAAAATACCCCGACGAGTTCCAAAAGCTTCTCCTGCAAGGGATGAGCTACGATTATTCCTGGAATCATCCCGCCAAAGATTACTTGGAAATCTACGAATTTATTCGTCATAAGTAGAGTCAAGAGTCGGGAGGCTAGAGGGAACTCAAAACTTCTATCCGAACTCTGCACTGCTCATAGCACCTGTTTGAGGGCGTTAATCAAGCGATCGCAGCTTTCAGGTTTGCTGTTGTAGCCCATCAAACCAACGCGCCAAACTTTGCCTGCCAGTTCACCTAAGCCGCCGCCGATTTCGATGTTGTGGTCGGTCAACAGTTGACGGGCGATCGCTTTGCCATCCACGCCGTCGGGAATGCAAACAGTGGTTAAGGTGGGCAGGCGAAATTCCTTCTCAACATGGAGGGATAGCCCGATCGCTGCTAATTGCTGCCAGAGGTATTCCACATTCGTTTGGTGTCGCTGCCAACACGCTGCCAGTCCTTCCTCGGCAACTAGCCGCAGCGCTTCCCGCAGTCCGTAATACAGGTTAATTGGCGCAGTGTGATGGTAGACATGCTCCGCTCCCCAATATTTACCCAGCAAGTTGGCATCCAGATACCAATTGGCAACCTTGGTTTTGCGTTGCGCTAGCTTTTCTAGGGCGCGATCGCTCATAGTAAACGGCGATGCACCAGGCGAACAGCCCAGCCCTTTCTGGCTACAGCTATAGGCAAGATCCACGCCCCATTCATCTAGGAAAATTGGCACGCCGCCCAAACTCGTCACCGTATCAATCAGCAGCAAGCAACCATACTCACGACATAACTCGCCCACGCCTTCCATGGGTTGACGCGCTCCCGTGGAGGTTTCCGCATGGACAAGCGCCAAAATCGCCGGATGATGGGTTTCCAGTGCCGATCGCAATTCTTCCAGGCTAAATACCTGTCCCCAGGGTTTGGCGATCGTCTTCACCTCGCCGCCATAGCGCCCCGCCATATCCACCAAACGATTACCAAAATAACCCGCTACACCGACCAGCACTACATCCCCCGGCTCTACGGCATTGGCGATCGTCGCTTCCATTGCCGCCGTGCCCGTGCCGCTGATGGCAAAGGTGCAGGAATTTTCGGTTTGCCAAACATAGCGCAACAGGGATTGAATTTCGCCCATCAGTGCCAAAAATGCTGGATCAAGGTGACCCACGGGCGATAGGCTCATGGCGTGCAGCACGGCGGGATGGGCATTGGAGGGTCCTGGTCCCAGCAGCAAGCGATCGGGGACTTGCAATGGCTCAAGCTGTAAGCGTTGGCGATCGCGAATGGATAAGGTTTGCATCATGACAGCATCATTAGTAGTAGGGCATGATGTTGAGTCTAGCTTTCTCTGGGTGGCGATCGGTGAAAAAGCAAAATACCGCAAGATTAGGAGCAGTTGTCAGGAAAGAATGGTAAGGGCGACCAGAGAACGCCCTACCCACTGAAAGATATGCGAATCTTTCCATATAGCACGCTGTCTTGGGTAGGTAGCAGAATCTTCCCACCTACCTATCTGACTAGAGAAGTTCTACACAGACTTCTAATCTAATTAATACTAGAGAATTCCAGTCCAATTAATACTTAGGTGACTTGAGTGCTAGCGGAGAGAGTATTGCAAGTTTAGCTTCTAACATTGGAGTCAAGTTAGTAGTTGCATCACTTGGTTGATGTGGTATTGCAAGGTTAGTGAAACAAAAAGCCGATCTTTCGGTAATCTCTACTAATTAATGTGAGGTTCTCCATATGGGACTATCTAAAACTACGGTGTTAGACTTTACACATCTTTTTTATACATTAATAAGTTTTAATGATGAGTGGCTTACAACAATTGGTTAAGTGTCCAGAGTGCAATTGCTCAATACGTTCTGATCGATTGAAAAACCATCTGAAGAGAGTTCATCACAATCAAGAACTTGTTGTAGATAGTGATAGGTCTACAAAGAAAGTTTCAAAGTCTTCTAATTCTTTAACATTTGAGAAGTTTGAGCAAGTTACAAACCTAATTAACTCCTGGTTAAGAAGGAAAAAAGATTATCTCTATGATTTCAATAACGTCAAAATTTTAACCATTATGGCTTTTGAAAACTTCATGGGTTACAGTTTTGACGAAATCAATAAACTTGACGGCGAAAAGATTTCCAGAGATCGATACAAGACGGGTGCCAAGCGTCTTAAAGTCACGTATGAACAGATGATGGATCATTTATATAAATCCTTTGTCCGTTACAGAAAACACCATTTTGATCAAAAGATTAGAGATCAGTACTATTCTAAAGACAATAATTTTGATGGCTATGCAGATTGGGATGCTTGCAACAGTGTAGACCGCATGGATGGAAGCAAGTATATTGGATATACTCGGCGTGAGTATAAAGATAGCCGTTTTGGTTCCTTTCCATCTCATGATAGTTACGGTGACGAATCGTGGGCAGACGATAACCCTTGGGAGTGATTTTCTATTGAAAACCAAAAAGAGTAGACTTTCTATTTATATAATTCATAATTCCCATATATGCCAATTACAGAAAGCAAATCTGTGGTGATGATGGGTATGCAAAGTTATGCCAGCTCAATGTTAGTTTGAACATTACATAGGGGCATATCTGGATGTTCAATATTAAGTTGCTTTAGAGTCATCCATTCTATAAGGCATATCAGTAGACAGCATTTATTAATTGGTTAAATTATG
>JBGTAZ010000346.1:0-4976 GCA_041749615.1 Leptolyngbyaceae cyanobacterium | reverse complement strand
TCAAACAGAAAACACGATCGCCCCTGTTAAAAGCGATCGTGCCGAGTTCCTGAAAATCAATCTGTTACAACCCAATTCTAGTTGCAATTATTGCAATGTGCGAAAAAAGCGATCGCCTGAGTGGATGGGCGATCGCTTGGTTTTAAGGAGTGTTTACGCTTACGCTTCAGTATTCTACAGGTCGCATGGCAAACAGTCTAGAGATGCTTTTGAAACCACAGAACTAACTGCACCCTGTTCTCTGATCCTGTCTTGGATAATGCACTCGCTATATGCGATTCAACGGTTCTCTTAGATAGCGTTAAATGTTGGGCGATCGTGGGGTTTGACCAGCCATGTTGAGCAAGTAGCTTGACTACGCGAACCTCTGACGGGCTTAGGGCAAGGTTTAGAGCTTCCATTTCGTCGAGGGTTCTCATGCTGCTGATAGCCTACAGTAATGGAATCTGATTATAGTTTTGCTCAGTTTTGCCAAGCACTTTGAGGATTTTTAACCAGCGCGATCGCTTGTAGAATGGTTGGCGCTTGTACCAGTCACGAGGGTCGTTGTTATACTTGCTAGCATTGCAAGATCTGCACGCAGGGACAAGGTTGCTTAAAATGTCAGCACCGCCAAGAGATATTGGCAGGAAATGATCAAGAGTAGACCCCTTTTCTTTGTCGCAATAAACACATTTGCAGTCTAATCCGAAGCTTTGAAGATGACTGTTCAACTCCGCAAAAGAGTATTTCAGCCTATGAACATTTTTCTTTTTAGCAATTCTTCTGCGATTACGAATTTTGGCTGCTTCTGGATGGTTTTTTATCCATAGCCGACTCCGCTCTAAGAATTTGTCGCGATCTTTCTGGTAATTTTCGCGTTTTCTTCTACATAAAACATCTTTATTATTTTTGTAGTGCTTTCTTCTTTGGGCAAGGATAGTATGCCTATTTTTTTCACGGTAACGAGCAACCATTGCAGGCAGAACATCTCGATATTTTTCACGATAACGTTGATGTTGAGCTTTTTTAGCATCAGGGTTGGCTTTGCGATAGGCTTTCCCTTTCTCCCTGCTAGCGGCTACATCGGCATGGTATTTCTCATACCTTTTTTGCCTTAATTCCTCTTCGTGAGATTCTCTATACTGTTGAGCCTTAACTTTTAGGCGATCACTGTGCGCTTGGGTGTACTGCCGATGGCAAAAAACGCAGTAATTATTACTTTTGTACCTTGGGGTCAAACCTAAGTCTTCTAAAACGTGACCTTCTTTTTTGCAAGCGCTTCCAAGATGCATCTTTTCGGGTTTATACCCGATCTGATCTAAAATATTCATGCTGACCTACTCTCTTAAAGTTTTAGGTTTGCCATTCCCGGAGTGTTCCACCACTGCCGGGACTTTTACTATTATCTCACATCAAAAAGCCTAAGCCGCCTTTGCAGCCCTAGCTTCACGGATTTTTCTTGAAACTCCAGTGTCATCTATTCGCTCAGCACGAGCCTTGATTGGTTTCGCCATTTCACCTTTGCGTTCCATTCTTGCCCATGACATTTTTTCTTCAGGGGCATCTAGCATTGGTGTGTAGATTTCGGTATCCACAGACTGTTTCAGCCGATAAATTCTTGCCGATCGCTGAGCATACTTTTCTTGTGTATCAGGTACATCGTAATGATAGAGGACTTTCCCACGGGTTAGATTTACGCCAGTCCGAGCAGCATTGGTACAGATTAAAATGTCTGCCTCTGGTTTGTCAGACTGGAATTTAAGACGCTGAATATCCTTTCCTTTGCCATCTAAGCCCCCATGAATGTAGGCGACACGCATTCCTTTTTTCTCAAATTCCTTCACCATCATTTCAGCCGCCACGGAGGAACCTGAAAAAACGATGCCCGGTTTTCCCTCTTCCTTAAACTTCTTGATCGCATGATCGACCGTCCATTGCATCTTGGGGTTATCTTCGTATGGCGTAAGGTGATACAGCCGAAACAACGCTTGCTTTTTAAGACCACCCATCGCCCGAACTTGACCACCGATCGCGTCTTGCTTGCCCTTATCGTCCAACTTGTGCCAAGTTTCGTTAGACCCTAAATGATCAATAGCTGCTCGAACTTCCGGGTTATCCCATGCAACATTGAAATCTTCTGTAGTGGGCTGATAATTTGCGCCGTGCTGCTCTTTCAGTTTTTCCCGATGACCTGTTTGCCATTCACTGATGACTTTCATCTTGTCTAGAATTTCTTGCCTAGCCGCCGCAATTTTTTCATTCGCTTTAACGACTGGCTGATACTCATTCATCTTGAGAGTACGACCGTCACCATCCTGGGGCTTGGTGGATGCGGCGAAGGAGTATGGGGCGATCGCTCGTTGTAATGCTCTCTTGGATGCGGCAGTGTTCCCAGCATATTCAGCCATGAATTTGTTCATGTCATTAAATTTGTCTGGAGCCATTGAATGAAGAAACGAATAACATTCCGATAGAGAATTTTTGATCATATCTCCCGTAGATTGTACGTAATAGCTAGAGTGATGCCCCAGAGCGTTCAAAGATAGCGATCTCTTGGATGGGTCAACTCCCTGCCTAGCTGTAATATCTTGACTTTCATCTACAGAGAGTAAAAGTTCTTCAGGATTAATTCCTTCGGCTTTACAGGCATCCCACATCAGCGATCGCTGTTCATCCTCAGTCTTTGTGCGATAGGTTTCAGGGTCAACCCCTTGATGTTTCTCGACTAGATGCAACAGATCATTCGAGAGCGACTCGCGCGTAGTTACGTGAATCGACAGGTCAGGATCTTTGTAGGAAGCAATCCGCTCCTCTCGACTCATGCCCAAATTTGCATTATATTTATAGGTGCCTGCCTTTAGAAACGTAGCGGCTTCCCCCACAAATTGCCCGACTATGCTTGATGGCACGGCGACGATCGTTTTCTTAATCTTCCCTTGAGCGTGGAGATGAGAAAAACAGCCCAGCATAATTGCAGATTTTCCTGATCCCGCACCAAAATGTATGCCGACCTTCTTCTGTGCTTCGAGAAATTTCAGCGCTCGTTGCTTGGTAGCGTGTTGAGTTCCTTTCGACCAATTCACTTTTGGGATGATGCCCACTTCAGAGTTGATCTGCTCAAAGTTGGGTAACACCTTTTGCATCACATCAGCTAAATCGGTTTTAGCCTTATCGCCCAGAGTGGAATATTTGTAACCAGACCCACCGATCGCCATCTTGGTAGTATCCGCAATACTGCCTTGCAATGCCGAACCTTTAGCGGCTTGATATTGGTCGTACCAATCATCCTCTTCCTTGGTGAATTTTCCACCCACCCGCGATCGCACCTTAGCTGAATCAGATTGATCACGTTCTCGTTGTTTTGCTAAGAACTCCTTGCGTTTCGCTTCGGGCAATTTAGCGGTTAAGTAATCTTGGAAATGGGAATGAGTGTCACTGGTGACTGGAGCAGGTTCATCGGAGAGTTGATCGTAGGCATGAGAGAACCGACTGATGAAAGCCCCGCGCAGATGTTCAAGGGCAACTTTGTAAGCGCGATCGCCGCCCCGCATCAACGTAGAGAATTGGTTCCACTCATCGCCATCATCCCCGTCAATATCATCAGTTTTGGGCTGAGTTTTTTCATCAACAATCGGTTTAGATTCTTCTGGTTCGGAGGGTTCAGGTTCGGAGGGTTCAGGGTCGCCGCCCATCATGCCGCCAAACATATCAAATTGTTCGGTGTTTGCTGCCAGTTCAGCCGCTTTCTTTTCAGCTTCAATATCAACCCAGCCGCTTTTCTCGCGGAATTACATCTCGCGCCCATCGACCGTTTTGCGATCGCCCGGTTTAGCGCGTTCCTTTTCAGGGACGTGATCATCCTCTCTACTGGGATTCCATACCGTTTGAGTGGCATAATCTCGCAGCATTTTCTTCTCTTTGCCCGATAGCTCAGAGAATGGTTTCATGGCAAGTTTGCCCAGCGGGAAGGATGCTAATGCCCGATGTGCAGCTTCAGTGGCAACATCATGATTCAATCCTTTGGAGTGAACAGTTTCATCGCCTTCAGACCAAGTACGCGCCTCTTCCTGTTTGGCTAAATCTTCCATCCCTGCTTTCAATTGTCCCGCCGAAATCCGCTGACCCCGTTCATCCGTCACCCGTCCTAAATCTTGGATCACTTCCCCAATTTGCGAATAGATGCGATCGGCGAACGGATGTTGAGGGTCGTATCCGAATGACTGTGGAAAGTCCATGTTATAGGTCATATCTTTGACATCAAACGGACTAACCCCATCGGCTACCAGTTTGCCAAAATATTGACGGATAGACGTTTTCATCTCGTCATCCGACATAGATTCATTCACCTCCAGCTTGTGCCCAAAGTCGTTAGCATCCTCTACAGGTTGAAACTTGGCGACAGGCTGATAGTAACTAAACCCATCGGGTACAAAATCATCTTCATCAAAATCACCGCGCTTAATCGCCACCGCCCGCTCATAGGCTTCCTTATCTTCTGGGTTGTAGCCCACCGCTAATTTTTGCAGCCCCGACTCGTTTATCTGGATTTGCTCACCATCGGGTCCATCAAATCGCTTGAAGTCATCCTCAGTTAAACCATAGGCTTCAAATACCGAGGGTTTTGGGTTGCCATCATCATCAAGTTCTGTTTGACCGGGAATATGTTTCGCGATCGCCTTCGCCCCTTCATCGGAAAACCTGAGCGTCTTGGGGGAAGCTTCCAATGCTGCAACCGTAGCCGCCGATGCTTGTAAGCGACCTAATGTAATCCCTAGAACCTGCTGGATGGAATCTTCTAGCGACTTTGCCTCATACATCAACGAATCCATTTGAATCTGTTGAGTAGGGCTTAAATCGCCTTCTGCAAATTCATTGAGAACGATCATCTCTTCATGGAGAGACTTTAACCGCTCCATGTATTTACCCGTTTGCTTGGTTGCGCCACGGGCGAAGTCGGTTGAATGTTTGCCATGCCATGCCGCGATCGCGCCCTT
>JBGTAZ010000345.1:0-13859 GCA_041749615.1 Leptolyngbyaceae cyanobacterium | reverse complement strand
GAAGTGCTGGGTAAATACCATCCCCACGGCGATACAGCGGTTTACGATGCCTTGGTGCGGATGGCGCAAGATTTTTCCATGCGATCGCCCCTAATTGACGGGCATGGCAACTTTGGCTCGATTGATAACGATCCACCCGCCGCCATGCGGTATACCGAGTGTCGTCTGCGCCCCCTGACGCGGGATGCTCTGCTGCAAGACATTGAATCGGAAACGGTCGATTTTGGCGATAACTTTGATGGCTCTCAGCAAGAACCGTTAGTATTGCCATCGCGCATTCCGCAACTGTTGTTAAACGGGTCTTCTGGGATTGCCGTTGGCATGGCAACCAACATTCCCCCTCACAACTTGGGCGAACTGATTGATGGGCTGGTTGCCCTGATTCACAATCCCGACATCACGGTGCAGGAGCTAATGCACTACATTCCGGGTCCTGACTTTCCCACGGGCGGTCAAATTCTGGGTCTGACTGGGATTCGCGAAGCCTACAATACTGGACGCGGTTCGATCATCATGCGCGGGGTTGCCAGCATCGAAACCATTGAGCATCGCGGCAGACCCGATCGCGAAGCCATCATCATCACCGAGCTACCCTACCAGACCAACAAAGCCGCGCTGATTGAAAAAATCGCGGAAATGGTGAATGAGCGCCGCTTAGAAGGGATATCAGATATTCGAGATGAGAGCGATCGCGACGGGATGCGAATCGTGATCGAACTGCGGCGCGATGCCTATCCCCGCGTGGTCGTCAATAATCTCTATAAGCAAACGCCCCTCCAGGCAAACTTTGGGGCAAACATGCTGGCGCTGGTCGATGCCTACCCGCAACTGCTCACCCTCAAGCACTTCCTCTCCGTCTTCCTAGATTTCCGCATCGTTACCATCACCCGTCGCACGCAATACCAATTGCGCAAAGCGGAAGAGCGAGATCACCTATTGCAAGGCTTGCTGATTGCGCTGCTCAATCTAGATGCCATCATTATCTTGATTCGCGGTGCCGCTGATGCTCCGACCGCCCGATTAGAATTAATTGAGCGCTTTGGATTGTCAGACGTACAAGCAGATGCCATTTTGCAAATGCAACTGCGCCGACTGACCGCTCTAGAAGCCGAGAAGATTCAGCAGGAACACAATGATCTGCAAACCCAAATTGCGGACTTGCGGGATATTTTGGCACGTCGAGAACGGATTCTGACGATTATTGAAACGGAACTCGCTGCCATCAAAGCTGCCCATGCCACCCCTCGTCGCACGGTGATCGAGCAGTCGGAAGATGAGATCATGGATGCGGATCTGATTGCCAATGAACGAGCGGTGATTTTGCTGACCGAGCAAGGTTACATTAAGCGAATGCCTGTCAACACGTTTGAGTCGCAAAATCGGGCAACGCGGGGCAAGTCGGGCACCCGGATGAAAGATGATGATGCGGTAGAGCAGTTTCTTGCCTGTCGTGATCACGATAGTGTGCTGTTTTTTAGCGATCGCGGGGTGGTCTATTGCGTCAGAGCCTATCAAATTCCGGTCAGTTCTCGCACCGCCCGTGGCACTGCCATTGTGCAGCTATTGCCCATTCCTCACAACGAAAAAATCACCTCCATTATTCCCGTTAGCGAATTCAGCGAGGATGAGTATTTGGTGATGCTGACGAATAAAGGCTACATCAAAAAAACGGCGCTGTCAGCGTTCAAGAATATTCGCGCCAATGGCTTGATTGCGATCTCTTTGGAAGAAGCTGATCTGCTGCGGTGGGTGCGTCGTGCCCGTGCCGAAGACACCATCTTAATCGGTTCAGAGTTCGGTAAATCGATTCACTTTCGGGCAAGCCACGATCAACTGCGCCCCCTGGGTCGCGCCACGCGAGGCGTGAGGGCAATGGCATTGCGCCAAGGCGACAGTTTGGTGGGTCTAGATATTTTGCCCAGCGAGATTGTAGAAACTCTTGCGGCTGATTTGGAGTCCGATGGGGCTGGAGAGGAGGAGGTGACCTGCGATGAGGCGACGGAAACCTTGGAAACTTCGGAAACCTTGGAAACGGCAGTGACTGCCGGTCCTTGGATTTTGACGGTGACTGCCTATGGCTATGGCAAGCGGGTACCTGTGGCGCAGTTCCGCTTACAAAATCGGGCAGGCATGGGCATTGTGGCGACGAAGTTCCGCAAACCCGGCGACCACATGGCATCGTTGCGAATCGTTCATGAAGGCGAAGAACTGATGCTGATTACCAATCGCGGCATTATCATTCGGCAGGCAATCAACGCCATCTCTTGTCAATCCCGCGCTGCCTCTGGGGTTCGCCTACAACGCTTGGATGAAGACGATGAGATTGTGGCAGTGGCGCTGGTGCCGGCTTCGGATGCAGAGGAAGATGCACTGCTGGATGAGGACGTGAGCGGCGGAGAAGCCGGCAGCGAGGAAGGGACGATCGAGATCGCAGCCTCTCCCATTTTAGAAGCAAGCCCAGTAGAAGCGATCGCAACACTGGAGGAGTAGTTAAATTCACAGGTTGAGCTTGTATCCTGGTTCAGACGATGCAAGCTCAATTTTGGCTGTATTCCATGCCCTCAACGAGTTTCAAACCAGCCAATTCTTTCAACCAAAATTAAACTTATTACTTTCATATAGTTGTTGTGTAATCTTTCTGATGTAATCTGACGGCACAAACGGTGTCAGGCGATCGCGGGGAGAATACTGTCATGACGGCAACCACTTCATATCAATTTTGGGACTTGCTGGGCGGCGTGTTTAGCTTGAGCTTAGAAGCCTTTCAAGAAATTGCCGCCTTAGATAGAGGGATATTGCCATCGGTTCTGGTGGTGCTATTTGCGGGTTTATCCTTGGGGATCGGGCAAAGCATTGTGCTCTTCGTCAACCGGGTTAAACCCATTCGCTTTGTTTTTAGCCTGTTGCTCAACGCCGTTCTGTTTACCTTTGGCTTTTTGTTTCTGGCGTTTAGCACCTGGTTGATTTGTCTATTGCCCTGGTCAGTCAATGTTCCCTTCCTCACCCTAATCAAAGTGTTTGGGTTCAGCTATGCGCCCCAGTTGTTCAGCTTTTTAGGCGCGTTGCCCTATGCGGGGCTTCCCATTTTAAATATCTTGTCCGTGTGGCGCTTGCTGGCTGCGGTAGTGGGGTTTGAAGCCGCTGCCGGAGTGGATGGGGCGACGGCGTTTGGCTATGTTGCCTTTGGCTGGGTGGCGCTGCAATTTTTGGAAGGCAGCATTGGACAGCCGATCGCCCGATTTGGGCAACAGCTTTCCGATCGCGTCGCAGGTGTAGAACTCGCAGAGAATCGATCCCAATTGCGGGAGCGCGTGCAGGCGGGGCGCGTGGCTACTCCTATCATCACGGCGGCGGCTGAGACTACCGCACCAGAAATGAATCAGTTGATCCAAGCGTCGGAACGATCCGATCCCGCCGCCGCCCAAGCCGTTGCTCAAGCCGTCGTCAACAATGCAGGCAGCACACCCGCTGCCACCATCACGCAACGGGCGGATACCAATGACCCACTGATGCAACTTCAGCAAAAAAACAGTGGCATTCCAAAACAACTCAAGCTCCTAGCGGGTTTGCTGGCAATGATTGTCGTGTTTGTGGCGATCGCCCTCCTGCTGCGCCCAATTCGAGAAAATTTATTCGGCTGGCACAGTAGCTTGCCCAAGTTATTCAGATTTGCCTTTGATTTGATCTGGATTGGGGTCGTGGCAGTTGTTTTTGCGGGAATGTTGGCACCTCTGGAAACCTTGGGCTGGTGGGCTGGCTGGTATGGCGACGACCTAGATACTAGCCAAACCGCTGGGGATGATACCGCGATCGGTGCTGCGATCGCTTCAAGCAATCCCATCTCCCGTTACATCGTTTATCTAGATGGCATTGGGCAGTCAGGCGATAAATATACGCCCGACATCGTGGATTTCCTGAATGCGTTCACCCCAGCCCTACCGGAAGAAATGGAACTGGTGCAGGGATTGATGATGTATTCCGTTCTGAATCAACCCCTCGATCAAGATCGCCCCCTGGCATTTGTTTGGAAACTAGCGGACAAAATGCGATGGAGCAACCCAGCGGCAATTTTAGGACTGATGCTAAACCTGCGAAATGTATTCATTGTGGCGGTTTCAGCCGATAAGCGTTATGGTCCAATCTACAATCAGGGCATTGCTCAGGTGCTTTACGATGGCTTAAC
The DNA here is from genome assembly GCA_041749615.1 of Leptolyngbyaceae cyanobacterium. Classification (GTDB taxonomy): domain Bacteria; phylum Cyanobacteriota; class Cyanobacteriia; order Leptolyngbyales; family Leptolyngbyaceae; genus ULC077BIN1. The sequence goes on along the minus strand of JBGTAZ010000345.1, from coordinate 9,676 downwards.
CAAACGCGGCTATCAACCCGGCAGCGGCATCCCGATTACCCTGATTGGCTATAGCGGCGGCGGTCAAATGTCCGTTGCGTCTGCGCCTTACCTGAAACGGGCAACGGGCGCACCGATCGAGGTAATTTCCCTCGGCGGTGTGATGAGCGCCAACAATAATTTACTCAAGCTAGAGCATCTCTACCACGTAGCGGGAGACAAAGATTTTGTTGAGCGAATTGGTCCCGCCATCTTTCCCGGTCGCCGCAAGTGGTTTCCCCTGTCTTATTGGAACCGGGCAATGCGGCGAGGCAAAATCACCCTGCTATCAATGGCAGATATCGGACATCAGGTTCCCGGTGGATACATGGACCCGCAAGCGACATTGCCCGATGGACGCACCTACCTACAAGCAACTATCGAACTGATTCTGCAAATCCTGCGAGGCGAGGTACTGGCTGCGGATCACATCATTTCTCGAAAAGCCAGCAATTATTCGCGGTATCAGCAGGCAGCCTTTCTCCATTCTGACTACTATCCACTTGACCAAACGGTAGATCCGACTCTGTATCAACCGATTCGTGAATGGATGGGGCGGCTGATCTTGCCTCAACCAGAAGAACGTGCCCAAGTGAGAGGGGTGCTGTTTGAGGTGCATCATGCCCCAGCCGAGCATCAGCAATGGGTCGGAAAGGTGGTGAATCTGCGCTGGGCAAATCGCCCCATTCTCAAAAAACTGGTGATGGCGGTGACGAAGGATGTTCACTTTAGCGCCGATGCTGAATATAGCAGCAAGTATGGCGGATCGGTGAATCCCGATCGCCTAAATCATTGGCGACAAGTGGGTCCGCTGGAATCGTTGGCGGGTTGCCATCCGGTTGATGACATGATTGTGATGCTGAATCATCCGGTTGAGGTGGAAGGGAAGAGGGAACAGGGGACAGGGAGCAGGGGACAGGGAACAGGGAACAGAATGGAGTCATCTCTTCCTAATTCCCTTTACATTCGCAGTCTGCCTGTGGAAATTACGGGGCGCTACTATGCTGTGGTTCAATTTTTGGCACCTGTGGCGGGGGAGCAGTATCGCGTGGGGCATTTCAACCGCGATTCTCAGCAGTTTGATGGGGTGCAGGAAGTGGTTTCGGTGCCTCAGGTTCTGATAGCAGAAGAATACGGCAGCTATCCTTCAACGATTCGCGACATTGAGCGATCGCCCTTAAATGAAATGGGCTGGTACATTTATGGCGCGAAGAATGCAGCGGGTGTTTTTGTGGTGCAGTCCTTGGCTCCTCGGTCATTATTTCGATTGCAGCCAGAGGCGGTTGTTTTTGGGTCAAAAGCGGGCTACCGCTATATTCGCAAACGCTCTTGGGCAAAGGTTGAAGCGCAAAAAGGCAAGATTTCGTCGGTGTTGTGTGCGCCAAAATCGAATGGGTCATCGGATGCGATTCAGGCGGCGATCGACGATTGGCAGGAAGGCGGTAGCGAAGCTTTCCCGGAGGGAACTCGCGCCCTGCTGATCCATAACTACGGCGGCATTGGCGGCATTCAAAAAGAACCCGCTGCCGCCACCCCAATTTTCTTTGGGCACTTTTCCTATGGCATAGCTGAAGTCGTGCGAGAACCGCTCACCAATGAACTGCACTTTGAGATTTGCTATCACCAAGTCTATGCCCAAAACACGGATGGTCTGACGGCGGGAACGATTCATTGGTCGCGCTATATGGGCGATCGCCAACTGGGTTGGGCAGGCAATCGTCCGACCTGCGACATTCTAATTAAGCTAGATGCATTTACCAAAGACTACAACGTGAATGGCGAGACCCATAGCCCATTGAATTTAATGCTACGCCAGTTGCAAGTGATGACTTCTCGCTATCGAATTGGGGATGGCACAGGTGCGACCTATGTTGGTCCCGCCAACAACTGCTCCCAAGACTCGAACCAGGCATTGTTTGCCAGCATTCAACAAACAACCAAGGTATTGAAAGCGAATCCAGAACTGCTGCGATCGCTGATGGATGATCCTGAACAAGCGCAACGGTTCCAAGTGCTTCAGCAATTGGGTCAAGAACTCCAGCAAAAACTTCAGCCGTTAGGCGGTCCTCGCTCTGATTGGGAAAAGAACGAGTTCAACCTGGGCAGCACGATGGAAGATAACCCGCTGCAAAACCTCAAGATTGGACTGGGAAGCTGGCGCACCATGTTTCCGCGTTTTGCTAGCGATACCATCGTTCGCATTTTCTTAAAACATGGTGCCAGCGTTTGGGTGCTGCGGACTAGCCAAATTGGCGGTCACGACCCGAATATCGCCCCGATCGCCCCGACGACGCTCTAACCCCCGATCTGCCCTCATCCCCAGCCCTTCCCCCCAAGGAGAAGGGAGACAGAGATCTTGTTCCCTCGCCCAAAGGGCGAGGGCGAGGGTGAGGGCGACTTATTCATCATCGTGGGCAAAACGATTGTAGAGATAATCCAAAATATAGTTCCGTAGCTTATAGAATTCGGGGTCTTCCATAATCCGATCGCGATCGCGCGGTCGGGGAAACGGAATATCAACAATCTCGCCAATCTTGGCAGCGGGACCATTGGTCATCATCACAAGGCGATCGGCGAGAAACAGCGCCTCATCGATGTCGTGAGTAATCATCAACACGGTGCATCGATGATCATTCCAAATCTTCAGCAACTCAATCTGCAATTCCTCTTTGGTGATCGCATCGAGGGCACCAAACGGCTCATCGAGAATCAGCACTTCTGGGCGAATGGATAGGGCACGGGCGATCGACACTCGTTGGCGCATCCCGCCCGACAGTTGCCCTGGCTGCTTGTGGGCGGCTTCGGTCAGCCCAACCATTGCCAGATGTTCTTGAACAATCAGCCTTTTCTCCGCATCAGATTTTTTGGAATAGACAGAATCCACGGCTAGATAAACATTGTCGTAGGCAGTCAGCCAGGGCAACAGCGCATAGCCTTGAAACACCATCATGCGATCGGGACCCGGTTGAGTAATCCGTTTACCCTGCAATGTCACAAGTCCATCAGTGGGCTGCGAGAACCCTGCCACCATATTCAACAACGTTGATTTGCCACAGCCCGAATGACCAATCACACAGACAAATTCGCCTTGTCGAACTTCTAAATTGACTCCCTCAAGCACGACATACTCACCCTTGGGAGTAGGATAGACCTTAGAAACATTATCGATGACGAGAAACGGTTCTTGACTAGACTGAGAATTTTTTATTGATTGTGCGGTTAGAGTTTGCATCGGTAGACCTCATGAATAATCGTTATGCGATCGCGCGGGATTGAGTTAAAGGCACGTCTGCCATGTAGATGTCGTGCTTGATCTCCAAGTTGTTGAGATAGGCGATCGGATCATCTGAGCTAAAAGTTGTGCCATCAAACAATTGAATCGGACCTCGACTGTAGGTAATTTCAGACAAGCCCAACTCCCGCGCAGCCGTGCTAAAGGCGCTCACTCGACACACTCGCTCTAAAATCTCGACCCAATTGCGAGGAAACGGAACATCGCCCCAACGCGCCATTTGCGTCATCATCCACAGATGCTCCGTCCGGCTAGGGCGATTCACACCCTGACCATAGAATTGATGATGAGCATACTCTTTGGGCGAAGGATGTAGACTACAGATTTGGGAATTGGGGTCGCCCAAGTAGATGTATTGCAGGTCGGTGCTTAGATATTCGCGACGAGATAAGATCTCACGAATTTCTTCATGGTTTGCCTCATCCGTGCAATATCGACAAGCCTCTAGAAGTGCCTTCACTAGTGCAATATGAGTGTTTGGATATGCCAATGCCCACTCTTCTCGCACTCCCAACACCTTGCCGGGGTGCCCATCCCACACTTCCAAATCGGTCGCGATCGTGTAACCAATTTCCTCAACGGCAGCGCGCACATTCCAGGGTTCGCCGACACAGAATCCATCGATGTTGCCCGCTTGCAAGTTAGCGATCATTTGGGCAGGCGGAATCGTATCAAGTTGAACATCGCGATCTGGGTCAATTCCGCCGGCTGCTAGCCAATAGCGCAACAGCAGATTATGCATTGACGCGGGATGCACCACCCCAAACACATGCTGTTTCGCTTGAGTGTCGAGCAACATCCGCTTGAGGTCGGGCAGGCTATGAATTCCTTGATCATAGAAGCGTTTATCAAGGCTGACGGCATTGCCGTTGCGGGTCAAGGTCAAGGCGCTCACGGTTGTCAACGATCGCCCATCCATTCCTCCCAAAGTTAACCAGATTGGCATCCCAGAGGGCATTTGAGCCGCATCTAGATAATTCCCGGCAATGCCATCTTGAATGCCGCGCCAACTGGCTTCCCGCACTAAGTTGACTTCATCCAACCCGTGATGGGCAAAAAAGCCTTTCTCTTTGGCAATGGCGAGAGGGGCGCAGGCGGTCAAGGGAACAAAACCGATTTCCAGGTTGACTTTCTCTAACCCATGACGGGAGATCGCCCCTGTCTTGCGCGATCGCAATTTTTTGATCCGCTTTTGCTGATTCAGAAAATAGATGATTTCACTCCGCATGGAGTAGTAGCTGGGATGATTGATCACTTCCAACCGTTTGCGGGGACGAGGAATATCGACCTCCAGAATTTGTCCGATTTTCGACTCAGGACCATTGGTCAACATGACGACGCGATCGCTGAGTAACAATGCCTCATCCACATCATGAGTCACCATCACTGCGGTCACCTTGCTTTCATCGCAAATTTGCATCAGACGTTCTTGCAAATTGCCGCGTGTCAGGGCATCCAGTGCGCCAAAAGGTTCATCCAGCAGCAATAGTTTAGGACGGATTGCCAAAGCACGGGCGATCGCCACTCGTTGTTTCATCCCACCTGACAATTGACCCGGCGGCTTATCGGCAGCGTGTTGCAAGCCCACTAAATCAATATGGTGTTCGATCACCTCATGTCGTTCTGGAACCGATAAATGAGACAACACTTGATTCACGGCTAGGGCAATGTTTTCTCGCACCGTTAACCAGGGCAGCAGCGAATAATTTTGAAACACTACCATCTTGTCGGGTCCCGGTCGGCGAACCGTCTCGCCATCCAGCAGAACCACGCCCTCAGTGGGCAAATCCAACCCGGCAATGATGTTTAGCAGCGTCGATTTACCACAGCCAGAATGACCAATCAGTGAAACAAATTCACCCTCGCGGATGTTTAGATCAATGCCTTTCAATGCGATATAGCGATCGCCATTGGCTAAAGGAAACGTTTTCTCAATATTTTCAACAGCAACAAAAGTATTCATGGAAGTAAGGGGGTGGATGGGTAAGGGGATGGATGGGTTATTGCAGGGATTAAGGATGATGAACTCATCCACTCATCCACTCCGAACTATCGTTGTTCTTCTGGCAAAATCGCTGTTTGCAGCCAAGCTAAAGACTTGTCGAGGATCAGTCCCACCATGCCGATGTAGAACAGGGACAAAATAATTTCACTCACTTGACCATTTTGGTAAGCATTCCAGATGAAGGAGCCAATGCCAACCACGCCAGACATAACGATTTCAGCGGCAATAATTGCTAACCAGGCTAGCCCAATCGAGATTCGCAATCCGGTAAAAATGTAGGGTAACGATGCGGGAATGAGTACTTTGAAGAAATACTTGTTCTGCGATAGCTGCAACACACGCGCCACGTTGTTGTAATCCTGAGGAATCTGCCGGACACCGACTGAGGTGTTAATCAGGATTGGCCAGACTGCCGTAATGAAGATTACAAATAGGGCAGCAGGTTGGTTTTGCTGTAAAGCGGCAAGGGCGATCGGCACCCAAGCTAGAGGTGGAACTGTTCGCAGCAGTTGAAAAATTGGATCGAGGGCTTTGGATAGGGTGTCGTTGAGTCCGACTAAAACACCGACGCTGATGCCCACGATCGCCGCAAAAGTGTAGCCGATCGCCACCCGTTGCAAACTAGCAGCCACCTGCCAGAACAATCCTTTATCAGTGCCGCCTCTGTCATAGAAAGGAAACAGGATCAACATCCAGGTGTCTTGCACCACTCGAATCGGACCGGGTAGCGCTGCGCCGGGAAGCAGCGAGAACAGTTGCCAAATGGTGAGAAAAATGATGATCGCGATCGCGGGTGGAATTAAATCATTCAGTCGTTCTTTCAGTTTCAACCGTGCCCGAAAGGAAGAGTCAAACACGGTTGTAGAAGGTTGTTTACGGGCGATCGTCATTGCTATCTCCTTAAAATCCGTGATGAATGAATACTGCTTATATAGGAGGGTTGAGTGTAGGCTCGACCCCATGAAAAACCGTCATCTCAGTCTCAAAGTCCCTCTCCCGCTCTGGGAGAGGGATTTAGGGCTTCGACGTGAACACTCAGCCGAACGGTGAGGGCAATTTATTGAGCCAAACCAACCTCTAAACGCGCTTGATCTTCAAGCTGTCTAAGTAAGCCTGAGGATTCTCAGGGTCAAACTTCGTGCCATCAAAAAATGTTTCAACCCCGCGAGACGTACTGGTTGGAATATCCGCCGCAGCAACGCCCAGTTCCTTCGCGGCTTCCCGCCAGATATCTTCCCGGTTCACCTGTTTGATCAAGTCTTTCGCTTTGGACAGCGTATCTTTTGGTAAAAAGCCCCAACGGACGCTTTCAGTCAAGAACCACAAATCATGGCTCTGGTAAGGATAGGACACACTGCCCTTCTCATCCTTCCAATACAGCACCGCCATTGACTTATCATCCACTGTTCGCTCACCCAAGTTATATTTGCCCATCAATGGATCGATTAGCACTTTCTCTGGCACACCAAAGTATTCGCGTTTCGCCAGAATCCCCGCTAACTCCTTGCGATTGTCAAAGTTGTCGCACCACTGCTGAGCTTCCATCACTGCCTTCAGAATTGCTTTGGTCGCCTTGGGATACTTGTCTACCCAGTCTTTGCGAATTGCCAAATATTCTTCAGGATGATTCTTCCAAATCTCCGCCGTGAGTGTTGAGATGAAGCCAATCTTATCGGATACGATCCGGGTGGGCCAGGGATCACCGGTGCTGAAGGCATCCATTGCGTTTGCCTTCATATCGGCAACTGTTTGAGCCGTGGGCACTGTCAACAATTCAACTTCTTTGTCGGGGTCAATGCCATTTCCGGCTAGCCAGTAGCGAATCCAAAATTCTTGGTTTGCTTTGGGAAAGGTGTATGCCGCTTTGAATTTTCCTCCGTCTGACTTCAGTTTGTCAAAGAAGGCAACTTGCTCGGACATTTTAGTCGATAAGCCTTTACCAATATGCTTGTTGGCGATCGCAATCCCATTTCCTTGGGTATTCAACTGCGCCAACACGTACATCGGCACTTTTGTCCTATCCGTGATGATGCCTTCCGAAATTAGATAAGGCATCGGCATTTGCCATTGTCCGCCGTCAATTCCGCCGCCAGCCGACCCAATCTTCACATTGTCTCGCGCGGCTCCCCAGTTTGCCTGTTTGTCAATTTGCACATCGGGCAGCCCATACTTGGCGAATAGCCCTTTCTCCTTGGCAACAATCAAGGGTGCCGCTTCCACAATCGGCAGATAACCCAGCTTGACTGTTTTTACTTCCGGCATCATTTCCGGTTTTATATCTGCAACGGGGCTGGCAACTGGCGAACTTTGACTGGAAGTGGTTGTGTCAGGCGGGTTGCCCAAACAGCCTTTGAGCAATACAGTTCCAGACGATGCAGCGGCGATCGTGATGAACCGGCGACGAGAAACATTTGAAAAAATAGGCATACTATCTCCTAATATCCCAACGTAGGTTGTTAAAAGTGTGTGATGGACAAATCAGTTGCCTGACTTCAATGCCTGACTCCAAAAAGGCAAGCTCAAATACCCTCATGAGATGGCGCAGATCCTCTAGTCCTCAATAAAGACAAAACGGGAAATGTCCGACTCTTGAAACATTAAAGCGATTTACTCCCTCCATTGAAGAAAGTCTATCTATTTCTGAATAAAGATAATCAAAAATCTATCTTGAAACTACTTTAGCGGCACACGATACAAAAAACAATCAGAAGATGTATAGAAAGTTGCAATGAGACCGCTAAAGATTTACTTATGTTTGAGCTCTCAGAATTTCTCAATAGTTCTCCAAGCAGTTAAGTTGCGATCGCGTCTCAAGGTCTTTCGCTTGAATACGCTGGGACGATGGACAGGAGAAAGCCGAGCAGATTTAACCACGATTCCCGTGGATCGTTTCACGAATCACCAATTCTATTGATAGACTGAGAAAGCCTTTTCTACTGGAAACTACGTTTTATGCAAAAGCGTCTTGTGTATGACAGCACTCATGTGATGCGCCGTGCCGATGAACTGATTGGAGCCGCATCCAATCGCTACCGCATCACGGTTCAGGTTGCCAATCGTGCGAAGAGACGACGCTTTGAAGATTTTGACAACAACGACGATCCTTCCATGAAGCCAGTGCTACGGGCAATTATGGAAATGTCTGATGAATTGACCCAGCCTGAAATTATTGGTGAATAGTAAGTGCTTTCGGTTCGATGAAAGCTTGATTCATAAGAGTTGACTGATTATGCTAAAACGCTTTCATCGTCTAGCCGCGATCGCCAGCGGTTTGATCGCCGTAGGCTTCATGCTAGCGGGTGGAGACTGGTTTGCAGGATGGCAGCCATCAGTGGCGATCGCTCAACCAATCGTGCGATCAGAAGGCGTGTGGCGAACGGTTTACGAACAGCTTCCCGATTTTCCGCGTGAAAATCAATACGTTAGTAAAGAAACTGGCAAGGTTGCCACGGAAGATACACTGGCTGGGCGATTGATTCGCTATCACCTCTACACAAAAGGGCGACCTGCGCTTTATCGCTTGGATTGGAAGATTACCCTTGCCGAATATTTGGGTCTGACAGGAGCGCTAGAAACTGGCGACTATCCTGGGGCTAACAAACTGAAGAAAAATCCGGCTGAAGGAGATGTGGCAGCCATTCGCACGCTGAACCGCGCTCAACGAGATGCCTTAGTGCAGGCGCTAGTCAATGGGTTTACGCCCCAATCCGGGCGATCGCCCCTCCCCAAGCCCCCTTCTAACTAGCCCTCTTCTCCCATGGCTCGACTGCTTAAAACTGGCATTGGCTGGCGGGTTGGCTGGGATGCAGAAGCCGCCATCTTTCAAGGGTTGGTGGGTGCAGAGGATTGGGCATTAGAGCTAACCAATGCTGAACTCGAAGAGTTTGCTCGATTGCTCAATCAACTCGTGAGCGCGATCGCCCAAATGCAATCCGAGTTGATGGATGAAGAAGCGATCGCCTGTGAAGTAGAAAGCGATTTGATCTGGCTAGAAGCAAGTGGCTATCCCCATTCCTATAGCTTACATTTCATGCTGCTGACCGGACGGCGTGGCGAAGGACATTGGACTGCTGAAGTTGTACCGGAACTGATTCAAGCGGTGCGATCGCTCAAGGTATTTTAAGCCATTTTCAGATGAATGTGCCACGCTTGCAACCTCTATAAGCCCCCTAAATCCCCCAATTCTGGGGGACTTTGGCTCTAGTTCCCCCCCCAATTCTGGTAGGGTTGATTCTCTAGTGAGAGTAACTAAACTGAAAGTCAGTTTACCGTAGGATGGCGATGGGCATTGACACATTAGTTGACCAATTAAAAACGATTCCCGATTGGCGACGTGGCAGAGCAGTGCAGCATCCGTTATG
>JBGTAZ010000344.1:0-6675 GCA_041749615.1 Leptolyngbyaceae cyanobacterium | reverse complement strand
GTGGATGGCATCGATTGGCATCATCGGTCTTGCGCTCAACCTGAGAGCGTATGACTTTGTTTCTCAGGAAATCCGGGCAGCGGAAGACCCTGAGTTTGAAACGTTCTACACCAAGAACATTCTGCTGAATGAAGGCATCCGCGCTTGGATGGCTCCTCAAGACCAGATTCACGAAAACTTTATCTTCCCTGAGGAGGTGCTTCCACGTGGTAACGCTCTCTAATAATTCAATGCTCGTAGGCGCTGGTCGCGACCAGCAATCCTCTGGATTTGCTTGGTGGTCTGGAAACGCCCGTCTAATCAATCTCTCTGGCAAATTGCTGGGCGCTCACGTTGCTCATGCAGGTCTAATCGTCTTTTGGGCTGGAGCGATGACCTTATTTGAGGTCGCTCACTTTGTCCCTGAAAAGCCTATGTATGAGCAAGGAATGATTTTGCTCCCTCATCTCGCCTCTCAAGGATGGGGCGTTGGTGCGGGTGGTGAAGTCATTGATATCTTCCCTTATTTTGTAGTGGGTGTACTTCACCTAATTTCTTCGGCTGTGCTTGGGTTTGGCGGCATTTATCATGCCATTCGTGGTCCTGAAGTTTTGGAAGACTATTCCAGTTTCTTTGGCTACGATTGGAAGGACAAAAACCAGATGACCAACATCATTGGTTATCACCTAATCCTTTTGGGTTTGGGCGCATTCCTGCTAGTCTCTAAGGCCATGTTTTTTGGTGGATTGTATGACACCTGGGCACCCGGTGGCGGCGATGTTCGCGTGGTTACTAACCCCACCCTAAATCCTGCTGTTATCTTCGGCTACTTGGCTAAGTCTCCTTTTGGTGGCGATGGCTGGATCGTCAGCGTGGATAACTTGGAAGATATTGTTGGTGGTCATATTTGGGTAGGCTTAATCTGCATTGCTGGCGGTATCTGGCACATTTTGACGAAGCCTTTTGGTTGGGCGCGCCGTGCCTTGGTTTGGTCGGGCGAGGCTTACCTGTCCTACAGCATTGGCGCTCTGTCTTTGATGAGCCTAATTGCTGCTTGTTTTGTGTGGTTTAACAACACTGCATACCCTAGCGAGTTCTACGGTCCTACGGGTCCTGAAGCGTCTCAAGCTCAAGCGATGACCTTTTTGGTTCGTGACCAACGCTTAGGTGCAAATGTTGGTTCTGCACAGGGTCCAACTGGCTTGGGTAAATACTTGATGCGATCGCCCACCGGTGAAATCATCTTTGGCGGAGAAACCATGCGCTTTTGGGACTTCCGTGGTCCCTGGTTGGAGCCTTTGCGTGGACCCAATGGGTTGGATCTCACCAAGATCAAAAATGATATTCAGCCTTGGCAAACCCGTCGTGCGGCTGAGTATATGACCCATGCGCCTTTAGGTTCTATTAACTCTGTAGGGGGCGTAGCCACTGAGATTAACTCCTTCAACTACGTGTCTCCTCGTGCGTGGTTAGCATCGTTCCACTTTTTGATGGGGTTCTTCTTCTTAGTTGGACACCTCTGGCACGCAGGTCGCGCTCGCGCTGCTGCTGCTGGTTTTGAGAGAGGAATCGATCGCGAAGATGAAGCGGTTCTATCGATGCCAGATCTTGACTAGAAGCTAATCAAGCGAGGTTATGTTTCCATAAAAAAGGGGCGTTGCTAAATGGCGATATGAACTGCCCTCATCCCAAGCCCTTCTCCCTAGGGAGAAGGGAACCAGAAATCTTGTCCCCTAGCCCTTTGGGCTAGGGCTAGGGCTAGGGTGAGGGCGAATTTCAGGATTCATAGACTGATTCAGCAACGCCAAAAAAAGCTCCTGTGTAAATCACAGGAGCTTTTTTTGTTTGCTCGCTTACGCCCTAAGTTTGTGGACTGGAAATTGCAGGTTTTTCGGTAGGCTCCATACTAGCGATTGATTGAGAGCAAATCCAATGGCTAGGAACGGAAGCAGGCCAGCCCATTCTGAGAGCTTCTGGGCAAATCGTATAAATCGTTAATTGGCAATCGATCATTTGAAACCCGGCTCGGTCAACTTGCTTCAACCCTTGCTTCCAAATTGAGTCATTTTCAAACTCGATCGTGCGGTTACATTGCACACACACCAAATGGTGATGATGGTGAGGTGAAGCAGAGTTTAATTCATAGTGTTTGTGACCTTCAGCCAGTTCAAGTTCGCGCAAAATGCCCATGCGTGCCATTAACTTGACAGTACGATAAACCGTAGAAAGGCTAATGGGTTCTCCCCGTTGACCTAATATGTCATGCAGTTCTTCGGCGCTGAGGTGATTTCCTCTAGGAAGCGTTTGAAATACTTGTAGGATGGTTTCCCGTTGGGGCGTTAATCGCCAGCCTTTTGAATTTAATTCCGATTTGAGCGAACCAGCCGTGTAGGAAAACATAATCGCCTCTGGAAGATAAGGCTTGCATTTGATGTTGTCATGATAATTCTAACGCCATTCAATTTCAAGAAGACTGCTTATTGAGAATATATTGCAGAGATCTAACGTAACCTCCTTTGATTTGATAGGGCGGTCTATCTGAAGAGCATTGCTGAGTAGGTGGCGTGAGGTGTTCTTTGTTTTATGAGTTGCTAGTGGTTAAAGAAAGTTGAAGATGAAAGGGGCGATCGCGTCCACCGCACAGGCTTAGTTGATGATTTTAATTCCCATCAGCTTGAAATTTTTTGAAATTTTTTTGAAAAATCACCTAAGGCAACGAGTCTTTATCCGCTAGATTGCTGATCATCCAGCCCAGCAAAAGTACTTAAAGAGTGAAATAGACTAGGTATACGCATCCAATTGTTGCGTTTGCACCGTACTTTGAAAAGGACAAGACCATCATCTCTCCTTCTACCAATAGTCTTATGGTGGGGTAGAACACAGGGTTGACCGAATGTCTGGCATGGTGGATGTTTCAAATTGTCTAGCTGAACTTAGGGAGGTGCGAATATGCTCGATTTTGCAGATGTTCTGCGGTTAGTGCATCCGGCGATCGCGGTTACGGTGGTGTTTCCGATCATTGGCATGGTGTTGAGAATGGCGTGGTTAACCCGTGAACGTCGGCTTAAAGTCGCCGAAGAAGGAAAAAGCAAAATTCCGCCCGGCGTAGGGCAAGACCACCTGAAATTAGGACGATGGCTGGCTGGATCAGTCGTTGGAGTAGAGCTAATCGGCATCACACGCCCCATGTTTAGCAAAATCATTAAAAATGAATTGTGGAATACCGATCCGTTCAAATTCATTCTGATTTTATTCATGTATGTGGTCACCATTGGCTCTTTGGTGATGCTTTACAGAGCGCAGAAAAAGCTGTGGCGCGGCATTTTTGCAACCTTGTGCGGCGCGGCTTTAGTCGTACTTAGCCTGCAAGACGGCATTTACCGGCGAGACAATGAATGGTTTATCTCCCATTTTTACTTGGGTGTGATTTCTACCTTATTAATGATTTTTTCTTTAGCCATCATTCAAGATATTTACCAAGACCGCAGCCACCGTTGGCGAATTGTCCACGCGACTTTAAATTCTGTCGCGGTACTACTGTTTATTGCCCAAGGAGTGACCGGAACCCGTGATTTATTAGAAATTCCGCTTTCGTGGCAAGAGTCTCATGTCTATCAATGCGACTTTGCGAATAGGAAGTGCCCAGAACCCGCGCCACAAAAGTAAGTGGGAAGCGAGTATGACCAAAATAATTGCTACATGGCTTGTAGTCACCTACACGCTAGGACTCGGTATTCTTGGGTAAATCGTCGGGCAATCTGATATTGGGCAATCCGAATATTGGGCAAGCCTTCCACGATCTCGACAGTTTCAATGCTGACGCGGATCACTTTTTTGATCAGACCAACAAGGTAACCTTTGTCCTCTAGCTGATTAGGATCATTGGTGATGTCGCTGCGTTTATCAGTTTTAATTGGGTATTGCTCAATGATCCAATCAGGGCGGCGCGGTTGCCCAGTCAGGAGCGAAAGGCTTCGAGCGGAATGCCTGTGAGGGTGAGGAAATCGTTGTATTTGATTTGGGTTTTGTCTTTGGAAAGCCGCATTTTTTCAACGCGCAAATTTAGCGGCTCGTCGGGATTTTCAATTTCTTTGAGGGGATATTCGGGCTGGTCTTCGTAGTGAACATTGAGTTCTGCCAGTCGTGCGACTGCCTGTACCAATCGCCAGAAAAGATTGGCGGGTTGGTCAGTATATTCGGTGGGCTATGCGTCTGTGCCGATGTAGGGGACAAGGGCAATTCGGGGCAATTCGCGTTTGAGGTTAGGGTGAGGGCAGTCTTTGCAGTCATTTTAGGAAAGTCGCACATTGCGTAAGAAAGGGAACTCTAATGAAGAGAAGCGTATAAAGGTTTAACTCTACAAATAGACGGAAAAAATATGTTAAGAATACTACATTGCCAAGCTTGAATGTGATTCCAACTAGGTGATTGAAACTTTTCTGTGAGTTGGAGTTGCCCATTCTTTTGTTATGAAAATCAGAGATAAATCAAAAAATGTGCGATCAGTCTATCGGCTTAGCGGCAATGGTTTCACACTATAAAAGTTTTTAGGTTTGCCCGTCTTAAGTCTTCTCAAGAATAAAAATATCAAAATCAGAGTTTTAGATTTTTATCGCTGAGTCAACATCTACGGATCAATTAATCTTCCGGATGTCGCTTGAAAATATTAGTAGGTATGAACTAACACACTAGCTTGACTCATCTTCCCATACTTCATGTTTTGATAAAGCGACGTTCGATCAAGAGGATGATTGGTTTTTTTGCGCTATAAACCTTAGTAAGGTTTATAAGTTAGTGGAGGACGAGAAATTCAATACTGAAGGAGAAGTCTTCTAAAGACTTCAAAAATCAGTTAATTAGTCGGTATGAGGAAATTGAAATGAATGTTTTACCTACAAAAATCCCTGATGTTCTAATAATTGAGCCACGAGTTTTTCAAGATGATCGTGGTTTTTTTCTAGAAAGCTACAACGGTAAAGCATTTGCTGATAAAGCTGGGATAACAGAGCCGTTTGTTCAAGACAATCACTCTCGCTCTGGTCAAAATGTTTTGCGTGGTCTTCATTATCAAATCGAACACGCGCAGGGAAAGTTGGTACGGGCGATCGCGGGCGCTATTTTTGATGTTGTCGTTGACATCCGCAAGCAATCCCCAACCTTTGGACAATGGGTAAGCTGTACCTTAACTGCCGAAAATAAGCGAATGCTGTGGGTGCCAACTGGATTCGCTCACGGCTTTATGGTCATCTCTGAGGCGGCTGAGGTGCTTTACAAGACAACGGATTACTACGCTCCTCAGCATGAGTGTTCTATTCTTTGGAACGATCCAGATTTAGCCATTAATTGGCCATTAGATGGAGAGCCAATTTTGTCTGCAAAAGATCAGGCAGGCAAGCCCCTAAAGCTTGCCGATGTGTATCCATAGTTCAAGTCAAATAGTCTAAGTCAAATAGTTTAAGTTAACCGTTCACCAATCATTGAGAGTCTTCTAATGAAAGCAATCATTTTAAGTGGTGGGAAGGGAACACGACTGCGTCCTCTAACCTACACCGGAGCTAAGCAACTGGTTCCCGTAGCCAATAAGCCAATTCTTTGGTATGGAATTGAATCGATTGTGGCAGCAGGGGTTACAGATATTGGAATTGTGATTAGCCCTGAAACAGGTGAAGAGGTTAAGGCGAAAACTGGAAATGGCGATCGCTTTGGTGCCAATATTACCTACATTTTGCAAGAGAAACCCGCAGGTCTTGCCCATGCAGTCAAGGTTGCTCGACCGTTTTTGGGAGACTCTCCCTTTGTGATGTATTTGGGAGATAACCTGATTCAAAACGAACTGGGCGGATTTTTAACCGACTTTAAAGAAAGCCAAATAGATGCCTTAATCCTGCTGCGCCCTGTGCCAAACCCTTCCGCGTTTGGGGTTGCCCAGATCGATGAGCAAGGTCGAGTGATCCACCTAGTTGAAAAACCAAAAGTTCCTCCTTCAAACTTGGCGCTCGTAGGAATTTACTTCTTTGCGCCAACCATTCACGATGCGATCGATCGCATCCAACCATCGCCTCGGGGTGAGCTTGAAATCACCGATGCGATTCAAAACTTGATTAACCATCAGCAACAGGTTAAAGCTCGCCAAATTGAAGGATGGTGGCTTGATACGGGTAAAAAAGATGACCTGTTAGAAGCGAATCAAATCGTTTTAGATACCTGTTTGCAGTCCAGTATTTTGGGTGAAGTCGATGACAAAAGCCAAATTTCTGGGCGGGTGCAGATTGGAGCTAAGTCGAAACTGATCAACTGTACCGTTCGAGGTCCTGTCATTATTGGCGAAGATTGCCACCTGGAGAACTGTTTTATTGGTCCTTACAGCAGCATTGACAATCAAGTAACTCTGATTGAGTCTGATCTAGAACACAGCGTTGTTTTACGGGGTGCCAGCATTATTGGAATTCATCAACGAATTGTAGACAGTGTCATTGGACAGCGCGCCCAACTGAAGGTAGCGCCTAAACGTCCCAAAGCGCTACGCTTTATGATTGGTGATGACTCACAAATTGAGTTGGCATAGATCGTTGCTATTAAACTGGCAATGTTTGTCCGGACTCATTTACAGCAGTTTCCGCCCCCCTAGCCCCCCAATTCTGGTGGGAACTAGAGTTGAAGTCCCCCAGAATTGGGGGATTTAGGGGGCTTACAGAG
>JBGTAZ010000343.1:0-3966 GCA_041749615.1 Leptolyngbyaceae cyanobacterium | reverse complement strand
GTGGATGGCATCGATTGGCATCATCGGTCTTGCGCTCAACCTGAGAGCGTATGACTTTGTTTCTCAGGAAATCCGGGCAGCGGAAGACCCTGAGTTTGAAACGTTCTACACCAAGAACATTCTGCTGAATGAAGGCATCCGTGCTTGGATGGCTCCTCAAGACCAGATTCACGAAAACTTTATCTTCCCTGAAGAAGTTTTGCCTCGTGGTAACGCTCTCTAAGGCTCGAATAGCTTTTTCTCAGAGCCTTCGTCATCATGACGGAGGCTTTTTTACTGTCACGTTTCGGTGGATTTCGCGAACAATTAGGCAAATATTTTTGAGTGAGTTATTGCATAACCCAAGGGGCGATCGCGTATTTTTACTCGCCCCCCGGTTCCCCCTTCAAACATACCCACTTCCACAACGGGTGGCTGCTGCCTTGCTGCCGAATCCGCAGCACCTGTTCTTCTAGGCGGCGCAGTTCACTTTTGGGCAAACCAAACAGCCAATTTCGGAGTTGCCAAACGAGGATAGCTATCGTGATTCCGAGGCATAAGAACAGCCCAAAGGCAGGCACCCGGTTGAATACTAGCCCATACCTTAGAGAAGCCCAGGTAAAGTCTTCCATTGCCAGGGAGATTGGGTAGCGCAATCCCCACAGGCTAAGCATTCCGATCGTCAGCCAAAGAATACTCGCAAAGATCCAACGTCCGTAAACCGTTATTTGATGCAAGCGGTGGACTTGTGCCAAAAAGAGCGGATCGCGATCGGCTCCTACGGTGGAAAGCGATTTGTTCGGCGGGATCATAACAGCAGCAAGCAGGATTCACACGCAGGCGGATTAAGGGGAGGCTTCATCGGAACCCGTCACGCCTTCTAAGCTAGGAATGGATGAAAAAGATTTCCCCGTTTTTTCGCGCCACAAAGCTAATAGTGTACTTGCAATAAAGATACTCGAATAAGCACCCATGGTGAAGCCGATGATCAGGGTAAGTGCAAAGTTTTTGAGGGTTTCGCCACCAAAAAAGAAGATTGAGAAGAGAGTGAGCAACACGGTCAGAGTGGTGTTGATCGACCGTGACAGGGTTTGGTTGACCGCAGAATCCACAATATCGTTAATGTGGCGATCGGGGTGTAGAGTAATCGTTTCGCGAATGCGATCGTAAATCACCACAGTATCGTTGACCGAGAACCCCACAATTGTCAGCAATGCCACAATAAACAACGAATCTGCCTCAATGCCAAAAATCAGTCCCAGGATAGAAAATATGCCCGTGGTGATCAAAACATCGTGAAACAGCGCCACGATCGCAAAAGCAGCATAATCCGGTTCAAACCGCAGACTCATGTAAGCAGTAATCCCGGCGAAGGAGACTAACAGTGCTAACAAGCCTGACATAAACAACTGCTGCCCAACCACGGGTCCAACGGTATCGATTTGAGTTTTAGTCGGATCAAAGACTCCAATTTTTTGGCTGAGGGCAGTTTGCAGTTGGGTGCGTTCTTCGCCAGTCAAAGGTGCCGTGCGAATGGTGACCCCAACCGGTTTTCCGGTGCGATCGGTAATTGCTTGGATGCTGCTGTTCGCCTGTCCTTGTGTTGCCAGGATTTCCCGCACCACCGCAACATCCACAGGCTGATCGCAGGCTCCGGGTTTAGAGCAATCCAGTTCAAATTGCAGGCGCGTCCCTCCGACAAAATCTAAACTGGGGCGCAGAGGCGCACCAAATTGCTGCCAAGAGATGAACATGGCAACCAATCCTGCCAAAATCAGCGCTGAAGAGAGCGCCCACCAAAGATTACGTTGACGAATGACTTGCAGTTTCATGAGCTAGGCTGTGCCTCCGATCGCGGCGTGGCTGGCAAATTGGGACAAAAGTATTCAGGTTTGCGGAGGCTGGGAAACCCAAGCACGTATAGCATTAAAGTGCGGCTACAGGTAATTGCAGTAAACATACTAATCACAACCCCCAATGCCAGCGTTAGAGCAAACCCTTTGACCAAGCCTGCCCCTAACCAAAACAGCGCCCCGCAAGCGATCAGCGTGGTTACATTACTATCTAAAATGCTAGAAAAAGCGCGGTAAAAGCCAGATTCCACCGAGCGATAGAGCGTCTTACCCGCTTTTAGTTCCTCACGGGTTCGTTCAAAAATCAGAATGTTGGCATCTACCGCCATGCCAATACTGAGAATGAGTCCAGCAATGCCAGGAAGGGTCAGAGTCACTCCCAGTAGGTTAAACGTTGCCAACGTCAGAATCGTATAAATAATCAAGGAAGTATCGGCAATCAGCCCAGGTAGGCGATAGTAAACCACCATAAAGATGAGCACTAAGGATAACCCGCCCAGCCCCGCATAGATGCTACTTTGAATGCTATCTCGTCCCAGAGTCGCGCCGACCGTGCGGTTTTCGACCACTTCTACGGGAAAGGGCAACGCTCCACCTTTCAGTTGAATCGCCAAATCTCTTGCAGTTTCTAGGGGAAAGTTGCCTTCAATCACCGCTGAACCGCCATTAATCCCGGTTTGGGCGTACTTAGCATCTACCGAGTAGGCGAAGTTGGCGCTGATCGGCGCACCGTCTAGAAAAATGCCGAGGGTGCGTCCGGTTCCGGCAATGCTTTTGGTGAGTTCGGCAAATAATTCGCCGCCGCGCTGATCAAACTGAAGCGCTACATCCCAGACATTTTGCGAGTTAGTTGCACCGGGGTAAGCATCCTTGAGGTTTTGACCGGATAGCTCGGTTTTTTCAAATAGTTCCGCGATCGCGGTGTTTGTTGCCTTCAAATCTGCCTGATTTTGTTCGATCGCACTGACATCAGGAGACTTTCTCAACTCATCCCGCTTCGCAATTTTTTCGCGTAACTGCTGCCGCTCAATTTGCAATCGCGCTTCCGTTCCAGGCTTTTGCTTGCGAAAATCGAGTTGGGCAGTGCCGCCTAATACCCGCTCTGCCTGAATTGGATCGTTGACCCCTGGAAGTTGCACAATCACTTGATTGTTGCCAGCAGTCAATACCAAGGGTTCCGATACGCCCAAGCCATTGACCCGTCCTTCAATCACGCGCCGCACAGCATCTAGGTCATCGGGTTTGATTTCTTTGACCTGCTCGGTGGGCTTCACTTGAATCGTCAGTTGAGAGCCGCCGCGCAGGTCTAAACCCAACTGAGTTGGAATTTTCCAAATCACCACCAGAGCGCCAATCACCAGCGCCGCAATAAAAAGCAAAATTAATCGCTGTCTTCCCATAGGTAATCCCCGCTACAAAGGCTATGATAACGCCTTCCCGACTCTCTCCCGCATCCTCTCAAGAATTACCTGCCCGTCAGAGCGAAACCGGAGCGATCGCCACCCGGCTGTCTATAGCCGTTTATTGACGATTTTTTTCACGGCTTCTACGATTTGTTGGGGCTGAACGATGGTCAGGCTTTCCAGTACACCGTTGTAAGGTGTGGGAATGTCTTGAGAGGAAAGCCGGATCACGGGTGCGTCGAGTTCATCAAAGAAGCGATCGCTAATAGAAGCCACGATCTCCGCCCCAATGCCGCCCGTCCGCATACATTCTTCCACTACCACGACGCGATGAGTTTTGCGGATAGATGCACCAATCGTCTCAAAATCCAGTGGCTTTAGCGATAATAGATCAATAATTTCAGGATCGTATCCCTCTTTTTCCAAGGTTTTCACGGCTTGCATGGCATGATGGCGCATCCGCGAATAGGTCAGCACTGTCACATCTGCCCCGGAGCGCACAATTTCCGCCTTATCTAAAGGCAAATAATATTCCTCGTCGGGCAAATCTTCCTTCAGGTTATAGAGCAGCACATGTTCAAAAAACAGCACGGGATTGTTATCGCGAATGGCGGATTTCAGCAATCCTTTAGCGTTGTAAGGTGTGGAACAGGCGACAATTTTGAGTCCTGGGACTGCCTGAAAGTACGCTTCTAGCCGCTGAGAATGTTCGGCTCCCAACTGTCGCCCTA
>JBGTAZ010000342.1:0-6248 GCA_041749615.1 Leptolyngbyaceae cyanobacterium | reverse complement strand
CAGCAAAATCGTGGTGAGGATGCATTGCAACAGGCGATCGCCCTCCACTGTTGCCGCCAAGCCACCGAGGGCATCGAATCCCTCGCCTAAGAAATCCTCCAGCGCCCAGGCTTCGTTTAAGGTTAGGGAGCCATAGCGAGGAATAAAAAAATCCCCCAAAACCAGCGGAGGCGGGGTTCTAGGGGAATCGAAAGGGTAATTAGGCACAGTCGTCGGGGGCGCTGATGATAGGCAAAATAGTTTTGTACGAAACCTGTTGGGCGATCGCGGGTATCTGAACCTGGTAGAGCTGTCCGGCTTCGTCGTAAAGCGGATGCAGCCCCGGTTCAAAGTCGTCGTTGAGTGCCAAAATGCCGACCGTCAACAGCCCATCTGCGCGATCGCATTTGCAGGCGAAAACGTTGGGGCTACTGAGGTATTGGATCATTAGGGCACGGGGGTATCAGCGTCGTAATTGGGCTTGCCCTCGAAGCTCGCCTCAATGTTTCCGGTGATAACGCCATCTGCCGCGATTTCCAACGGAATCGAAGTCAACGATGAAGGGCCGTGATAGATCCGACCTTTGGAGTAAGCATCGCTAATTCGGGGTAGCTCTACCCAGATATAGACCTGGCGAAGCTCTTGCAATGCAAATTCAGCAGTTGCAAACCCAGCATCTTGAGGAAGCCAGTTGCCGTTTAGAGTGATGCCGTTCTCGATCGAAGTCGTCAAACCTTTGGAGTAGCCATCGCTGTCGAAGTCTACGGTTGCAGTCCGGTTGCCGCTGCGGGAAAGGTTCGCGTTTGTTCTGCCGCCCAACTTCAAGGGGTAAACAGCAGTTGAAGCCGCCGCAATTTCTTCGGGGATGCTGTAGACAGTCAGAGTTGTTTCAGTTGCCACTGCATCATTTTTCAACTGCACCAAAACTGATTTGCCCGTAGTGGGAGCCACAAACTGAACAAAAGAGCCAGCCGGAGCTTTGAAGTTTGCTGGAAGTGCCGATGCCAGCGTGATAGTAGCGGGGTCGGTGATATCTTTGGCGATCGCTGCCACGCCAATGGTCAACACTGCGGGGATTGGTTCGATTTCGCTGCCCAAAGGCAACAGGGCGATGCGAACCTTCGTGCCCTTTCCAATTACAAAACTAGTTGCCATAAAAACTCTGCCTATACCTGATCAGGTCAGGACAGAGTTCCTACGAAAAAGACGGCTAGGTAGCCGTCTTGCAGTTTATTCGGATTCTTCCTCGTCTTCCTTGAAGTCGTCGGCTTCTGCTAACTCTTGAGCCTCATCCCGGTTGTCTTGCAGAACCTCCTCATACGAGGGCTGCGTGGTTTCTTCGTTGTTCGTGGTCATTGATCCAACTCCTTAAATTTAGTCCTGTAGATCGATCGCAATCATCTTCCCCCCAACGGTTCTCTGTCACGGGCTTATACCTTGCCCAAAAACCCTTGACATCCTCGGCAGCAGTCAATGAGTCCATCTTTACCGGATGTCCAACAAACCCGACTAGGGCGTATTGACCACAGGGCGATATTCCCTTGATCCTGGTATTCTCAAACATCCATATAGAACCAGGGCAATCCTTCCAATTAACGACTTGATTTAGAGCGAACACGATCCTCCTCCTCCTCCCTGATTAAACGCTGGACTGTAGACGACAAGCTGATGCCCCACCGAGAAGCGATCGCCTCTAGCCGACCCCTATCTTCTTCACTCAGATATACAGTTGACACTCCCCCTTTTGAAAAAGGAGGATTCTAGCCGTTGTCTCTCAGTGGGATAAATCCACACTTCGAGACTCTCTCTAGCTACTCTTTCAGCCATTACTGACCGATTGAGAAGACCTTTCGATCTTGCGGAGTGTCATTCACCGCACCTCTCGGAACAAGCAAACCCATTACAGGAGAACCATTCTAAAGAACCGAGAGACAGTCGTTTGACCGACCGAGGATCGCTCGCGCCACGTCCTCATGTGTTGTGGTTTCTAACCCACTGGCGACTAACTAAGGTGCGATATGCCGCCAAACTTGCACACCCTCAACACTTGGAACATCCAAGCGACCACCGAAGTGATAGTATTAATATACCAAATAAAACGGTATAATGCAATGCCTAAATCTAAGAGTACAATCACATTTCAGATTCCTCCACAAGAGCGGGAATTTTTAACTCAATATTGTGAGCAAGAGCAAAGGACTCAGAGCGATGTTTTGCGAGAATTGGTTAGAAGTCTCAAGAAAAAGATCCGAGCCGATACGTG
The DNA here is from genome assembly GCA_041749615.1 of Leptolyngbyaceae cyanobacterium. Taxonomy (GTDB): domain Bacteria; phylum Cyanobacteriota; class Cyanobacteriia; order Leptolyngbyales; family Leptolyngbyaceae; genus ULC077BIN1. The sequence continues at coordinate 4,006 of JBGTAZ010000342.1, read as the reverse complement.
AGGCTAAAGCCTCTCACTGGTTTTCATCCCCCGGCTGAAGCACGGAGGCTTTCAACTGCGATTGGGTAATGGGCGCGACAGGGTTCGGAACGTAAAGGGGCAAACCCTTTGATCAAATCAGTTTTCTTTTTGTGAACTGTGAGAAGAGAAATCTTCTTCGGGGTTGGGAACCAGCCTCGTTAGACGACGAGAACCGCGCTCTACCTGCTGGTAACAGTAAGGCAACTAGGTTCGTTGACTCGTCAGAAACCCCATCCGCCTATGCGGTGGGGTAGTTCACAGTTTAAAGGAGTAGTTCACTCAAAATAATCGATCGCCTCTTCCACCAAAAACGACTGAGAAACCTGTACCGTCAAGGTTTCAATGTTGTCTAACCTGCTAGTCCGAACGACCCGCTTGCCGCCGCTAACCAGCAAATTGTCCAGACCCATCAACGCCTGTATCAAGGGCGATCGCGCTTCCAGCGTCGTGGCTGTGATGTCCCATTGCTTCAGAATAACCAGAGCAGTGTACACCTCTCGATACCCACCCATCACCGAGCTAAACGGGATCTCAGGACTCTCGATAATCACTAGCTCCAAGCCTTGAACGCTGGGTTGCTCTGATGCGTCGATCGCCCCACTCTCAACCTTGACCGCTGGCGTGGTGCCACCCGTGCTGAAAGTGTAGGTGCCCAGGTGAGGTGCCAGGGCGGTTTCTAATGTGCTTCGTAGGGCTAGAAGGTCAATCATCCGTTAAAAAGTTTCTCGAAAGTTTCCTGGAAGTTTACCCGCTCTAAAGTCGCATCGATCCACGGTCTACCGGGTTGCTCCTCGCCATTGCGCTTGGTATAGCCGTTATAAACCCAGTAAGCGTAATCTGCCGTGTTTCTGAACGTTGCCTCTGTTCCATCACTATTGAACTCTGGCGGCTGCTGGCTGGCGCGCAAAACACCCGTGTCCACAATGTCTCGCCCTGGAAAATCAGGGAAGGCGTTGGGGTCTGAGATGGTTTTGATGATCTCAGAGTGGACAAAATAGCAGGCATCCTTGAATGCCGCCTTTGCCGCGCCCTCAACGCTGCCGATGTCTAAAATTACTTTAGTCAACTGAACAACCGCCCCCAGCCAGAGCGATCGCCATCTGGCAACCAACGCCGCTGGAGAACTGAGCGAGGGTAAACTACCCCGCTGCCATTATTCACGGCTTTGGTGTAGCCATCCATGAGGCTGCCATAGGGGTCGTTGAAAATGTAGTCCTTGTTCTTGGTGCGCCCGATCGCCACAATCATGTGCCCACCCTTGGGGGCTTCCAGTGTGCCTCGATGTAAGATGCCAAGGACTACAGGCAAGCCAGCCTCTAAAGAATTATCTAAGTCTTCAAAGCCCAAATCGACGCACCAAGTAGATTTAACGCCCAAGCTGTCGAGCACTTTGGAGACTGCTGAATGGTCAGTGGTGTCGCCATAGCGGGTAACTAGCTGATAGAAGGCATCGTCGCTGGTAATCTTCGCGCCCCGGTAACGAGCCACCATGAAATTGCTAGAGCTATTGCACATCCGGTTCTGAGTGGAGCCGGGTAGGTTGCTAGGTTCTTCAGTTCGGGCTACCTGGGAGGCAAAGGCAACCTTGAGCCGAATTTCTCCAGAGGTCGCTACGGGCTTCCCGTCAACTTGCACGTCCTTGGCGAAGACGTAATAGCCAGCCCAGCCTGCCAGCGGTTTGGATAGCTGAATTTTGAGATGATCGCCGTCAATTTGGTAGCCCGTAATCTCTAGCAGTTGAGATTTTTTGAGCGGAGATTTTTGGGAAACGAGAAGCTGCTGTGATTGCACAGGTTTGGCTTTGAGCCAGGTCGAGGCGATCGCGGTGAGGAGCATAGGGCGGCTGGGATAGGTCGCTCTATGGTTCCTATGGTGCCGCCCAAAAAATGGGAGGGGCGATCGACGTTTCCCGGCAAGCGGCTGGCGGGGCGGCTGAGGAAAATTAAACTATAGGGCGGTAGATGACGTGCCACAAAAAAACCACCGCGAGGGTGGTCATTCGCCATCTATTTTCTGCCGATGGGGGCGTATGTACATTTTAGGACGGTTGTACCATTGTCCCTGGGCGTGGTGACGGCTCCCGTGCCGATTCGATGTATTTTGCGCCGTCCGAATTACGGCGATGGATTTTTCCAGGAGGTGCCATTATCCTTTCGGGATCTCCTGGCGATTGTGGGGCGTTCCATCCCCCCTCATCCATATATACAGAATAACAGCATTTTTACCGTGACACATCAGTAAGTATACTGATATTTATCATGGTATTTATCATGGTATTATTGAGGGAAATAGCGTGAAATTATGCCTCGCAAAAAGTTAGAGAAAAAAAGTGAGTACATCCAATTTGTCATCTCGTCCGACGATAAACAGGCGTTAGATGCCTGGTGCGCTGAGAACAGCACGACAATGAGCCAGGTCATCCGCTCCCAGATAGCGCCATATATTTATAAGGGTCGCAAGCTGCTAGATTCAATGGCGATCGCGTTGCAGCAGGAAATCTAGGTCATCGCTCCATCGGGGATGCCCGGATCGTAATTGCGAACGATTTCCTCGCCCTCCAGAATTCTCGCGCTGAACCGCGCCATTCCTGGAGAATTCAGCGCAGCGTCTAAATCGTAGCCTGTTGTTACCTTGCCCATCTTATGCCCGAACGCGCCGTATTGATTGAGTAGTTCAAACTTCGCCTTCGCCACTGCCATATCACCGCCCTCAAACTCCATCAACGCAGATGAGTTGCCATCAGTGACAGGCAGGCTGATGAATATAGATGTCTCGCTGTAGCCTAGGGTTAGCTGGTATTTAATCAACGATCGCTCCTAGCGTGAAGAATAGGTGTTCCGGGTCATCCCAATATAGCCTCATCATTGCGGATGGGCTGTGCAAGTGTTCCATCCCTACCGAAACAACTTCTGTCACGCCATCCGAGTAGATTTTGCCAACGTAGGGATGAACAAAAGAGTCAGGATATGCCTTCTCGGAATCCCTGTACTTGCTGTTCCCGGTCAATGCAGCCATTCCTTCTGGAGCGCCTGTAGCTCTTGATTCGATCCAAGCTTTAGCCGCCAGCCTCAGCGATTCGGACTCAAACTCAATATGGTGTCCGACCTCGTGCCACATTATCTCAGGACATTCCTTAAAGCTATCTCCAGTGTTGATGCTGCGATTCTCTCTGCTTGCCGATGCTCTCGGTTCAACATACTCAATGGATTGTATCGTTCCACCTTTACCCCCAGACGCTCTGAATATCTCCTGAAGCTGCCCTCTAAGAAACTTCTCTTCCGATTTCTTGTCAACGTTTACTTCGATCCCCTCTACAAGGGCTTTTGCGGTAGAGGCTGAACCTCGTGCGAGGATCTGTTCTCTGAGTGGAGCCATCGCCGCAGCTCCTTCCTCGTAAACCTTCAATTTCTTGAGGTAGACCCGATCGCTGAATTGCTCGTACTGCACAACTTTCTTCTTGAACACTTCCACATCTAGCTTTCCAGCCTGCCATTTCTCCTGAGCTTTCAACAGCGCTGTCAATTTGCTGTCCTCCGAGGCTTCAAGAGCTGCGACCTTTTCGCGCAATATTGCCAATGATTCATCCAGTTCTTTCACTCCTTCTAGGCTGTTGAAGTAGTCTCTTCCCTTTGCAATGTAAGGATCAAACGGCTTCGACTCCCCTCCAACAGCCCGATTCCCCAGCAAAGCATCTGCGGCATTCTGTCGCACCTGGCGCATGACTTTCTCTGCCTCCTTCGGTGCGGCATTAATCACACCCGATCGCGATTGCCTCTCAACAAACAGTGGCTTGGGTGGCTTCGTCACTCCATTCATCTTCTCAAACGGGCTGAGTCCGTTGTTCGGCTTCTTCCCCTGCTTCTCCAACTCCGCGATCGCCCCCTCCTTAAACCTGCGGCTCCACGCCTCATCCACCAACCCCGCATCAATCCAGCGCTGACTCATGGGCGCAATCACGCAGCGGCAGTAGGGGTGGAACGGCACC
>JBGTAZ010000341.1:0-5233 GCA_041749615.1 Leptolyngbyaceae cyanobacterium | reverse complement strand
GATATTTCTGCCCAGTTGAATGATTACGAAGAACTAAAGCGACTCTGCCTACAAATCAAGCGCGATCGCAATCCTAGTGTGATTGTCTGGATTGGCACTTGCACCACCGAAATCATCAAAATGGACTTGGAAGGGCTGGCACCTAGACTAGAAGCCGAATTGGGGATTCCGATCGTCACCGCTCGCGCCAACGGTCTAGACTACGCCTTCACTCAAGGTGAAGATACTGTGCTAGCGGCAATGGTGCATCGGTGCCCCGAAAAAGCACCAGAGGCGGAGAAAGAAGAACGAAACGCGATCGCAAAACTGCTCAACTTTGGGCGAAAAAAAGAAGACATTGCGATCGACGAAGCAGAATATGTTGATCATCCCCCACTTGTTCTGTTCGGTTCCCTGCCTGACCCCGTGGTTACCCAGCTAACTCTTGAACTGAAAAAACAAGGCATCAAAGTTTCTGGCTGGCTACCATCCAAACGCTACACCGAACTGCCGATCATTCAAGAAGGCTATTACGTCGCAGGCGTGAACCCCTTCCTCTCCCGCACCGCCACCACCTTCATGCGTCGCCGCAAATGCAAACTGATTGGGGCACCCTTTCCGATCGGTCCCGACGGCACCCGCGCTTGGGTCGAGAAAATTTGCTCTGTTTTCAACATCGAACCCAAAGGTTTAGATGAAAGAGAAGCGCTGATTTGGCAAAACCTGGAAGAATACACCAGCCTGATTCGCGGAAAATCTGTCTTTTTTATGGGCGATAATTTGCTAGAAATTTCGCTTGCCCGCTTCCTGATTCGCTGCGGCATGACCTGCCCCGAAATCGGTATTCCCTACATGGACAAGCGCTATCAAGCCGCAGAACTTGCCCTCTTGGAACAAACCTGTCGGGAAATGAATGTGCCCACACCGACAATCGTAGAAAAACCAGATAACTACAACCAACTGCAACGGATTAAAGCACTACAACCCGATTTAGTCATCACAGGCATGGCTCACGCCAATCCATTGGAAGCCCGTGGGATCAACACAAAGTGGTCGGTTGAATTTACCTTTGCCCAAATTCACGGCTTTGGCAATGCACGGGATATCCTTGAACTCGTGACTCGCCCCCTCCGCCGGAATGACTCTCTCAAAAATATGGGTTGGGACAAACTGGTTAAAGATGAATTCACCTCTTCAGGAGTGTAAGAAAATCGGGCATTGCTAAATCTGAGATGCAATTGAAATTTGTAGGGGCAATTCTTTAGGGTTGCCCCTAGTCTTTCTAGGGTACGCACAAGACACTCCCCCTACAGCCCAAAAATGTGCTTGCATTCAGCAACGCCAAAAATTGCACTTTTCTTGAGCGATCGCCCGTTGTAGAAAGTCGTGTTTAACACGCGGACTATCAAAGTACTGTCGCCACCTGTGCACTGAGTTGGACAGTGGCAGCTTGTTTTGATTGCACAGAAACGGTCGCCAAACCACCCGCCGCCAACATAAATATCGGGTTAGTCATTGCATTTAATACCGAGTCGAACATGTAAAGGGTGATACATACTGCCAAGACAGCAGCCGGAGCCACCACTGGACGCGACCATAGCCGCGCAGGATAGCGGACGCAAAAACTAATGACTGGTAGCAAGATAGATGCCGTTAAGGCTGCCAAGCCATAAGCACCCTGAAGTCCAAATACAATAATCCACAAGCTGTCAGTAATGGAAATATCTTTCCCATACTCGTCAAATACTCGGTTTCTGGCAAACCCTCCCCAGCCAAACATCGCACTCTCCCGCGCCCTCGCACCCAATATTTCTTCATTGTCAAACCTGAATTTGACAGAAGCAACTCGTTCTGGATCAAACGTCTGAGATAAGGTATCAATCACTTGCTTATTGGGAAAAGTCCCAGTAACGCCCATATACAGATACCAGCAAATTCCTAAAATGAGTATCCAAAGTAAAATCGCAGTGCGAAGATACCAGGCAACTCCAAGAATGACTAGTCCTAGCAAAAAAAGCGTGTAGGCTCCTGTTGATCGCGAAATGATGAAGGTAATTAATAAACACGCCATTAATAAGCCCATTGGCTGATTCCATATGCGTTTGACTCCCGATTTCCATAGAGTAATGCCCATAAGGCAGGAAGTCATTAACCATACCCCCAGCATCAACCCATGTTCTAAAAATACTTGCGGTCTATAGCCTCCATAGCGAATGGACTGAGAGGCATCTCGTCCTGTATTTAATCCATAGACGAGAATATGAAGACTGGAAAAGGTACGGCTTTCATACCAGCAGAAAGGAATATAAATGAGTCCGCCGACAAATAATCCAATTGCCAATTGTCGCAATCCAGCAAAACTATCTAAATAAATGCGCCCCAGAAAGTAGGGAACTCCCCAGGTGACAATTTGCACTTGCGTGGTTGAAAAGCCGTCATAAGCACCCAAGTCATTGACAACGGAGCTAATAAATGGGCTGGTACACCATAAGACTATGGGAACATCAACCCAGCTAAATTTAAAGGAACTGATGCGCTTGGGATTAAATAGAAATGTGGCTATTAAAATTCCATAACAAGCGGCTGACATTTTTGTGTAAGCCGGAATTCCAGGTATTTTGAAACTGGCAACAGGCAGGAAGAGCCAAGCAAATATGAAGCTCATGATCATTGCTTGTCGAGCTGGATACCGCCTGAAGATATACAACACGGCTGGAATCCAAGAAAACATCATCAACGAAACAAACGCATTACCACCCATAAATTAGGCTCGGCTGAGAGGGATAGAGTAGGCAAGTAAGAAGTATCAGTGCAGGGTAATTCTGCGTTATGAAAATGGCATCATAAAGCTGTTTTAAGCGGCTGGATTTAAGGGACAGTTTAGAATTAGCCTTAAGGATATGAATTGATGCGATCGCTCTGGAAGAGGGCTGCTTTTGTATTTACGCAAGAGGTTAAATGGTTCTGTCAAGAAATATTATAAAGAGCGATCGATCTGTCAAACTTGAATTTAACAGAACCAATCAAGAGCGTGCACAACGTAACCCAAAAAACTACGTTCTTTCATGATCGATCAGCCGATTACGGAGTCTTTGCTTTGATAAGCTAGCAATAATATTTCGACAGTTATTGTTAAGAGATCTTTATTTTCTATTTTTAAGCCATAATTCTGTTTGAAGTGACGTAAATTTTACGTAAAGTAATGCTGTTAAAACGAAATCTTTTTACAAGGAAATTCATACTGAAATTGCGTCTACTTTCCTGAGTTAGCAGAATATCTCAAGATGTAGTAGTTTCACGGGTGTGTCAGTCTGTTTTTTTCAATAAGGTTCAGATATTTCAACTTAAGTAACTCCGTAGCTGGTGAAATTAGATAGGATACCTCATCCTCAACTTTTCGCCCCATAGAGACGTGCGTAATGTATTCCACTACTTGGCGAGCGGAGTTTGGGGTGAGCTTGCGACATCTGGCATTTAATTAGAATCTGCCTACTCAAGTTATCCAGAATAGCGAACCAATTTAGGAAAGCTATAGTAGTGAATATCTGCGACCATTGCCCAAATCAACCTTTTACACTTCGTCACTTTTTAGACAAAATATTATGATTAGGAGAACCCCCCGCTCTGCCGCAGGAATCGTTTTGTCCTCTCTAATTGGGGCAACTCAGCCTTTATCTGTTTTGGCTCAGAGTTTACCCACCAGTGTGCCTTCCCAAAATTCTCTACCTTTTGAACAAAGAACCCCATTACCTGAGGCTCCACCCCCCTCAGATATAAGACCAGGCACTATTTTAGGTGATGCTTATACTCTAGGAGCCGGAGATATTGTCAGGGCTGAAATTTTTGATATTGCTCCAGAGTTAGCGCTAGAGCCACGGTACACAATCTTACTAGATGGCACCCTTAACTTACCTTGGGTCGGAAGTGTTCCTGTTCAAGGTTTGACATTAACGCAGGCGGCGGCAGCAATTTCCCAAAAATATGGTCGGTTCATCCGCAATCCGCTAGTGACGATTAGTTTATTAGCTCCTAGACCGCTAAAAGTTGGTGTAATTGGAGAAGTCAACCGTCCTGGCTCGTACATTATTAGTGTCATTAGTAACGAAGTTTCTCAGGCAAGTCTCAATCAAAGAACAGCATCAGAAGGTGGCAACCAATGGCCTAGAGTTAGTCAGGCGATTCAATCGGCTGGAGGTGTGACTCAAATTGCCAATATTCGCGAGGTGAAAATTCGTCGATTGGGTCGCGATCGCGAAGAAATTGTGGCGATCGACCTGTGGAAGTTTTTACGCGAAGGCGACCTTAGCCAAGATACTTTGCTTCGCGATGGCGATACCATCATCATCCCTAAGGCTAGCAAGCTTGATGCGGCAGAGGCAACTCAGGTTGCGGCAAGCAACTTTTCTCCTGAAGCTATTTCAGTTAGCATCGTTGGCGAAGTGACCACTCCAGGCTCACTGCGGCTCAAACCCAATACAACTCTAAACCAAGCTATTATGGCAGCGGGTGGTTTTAGGGTAGGTCGAGGCAGCAAAAAAGGGGTAGACCTAATTCGTCTCAATCCAGATGGCACTATTACACGCAGCAAGTTTTCGATTGATCTTGATCAAAACTTGAACGCCGCCCGTAATCCGGCTCTTCACAACAACGATATTGTCGTAGTGAATCGCACGTTCATTGCATCAGCGAATGACTTTTTGATCAACGCGATTGGGGTTCCACTCACGATTTTTGGTGGAATCTCAGGCTTTAGGAACGTATTATTTCCTAATGCAAATCGCTAGCGTGTCAGAATAGCGTGTTCTGAAGTTTCTGTTTAGTGACGAACTTAATCGACTGTAGATGAGGTAACCCATGCAAGCCGGACAAAATGCACAGAACCTAACTTTCAACGGGCAAAATCATTCGGAAGAGGTTCCATTGCCCCCCAGCGATCGGAGCGGAGAAGCTGATCCCCAGCCTAAAAGTGGCGGCTTCAAAGTGCGCTCTTTCGTGGGGTCTGTTCGGCGGAATATTCCAATTGTCCTAGTGCTAACCCTACTTGGGGGCGCTGGAGGCTGGGTGATGACTAGAACTTTTCCGCTGATCTACGAAGGGAGCTTTGTCGTTTTAGTTGAACCAATCACTTCTCAAGGGCGCTTATCAGATCCATCTGCCATTTCACGGGCACAGGTTCAACCAGACAATAGCGGGAGTGGTATCGATTATCCAACCTTACTTCAAGTTCTACAAAGCCCTGATAGGCTATCCAAAA
>JBGTAZ010000340.1:0-2825 GCA_041749615.1 Leptolyngbyaceae cyanobacterium | reverse complement strand
CTGGCTCGGCTGCACCGTAAGACCCTATGCTATTCCAAATCAGTGGAAATGCTGAAGCATTCGATTCGACTACTACTTCACTACCTAAAATTTGGAGATGTCCCTATTCCTACCTGATTCATCCCTCTATTCAGCAACGCCCAGAGATAAATAGCCTGAAAGCTTCGCTGCTGAAGCTTCACCAAAACACTTTGCAGAGATAGTTAAGCTGAAACTTCTAGTATGAATATTACCTATAATAAATTCTTATGTATAAAAACCCTAGCTTGATTACGTATCTTGGGTTGTTATACAGACTACCTGTAGCCTAATCGCCTTAAATAGAGAAGATAGACTGACAGACCATGCCTAATCAGTGTTAGGTAGATTGAATCTTGCTTATCTAGGAATCAATATGAAACTTGGCAACACTACAGTAATAAGCTTCATTAACCTCAAAGGGGGGGTAGGAAAAACAACATCTGCCGTAAATGTTGCAGCTACTTTAGCGAGAAGAGAAATCAAATCTGGTGAGAGATCAACAAAACCAGCATCAGTGTTACTTATTGACTTAGATCCTCAAAGTAATGCCTCACTTACTTTGTTGAACAAGCAGCAGTACAAGGAAATAGACGATGCAAACAAAACACTATACCAACTCTTTGAAAATGAAATCTCACGAGATGATGACAGTGAAACTTTTGATCTCGGTACTATTAGAGTGACACCGATTGAAGGACTCAATCTTGATTTGCTGCCGTCCAGCCTTAAGCTAATTGATATTCAAGATAAGCTTGTTGGCTATCATCGATACTACCTTAGTGCAACAGATATTCTTTTCAATGCCTTGAGCAAATTAAAAAATCCCGAAGGTAAGGCTTATACGCATATCATTTTTGATTGTCCTCCAAGTCTTGGGTTGATCACTCTAAATGCCCTCTCTCTCAGTCGCTATTTTATCGTGCCAACTCTTCTGGATGCTTATTCCCATTGGGGCTTGGACAAAATCGATGAACGCGTAAATCGCCTGAAAAAGTGTAAAGCTTCTTGTGAAGTTGAACTACTTGGGGTTTTTTACTCAAAGGTAGACACAAAAGCAACAATTGAAAATAACAACTGGGATGATGAATTCCAAAAGTGGGAACCAGAATTTGACGAATGGCTATCAAAAAATATTCGTAAAGGTGAAGGATCGATAGTATTCAAAAGCCGTATTAAAAGTGCAGACATTATACGTAAGGCAGAAGCGAATAATTGTCCACTGATCGAATATCGCCCTTCTACAAGTGCTTTAAGGACTCAAAAACAGGATCATCAGCAAGAGTGGGAAGCCCTTGTTACAGAAATACTGGAACGAATCGCGAATAGGAAGTCAAGCTAGACTCCACATGCAAAACCTTTCTTAGCAATCCGTTGGGCTAATTTTAGATTGTGACGGAAACTTGAAGTGATCGACCCTCTCTTTCCCTCACTCCACTGCACCGCTAACGGGGAAGCGATCGATGAGTTGAATGGCTCTAACGGCGTTGCGTTTTAGCTCATTGGGCAGGTGAGGCACATGGGGAATTTGAGAAAGAAAATCTAACGTGCGGCGCAGAATTCGTACCACGTCGCCTTCATCTAAGCTGGTGTTAGCGCAAATCTCCGTCCACTCAATGCCCAGCGCCCACTGTTCCACAATGCCGACAAATTCGTAGTCTAGCCACACGGGCAGCACGACCTGAAGCCGCCGCTGTCGCTGAAATACGCGCTGCCGAATAGTGCGGAGTCCGTTCAAAGCCTCTTCTACTTCCCCAGAAATCGGGTAGCGAGTCCACATATCCGGGCGGGAGACCTCGGTGACGAGGGCGGCACAGGCTGCTGCAAGGTGATGGGGTTCGAGTGCGCCTAGTTCGCCGGAAGTGAGGGCTAAGCCCAGCCAAAGCTCGTTGTCGCCCCGAATGGCAGCAGTAGATTGTCCTAGAGGCGTGGGAATTAGATCATCTAAACAGCCGAACTCTCGCAGGATGTCGATTAGGTCGAGGAAGGCTTCCCAGTACCGATGGGCTTGGTGATTGAGTTTGTTGCGGCGATCGCTCAATTCATCACGAATGGCAGTCATGCGCTTTTGGCGCTTGAGAATGGTGGCGCGATTGCCCCACTGATGAACGGGATGCGCCTGAAGTTCGGCTTCTACGCCCTGCATCCGCTGCTGCTGGGTATAGACTTCGGGAGCGTGATCCGCCAAGTCGGGGGCAGGAGGAATTTTTTGAGCGATCGCCCCTGTTTGCTCATCGCCTTTGCGCGTTTGTCCCGGTTTGGGCAGCATGTCGAGCGGCGGAGTCAGATCATCCACTCCGGTCATCCGGGGAATTTCGCCGCGCAACTCTGCCACATCGCCCACCGTCGCGATATACCAGCGATTGTCTTTGCCGAGGCAAACCAGGTAAGGAAACTGCCCCGATCCCGCAATCTTCATCACTAGAACCGCAGCCAGCAGTTGAGAGCCATTTTGCGAGCTTTTCAGGCTAATGATCGTTCCGGCAACTGCAAAAGAGAGCGCCATGCCCATATCGGTCGATCTCACCTCATTCGCCTGTTTCTGCAAAATCTTCAATAAGCGGCGTTCTTCCTTCAACCGCTCTTGCAGTTTTTCATATTGCGCCAGTAAGTTCCAATCCACCTGTTCAATTTGGGCGTTAATCTGGGCGAGTTCAGCATCTAGTTGGGCGATCGCCTCCTGTTGCGGACGCAAATAGAGCGTCGAGAGATATTGCCCAAAACTGCGCTCAATTAACGCCTGTGTCTCTTCTAGGCTATGGGTTTGCAGCAGATTTAGCACCATGCCATAGCTCGGCGTGAACTGG
>JBGTAZ010000339.1:0-11206 GCA_041749615.1 Leptolyngbyaceae cyanobacterium | reverse complement strand
GATTGCGCGATCGCGCAATCAGCCCTCCAGATGTTCCCCTATCGATTGTGGGCTACGCGACTGGGATGATTAACCTCTCAAAAATATCACTCCCTTAGGTAGAGAAAATTTTGGAGACTTTCTCGTATAAACAGTTTACGGAGCATTTCTAAACCTCTTAAAAAGTTGCTGTCTGTTGTGTATCAGCGCTTCTTTTATTAGATTTGCCATAAACATGTTTGTATATTTCTCAGGAGCTAATGGATTATGTCATATGCTGATCGACCTCTAGATTATGTTGTTGATCGTCCTGCGACGATCGCTCCCGCTGAATATCACGATCGCGTTCGTTGGGGTCCTATTTTCGCCGGATTAGTGATTGCCCTTAGTACTCAATTGGTTCTGAGTGCTTTGGGTGCCGCGATCGGGCTTTCGGGGATTTCAGGTTCGGGTGCGCCTCGATCTAATGCAGATGATGTTGGCTCTGCCATTGGTATTTGGTCAATCATCAGTCTATTCATTTCGTTGTTTGTTGGCGGGTGGGTTACCACTCGATCTTGTGGTTCAATGAACAAGAATACAGCGTTGTTGAATGGAGCCATCTTATGGGCAACAACCTTGGCAATTAGCGCTTGGTTGCTTTCTAGCGGTGTTTCAGGTGCTTTTGGTATAGTCGCCTCTAATGCTGGCTCAATCATTAATCAAGCTCAACAAAGCGGTGTGAATGTTCCAAATGCGAACTCTGCTGGTGTTCCGAATGTCACTGCGGATCAAACGCGCGAGCTTGCTGGCAATGCAGCCAAGCTTGGCTGGTCGTTTACTTTAGGTTCTTTGCTCGGTCTGGTTGCTGCTTTGCTCGGCGCTGCTGCCGGCGCTCGCCGCGCTGCTCGCACCGCTATAATTCAGTCCTAGAAATGGCGATCGCGTAAACTAACTGCTTGATGGTGATGTTGATATCGTTCGGTTTGACCAAAAGCTCAAGCCGAACGATATTTTTTTGATGCATAACAATCGTGCTCCATCCTTGATACTCAGCCCTTTACAAGCAAACTATCTCTGTGGGTCGAGGAACATTGATAAGGGCTTCGCTAGAGTAGAAATTCATCAATTGAGTGATTGATTCAATTGATAACTAACATAAAAATCTCAAACTTGGAGAAAAATAATGTCCTTAGAAGATAAAGCAAAAGCAGCAGCCAAGAAAGTTGAGGGCACTATTCAAGAAGGTGCCGGAAACCTAGCAGGAGATAAGGAAGCAGAAGCCAAAGGCAAAGCAAAAAAGGCTGAAGGCGAAGCGGGTGAAAGGGTTGAAAATGCAAAAGATACTGTCAAAGATGCCCTTAAGTAATCTGGATTTTCTTCTTTAGCCTTGTTTGTTTGAAGCAAGCGTTTACATTTCTAGAAGTGTGAACGCTTGCTTATTTCTGATTTCTGGCTCCTGACTTTGCCCTTCGTACTTTGAACTCCGCACCCCGCACCCCATACCCCGCACTATTTCTTCGGCTTCGTTTGCAGCTTCATGCGCTCAAAGCTAAGCGCCCCTACTCCCGCAGTCACCAAAAAGATGCCAAACCACTGCACTCCTTGTAACTTGTTTTGAATTAAAACCCAGGCGAGTAACGCCGTCATTACGGGACCGATTGAGGCAATAATGGACGCTAAACCTGCCCCCATGTAGCGCACACCAAAATTATTAGATAGATAGCCAACCAAGGTTAAACAACCTAATACAATACCACTGAGAATGAAGCCTGTGCGTTTGTCTGGCTCTACGATTACGCCTAAGTTTGGACCTAGCAAAATCAAAATGACAGCAGACAACACAAAAATGGTAAAGAATTGAATCAGGCTGACGGGCACTGGATGCAGTTTCTTAAAGCCAAGTTGCATCAAGATGAGATACAAGGCAAAGGCGACCCCAGAGCCGATCGCAATCATTACCCCTTCCAAGGAAAACCCTTGACCCGATGCAGAAATATTGGGGAGCGCCGTTAGCACAATGCCTGCCAAAATCGTGCCCATTACTGCCCAGCGGAGAGGCGTGGGGCGATCGCCAAACAGCGCCCATGCTAGCGGCACCGTAAAAATGGGATACATAAACAAAATTGTGACGGCGGGTCCTGCCCCAATCTGCCCGATCGCGATATAAATCATCACTTGGGATAGAAAAAGGAAAACCCCACTGCCCACCACAATCCAGATTGGCTTGCGATCTTGCAGCGAAAAAAATCGTTTCAAATCTCTCCACACAGGCGGATAAAGCACCATTGCCACACCCACCATCAATGGCAGCACCACTAGCATTCGCAGCCACAAAATCAATAGCGAATTGCCTAAATTAAGCTGGAGAAAACCACCCACATCAAAGCGGTCTAACACTCTGGCAGGAGTAAGCTGGAAAATTTTCGTAATGGGATCAACGCGACCATTGCCGATGATCCGCACCACCACATTGTGAATCGACAGCGCCACCGTTGAGAGCAATACCAAACATAACCCCGTCCAAAAACTAGATAGCTCTTTTTTAGCAGGTGCCTGGGGCATAGACGAGCCAGGAAAGGCTAGCGGAGTCGGTGAGATCGGTGCGGTGGAACGAGACTGTTGGGGTGGTGGAGAATAAGCTTGAGGCGATTGACCGGTCGATCGCGGTGAGGTCGATCTCGGTGGGGCAGGCAGTTCGGGCGGATAGAGTTGAGGCTGTTGAGTTGAGGCGCTCAACGAATTGATCTCCCCAGATTCGTACAAGGATGACTCTAGCGATCGCTGCCCTCCTTCCAATAGCAACTGATCTCGAATCCGGCTGACCAACATTTCCAAAACAGCTTCTCCCTGCTGCTCCATGCTGTGCATTCGGCTAATCTGCTGGGAGAGCGCGCTTTCATAGCTAGTCAATTCTTGCTGCAACGTATTGAATGTGGCACTAAAAGTAGCATCCAACGATGCCAGTAGCCGCTGGGCATGGGCACTCGAATCACTTCCATCGCCAGACAGTGCCATCCTGCCACTTCTCAATTGATGGGTGTTCGCCAGTTGGTTGACTTGCTGCACCATCACGCTTTGCAAATGATTTGCCAACACCAGCGCCAGTTGTTTCGCCCAAAGTTGCTGTTGGGCAATCTGCTGTTGAGACAATGACTCCTGTTGTCGTGTTTGCAAAGTCTGTTGGGTGATTTGCAGCTTGCCCACTTCCGCAGTCAACCGGGCTTTTTCTGCCTGAAGCTGCGTCACTTCTTGAGATAGCTGTGTCACCAACCCTTGATGTAGATGCTTCAGATCCTGAGTTACCGTTTGCAGGATGCTTTCAACCGTTCGCGCGTTTTCACCGTTAATCTCTGGTCGATTCTCCATTGGTTCCTCAAAGGCTCCTACGTTCGCCACCCCTAGTTTTGTCATAGTGTAACCAGTGACTTAGGATTCAGTATTCCCAGTTTGGAGCAAAATGCAATTCTTAAGATTCCATAGCCCGCTACTAAGGTACTCTTCCTTCGCAAAAATGAACTCAATTGCTAGGAAAAACTTAAATTTGTGTAGCAATTGAGAGGAAGGGGGGGCTTGGGTTTTGAGTTTTGAGTTTTGAGTTTTGAGTTCGGGGTTCGAGGTTCGAGGTTCGATGTTCGGGGTTCGGGGTTCGAGGTTCAGGATCAGAAAACTCCGCACTCCGCACTCCGCACTCCGCACTCCCAACTCTTCCTAGCTCAAATTACTTTTAAGCTGGTCTCTCGCTGCTTCCAAGGCTTCAGCCAGTTTGCCGTCGTCGCGTCCACCTGCCTGGGCGAGGTTGGGTCTGCCGCCGCCGCCGCCGCCACAAATTTTGGCGATCGCGCCGACAAATTTGCCAGCCTGCAAGCCTGTTTTGACCACTTCCGGGCTAAAGGCAGCGACTAGGCTCACCTTGCCGGGTTCAGGGGCGGAACCGAGAAATACTGCGCCTTCTTGCAGTTTTTGTTGGAGTTGTTCGGCAGCAGTTTTAAGCGATTCAGGATCAACTCCGGGCAGTTCCGCCACCAAAATTTTGAACTTGCCTACGGATTCGGCTTTTGCCAATAGGCTATCGGCTTTTGCTAGGGCAACCTGGGATTTTGCGCTATCTAGCTGCTTTTGGGTGGTTTTCAACTCGGCTTGCAGGGCAGTAATGCGATCGCAAATGTCTTCGGGCTTCACCTTAAAGCGATCGCTCAAATCCTTGACAATCTCGTCACGCAGGTTGAGGTATTCCAGCACGGCAGGTCCAGCCACGGCTTCGATTCGGCGAATCCCGGCTGAAGTGCCTGATTCGGACGTGATCTTGAACAGCCCAATTTCTGCCGTATTGCTGACATGGGTGCCGCCGCAAAGCTCCATTGAAACCCCATGCACGTCTAGTACACGGACTTCGTTGCCATATTTCTCGCCAAACATGGCGATCGCGCCGCGTGCTTTGGCTTCGGCGATCGGCAGAACTTCGGTATGGGCGACATGGGCTTCGGCGATCCAGGTGTTCACCTGTTCTTCCACTTGCTGCACGTCTTCAGCCGTCAGGGCACGAGGGCTGCGAAAGTCAAACCGGAGCGAGTCAAATCCAACTAGGGAACCTGCCTGAGAAATGGACTCATCCACAACTTTTTTTAAGGCAGACTGCAATAGGTGAGTTGCGGTGTGGTGTGCCTGCACCCGGCGGCGACAGGCGAGGTCGATCTGCGCGGTGACAGCATCGGCGACATGTAGGGTGCCCCGCTCGATCCGCCCATAGTGGACAAAGAACCCGGCATCTTTTTTAACATCCACCACCCGAACCAAGGCGGCTTCACTGGAAAGGTAACCGCGATCGCCCATTTGCCCACCCGATTCAGCATAAAACGGCGTTTGATTCAGAATCACCTGCACCTCTGCACCCGCTTCAGCCACCGCCACCACTCGCCCAGAGACCAACAGCGCCTCCACTTCCGCTTCTGATGCGGGCAAACGGTAGCCCAAAAACTCGGTTTCCTGAATATGCCCCACCAGTTGATTTAATGCGCCTTGAGCAGTCAGGTCAATGGTTTCAACGGCATTGCGCGATCGCGATCGCTGCTTATCCATTTCAACGGTAAAGCCGTCTGTGTCAACCGTAAGTCCTTTTTCGGCAGCAATTTCCTGCGTTAATTCCAACGGAAAGCCGTAGGTGTCATATAAAGTGAAGGCGTTTACTCCAGGAATTTGCCCCCCTGCCCCTACCTGCTCCATGACCGTTTCTAATTCGCGCTCACCCAACTCTAGGGTTTTGAGGAACTGGATTTCTTCCCGTTGCAGTGCCAATTTAATCGTCCGATCCATATCGCGAACCATGGAATAGTCAGCTTCGGCGAGGGCGATCGCGGCTTCTGCCACCAGCGGCGTAAACTCTCGATTAATCCCAATCAACCGCCCATAGCGAATCACCCGCCGAATCAGGCGACGCAGCACGTAGCCCCGCCCCTCATTGGAAGCCGTAATTCCATCTGCCAGCATGTGAACCACGGCGCGAATATGATCCCCAATCACCTTCAGCGCCACTTGGGTCGCATCATCGGCAGCGTAATAGTCAATTCCGGCAATGTCTGCCGCCGTTTTCACAATCGGAAAAATCAGGTCGGTTTCATAATTATTGGGCACTTTTTGCAGAATTTGCGCCATCCGCTCCAGCCCCAAGCCAGTATCAATGTTTTTGCTGGTGAGCGGAGTCAGGTTGCCTTCAAGATCCCGGTTGTATTGCATAAACACCAGGTTGTAGAACTCAATGAAGCGGCTGTCGTCTTCCAGATCGATCGCGTCATCTCCCAATTCTGGCTTGAAGTCGTAATATAGCTCAGAGCAAGGACCACAAGGTCCCGTGGCACCGGATACCCAAAAGTTGTCATCTGCACCCATGCGCTGAATCCGGTGGGCGGGAATGCCGATTTCGTCGCGCCAAATCGCAAAGGCTTCGTCATCGTCTTCAAACACGCTGACCACGACTCGTTCCGGCGGCAGCCCAAACACCTGGGTGGAAAGTTCCCATGCCCACGAGATCGCCTGAGATTTGAAATAATCCCCAAAGCTAAAATTGCCCAACATCTCAAAAAAGGTGTGGTGCCGTGCCGTGCGCCCCACGTTTTCAATATCGTTGGTGCGAATACATTTTTGCGACGTGGTAGCGCGGGGAAATTCTGCGGCACGTTGCCCCAAAAAGATGGGCTTAAACGGCAACATACCCGCGATCGTCAATAACACGGTCGGGTCTTCCGGCACTAGTGAGGCGCTTGGAAGCACTTGGTGATGGCGATCTGCAAAAAAGTTCAGGAATGTTTGCCGAATTTGAGTGCCGCTTAGGGGAATAGCCATGGACGTTTTTTGAAAAAAGGACTGGGGATGATCTGAATCAACCTTTCTTCATCATGCCTTATGGTTCCACCAACTCTCACGGCGATCGCGGCAGACTTTACCTCAATCCTCCCATTTTTTGCTTAAACTGCACCCAAAACCTGCCGATTCATTTCTAGAATGGGGCAAAACAAATTTGCCTGAGTCTCGGTTAAATGTCGTTTTACCACCTCCTGCATGACGGCGTAGGTGACACTACAGCTTCGCTCGGCACCAAATGCCTTCATCACGCTCCGGAACCAAAACAATAGGCGATCGCGCAATGAATCGGGATCATTCAGCAACATCGCGATCGCGGAATATCGCAGCACCCGAATCGTATCCCGCTTCCACTTTGCGGTCAGATCCGCATTATTGTTGCTGTGCAGCAGCGATGGCTCAAGAAACTGGATCTTGGTCAACACCTCCTGCACAATGACCGCTTCCATCGCTTGTAACCGCTGATAAGTTTGCACCCTCAAATAAAACGATCGCCCAAACTCACTCACAAACCCTAATTCCGCATCCGTTGCATAACGACCCTCTGTTTGGGAGCTTAGTTTTTGCAGTTGGCTCAGCATTTAGCACCCTCTTTAATCAATCCCTCGTTCCATATTCACTTACCATACTGCCTGAGACCAAATTTCTAAATGCTACACATCGGTACTGCGCGTCAAAAATTGCCCCATATTCAAACTCGCTGTATCTTCAATTTGCTTCATCATTGATCGCGTAATCAGCTTACCCGCCTCCACCAACACTTGCCCTGTAATGGGGTGAAGCAAATCTTGTTCAGCTCGCCGACCAATCAACGCTTCGATATCCTTAATTGAATTGATATACATCCCCGGCGGCAGTTCTACCACCACGCCATTGTTTAAGACTCGTGCCTGACACGCCAACCGAGAATTTGGTTTACAGGTCGTAATTACCTCCAGCGTGCGTTGCTCCCGCCGATTCACAGCAGACAGCCCCTCCATGCCAGTTTTCACATACACATGGCAGGTGGCACACAACCCGCGCCCACCACATTCCTTCAACACATCCAAATCTTTGTTAATCAGAATCGAGAGTAGATTGCCGTTCGTTTCAACGGAAGAATCTTGAGAAATGGGTTCAAGCCGGACGATTTTTACCATGGAAGTAAGGAGAAAAGGGTAAATAAAGAAGTTTTGAGTTTTGAGTTTTGAACATCTTGTTCCTGACTTCAGAACCCTGAACTCCGAACTCCTATGTTCAGTCAGCCCAAAAGTAAGGCTTTTTGTTCATTTGTTAAAACTTTTTGATTGATTAGGGATGGAAAATCGCGGATGACTTGCGAGCATCGATTGACGAAGGCGGTGACCCATTCTTGAATCCAGAGGAGTTCTTGAGAGCTAACTAAATTTTGTAAAGATTGGGAAGTGCTGTGGGTCAAGCTAAATTGCCCCGATCGCTCAATTTGAAATTGCTTTAACCATTCATGGCTGGGTCGGGTCGATTTCCAATAGTTCACGATCACATGAATTCCCAAATATTGCGTGGTCACTTGACTCAGGGTATTCAAAGCGGTCAAAAGGTCGCCGAGGGTAATATCAATAGGGATAGGGCTAGCAGCGGCAGAGGGCTGAGCTACTGGTTGAGTCACTGGCTGAGCCGCTGGCGGAGATATTATGGGGCGCTTAGAATCGCTATTGATAGGCGCTAGATTGACTGGGGAAGCGGTTTGAACTGACGTGAAATTTCGGGTGGTGGTATTAGATCGGGAATGGCTTAATCCTGGCAGGGTGGCGGTGCCCGCTAACATGCGAAAGGTGGCGATCGCGTCTGCCAGGTTTTCACATAGGGAGATCGTTAAGGTTTTGATGGTTTGCTTGTATGCAGAATAGACCAAGCCACTTTTAGTCAGAACCAGTAAAATCATGCCGGGATTGAGCTTGTGAATATGAACTTGATAGTGGGTGAATTGAAATTTAAACGATTCAAATTCATCAGGAATTGTATCAACGACTTGCAAAATACCCTGAGCTAAGGCTTCTTTTTGTTGGTAGTTCAGAGCCTGATCAATTCCACAAAAATAGGGGCGGGATCGCTTATCTATGAGAGCAAGACCCGCAATTCCTGGTAAATTCAGAAAGTCCTGAATAACTTCCTGTGTCATATATTCTTTTTACGATTTGATACAATCATGTGCCTAATTCAAGGCTTAGAGGTTCCACAAATTATTTCACAGTTTATCTATGCTACGGTTTTGGTTTTAGAAGCCTCAGAATGATTCGATAGTCATCATCATAATTTGGCTGTATCTGATAGGTAAATTCTTCGGCTCCTTTCTATCTTCAGGTTTAGCTGTATGTCTGACCTTCCTTTTACCTTAGATCAACTTCGTATTCTCAAAGCGATCGCTGCCGAGGGAAGCTTTAAGCGCGCTGCGGATAGTCTATACGTCTCTCAACCCGCCGTTAGTTTGCAAGTGCAAAACCTAGAGCGCCAGCTGGATGTGCCCTTGTTTGATCGAGGTGGCAGACGAGCGCAGCTTACTGAAGCGGGGCATCTCCTGCTGAGCTATGGGGAAAAAATCCTGACGTTATGTCAAGAAACCTGTCGGGCAATTGAAGATTTGCAAAACCTGCAAGGGGGAACCTTGATTGTAGGGGCAAGTCAAACCACCGGAACCTATTTGCTGCCACGCATGATTGGCATGTTTCGGCAAAAATATCCCGATGTTGCCGTGCAGCTTCATGTGCATTCAACCCGGCGCACCTCTTGGAGTGTAGCAAATGGACAAATTGATTTAGCCATCATTGGGGGGGAAATTTCTCCTGAACTGCAAGACTCTTTAGAAATTATTCCCTATGCAGAAGATGAACTCGCACTCATTTTGCCCGTGGGTCATCCTTTGGCACAGGAAGAAATCATTCAAAAAGATGATCTCTATAAGCTTCAGTTCATTGCCCTCGATTCCCAATCCACGATTCGCAAGGTGATTGATCAGGTGTTAACCCGCTGTGGCATTGAAACACGCCGTTTGCGGATTGAAATGGAGTTAAACTCGATTGAGGCAATTAAAAATGCGGTGCAGTCTGGTTTAGGCGCGGCGTTTGTGTCGATCTCAGCGATCGAGAAAGAACTACAAATGGGGGTGCTGCATCGGGCGAAAATTGATGATGTGATCGTCAAACGGATGCTATCGGTGATTATTAACCCTAATCGCTACCGTTCTAAAGCCGCAGAAGCATTTTGTAAAGAGATTTTGCCAAAGTTTGCTTCTTATACGGCGGAACTCCAGCGATATACGATCGCCCACACGGAGATCATTCCGGCGATCGCGCCCAGTTTGGAGCATGTTGCACGAGTGGCATCTGATGTTGATGTGTAATTGCTATGGATCTCTATTGCACCCGTCCAGGTTGCCAACGACCTGAGAATTTTTTTACTGATCTGGATGACCCGGCAACGCTCAAAGCGGTTCAGCAGAAATTTTGCACCAATTGCGGGATGCCGCTGATCTTGGTAGGGCGCTATTTACCGCAAAAGCTGCTGGGTCAAGGCGGGTTTGGTGCCGCTTTTTTGGCGCGCGATCGCTATACTCCCGGTCTGCGTCGCTGCGTCGTGAAGCAATTTCAACCGTCCAGCACCTTGAGCGCCAAGCAACTGCAAATTGCCCAAGATTTATTCGAGCGGGAAGCCGAGGCACTGGAATATTTAGGCAATACCCATCCGCAAATTCCGGATTTGTTTGCGTTTTTTGAATTGGCGGTGCCTAGTTCGCAGGGTAGCAAGGATGGGCAATTTTTCTATCTAGTGCAGGAATATATTGACGGGCAGACGATGGAGCAAGAAATGGCACAAACGGGCGCATTCTCTGAAGAGACCCTGGTGAAAGTGCTGCAAGAAATTCTGAAAGTGCTGCAATTTGTCCATGAAAACGGCTCCATCCATCGAGATATTAAACCGTCTAACATCATGCGGCATCGCAATGGGCATATTTATCTGCTAGATTTTGGCGCGGTGCGGCAGGCAACCAAAGTCGGGGTCAAATCAACCGGAATTTATTCTGAGGGGTTTGCGCCACCGGAGCAAATGGCAGGCGGGGAGGTGTATCCATCCAGTGATTTATATGCCCTAGCGGTCACTTGCCTCATGTTGCTGTCGAATAAGCAGCCCAGTGAATTGCTGGATACCTATAACAATACTTGGCAGTGGCGATCGCACACCTCAATCAGCGATCGCCTAGCCAATATTTTGGATCGAATGTTGCAGTCAGCGCCCAGCCAGCGGTATCAATCTGCGGCGGAAGTGCTAACCGCATTGGATAGAGCTTCAGCATCACCCGCTACCCCGCTTAGAAAATCGGCACCACAGCCTACGCCTGTTCCAGTTTCAACCCCTTTGCCTACAACGTTTCCAGCGGTTTCCGTCCCAAATCAGCCTACGCCGATTCAGCCTGCTCAGCCCCACCCCATCCAACCCGTTGCTGCTTCTCGTTCGGCGATAGCTCCCTTTAGCCTCTTAGAACTACTGGCAAATGCCGGATTCACTGGATTTGAGGCAGGGCTGGTGGCGATCGCTCTGATCAGCGTATTGGGAACAAGCTTGATCAGCGGAGGGTTTTGGCTGTTGCTGCTGGCGGGGCTGATGCTTGCCCAGTCGCGCCGGGTGATTGAACGGGCAGACTTGTTGATTATTGCAGTGCTAAGTGTGGGCGGTGTGTTTGCGCTGTCGGGGTTAAAGCGGCTGGCGATCGCTCCTCTTGCGGGTAGTCCTTTTTTGACGGCGATCGCAATAGCGGTGATGGTTGGACTGGTCGCGATCGCTCTCACAACCCTGTTTCGATTGATCTACAAACTGCTTTCTTTGTTCATTGCCAAATTTTTCTAAGGTTTGCGCCAAAAAATTGGGTAATCCTTTA
>JBGTAZ010000338.1:0-13307 GCA_041749615.1 Leptolyngbyaceae cyanobacterium | reverse complement strand
ATCAAAATATCCTTGAATCTGAGCGGAGTGCAGATCCATTGCCAGAATTCGGCTTGCCCCTGCCTTGGTGATCAGGTTCGCAACGAGTTTGGCGGTAATCGATTCTCGCCCAGCAGTTTTGCGATCGGCTCTCGCATAGCCATAATAAGGAATCACGGCTGTCACTTGCCGTGCCGATGCCCGCCGACAAGCATCAATCATGGTCAGCAATTCCATGAGATGGTCATTGACCGGGCGGCAGGTGGGCTGGAGCAGATAAACATCGCAACCCCGAATCGATTCCTGGATTTGAATGTACAGTTCGCCATCGGCAAACTGTTTGCGTACCATGGGTCCTAAATCGATCCCAAGGTAGCGCGAAACTTCGTGGGAAAGCTCCATGTTTGCCGAACCAGACAGCAATCTCAGGCGATTATTGTTGTTAAACGATGGCAAAGCAAGTTGGGGAGTTGGCAATACGGAATGAATCACAGCGTGCCCTTAAACGCAACCATGGAAATCTTATCACTAGCTTCATATATTCATCTCCAGCAGTTTCGCGGAGAGGGGCTGCTAACTTAGCACGATCGCGTCGGGTATTACCGGATCAATCAGGGTGATTGTTGGGCGATCGGTCACAATACTACTGTGATTTTAGGGTGAAGTTCAATAAAGTAGGGGACTGAATTACAGTGATTTGTGCAGGTCTAACTGCATATAAAATCGTTCAAGCATCCAAACGCAACTATCGAAATAGAAAGTTTGCGATCGCGACCACCGCAAGAGGCACCACACAATGGGTTTAAAAGAGCGCATCAGCGACGACATCAAATCAGCCATGAAAGCCCAAGATAAGATCCGGCTAGAAACCGTTCGCAACATCAAAAAAGTGATTTTGGAAAAAGAGTCAGCCCTTCGCCCATCAGGACAAGAAAGCCTCACCGAAGAGCAAGAAGTCGAAATTGTCGTGCAGCTTGCCAAACAGCGGCGAGATTCGATCGCTCAATATCAGCAGGCGAAGCGCACCGACCTCGCCAATCAAGAAGCTCAGGAATTGACCATTTTGGAAGAGTATCTACCCAAACAACTCTCCGACGACGAAATTAGCCAAGTGATTGACGATATTATTTCCCAAGCTGGAGCAACCTCCGCCAAAGACATGGGTAAAGTCATGGGAGCCGCCATGCAGCAACTCAAAGGCAAAGCCGATGGTAAAAAAGTCCAAGAAATGGTGAAAGCTAAATTAGGAGGGTAGAGTTCGGGGTTCGAGGTTCGAGGTTCGGGATTCAAAACTCAAAACTCAAAACTCAAAACTCAAAACTCCCCTCCGCATTCCCCCCCTTTGTCCTTCGTAACTCGTCCTTCGTCATTATTCTTTCCTATGCGCCCGTCTCTGCCCGTTGGAACTATTTTGCAAAATCGCTACCGCGTTCTCAGTATTCTGGGTCAAGGTGGGTTTGGTCGCACCTACTTAGGCGAAGACCAAGGACGATTTAACGAACGTTGTGCCCTCAAGGAATTGACTCCTGCCCAAGGCGGAGACTATGCGCTGGATAAGTCTAAGGAGTTGTTTCAGCGGGAAGCTCAAATTTTGTATCAGATTCAGCATCCGCAAATTCCTCAGTTTCGGGCGACGTTTGAGCAAGATCAACGCCTGTTCCTGGTGCAAGATTATGTGGAAGGACAAACCTATCGGGCGTTGCTGGATCAGCGAAGAGCACAGGGACTCGCGTTTTCCGAAGGGGAGGCGTTGCAATTTATGCGGCAGTTGTTGCCTGTGATGGCGCATATTCACAGCAAAGGGATTATTCATCGCGATATTGCCCCCGACAACGTGATTTTGCGGCAGCAAGATAGCAAACCTGTTTTAATCGATTTTGGCGTGGTGAAAGAACTCGCAACCCGCTTTCAAACCATGACAACGGGTATTGTGCAGCCCACGACGGTCGGTAAACCGGGCTATGCTCCGATCGAGCAAATGCAAACGGGCAAGGCGTATCCTAGCAGCGATCTCTATTCGTTAGCGGTGACGGCGGTCGTTCTGCTCACGGGCAGGGAGCCGCAAGAGTTGTTTGATGATTCCACCATGACTTGGTATTGGCAGCGCTGGAGTACGGTGAATCCGGGCTTTGCTCAGGTGCTTAATCGAATGTTGAGCTATCGTCCGGGCGATCGCTATCAATCGGTCAGCGAAGTCGTTCAAGCATTACAAACAGCATTCAATCCGGCGGCTCCAGTGCAATCGCCAGCAGTGCAAATGCCTGTGCAGCAAACCCTTCCGCCCCCACTGCCCCCACAACCCGTGTATCCCGCTGAAGCACCTGTTTCTGCTCAGGCTCAGCCGCGATCGCCAGCCCAGTCTCAGATGCAGACAAGAGCAGTGGGGCAGCCCCGCGAGTCAGAATCGCTTTCAGAATCGCTTCCCGATCCGCGATCGCAACCCATAATTGAAGAACCCCGTAGCTCCTTATGGGATGACCCCTTGGCAATTATCGCCTTGGGCATTGGGCTAGTGGTGCTGACGGGTTTAGGCTCTTGGCTGATTATGCAAACAATTCTCAGCAATCAAGATTCGTCCAACTCCCTACCCTCGCCCATCGTCACGCCGACTTTCACCCCGACCCCCACTCCGACGGTCACCCCACCCCCACCCCCACCCGACCCGATAAACTCTACCGAACGGATCACCATTGACCCAGATACAAGCGTGACGCGGCGAGGCGTGCTCAGGAGCAACGAAACCATGACTTACATTGTCTCTGGCTCCCAGAACCAAACCCTAGAAACAGTTATAAGCGGGGAAGGCGTGTTGATGACGATTATTGGACCCGACGGTAGACCTGTGAATAGAAACGCTCAGCGGGTGTCTTATTGGCAAGGCTCATTGCCCTTTAATGGCGATTACCTGGTTCAACTCAGCCCAGTTCAAGGAGTCAACAACGGTCGATATGACTTGGATGTCACTCTCAGAAGTGCCGCCCGCCCCCCCTGACCCAACCCCCACCGTTACTCCCTCACCTGTTGAACCCACAATTAATGAAATTCCAGTAAGGTTAGAGTCTTCACCGGGTGACTCTAACCAATCGTTTGACGGCA
The DNA here is from genome assembly GCA_041749615.1 of Leptolyngbyaceae cyanobacterium. Taxonomy (GTDB): domain Bacteria; phylum Cyanobacteriota; class Cyanobacteriia; order Leptolyngbyales; family Leptolyngbyaceae; genus ULC077BIN1. Next base: position 10,232 of record JBGTAZ010000338.1, on the reverse strand, counting down.
GCATCAAACGCGATGTAATCAACCGTTACGTAGTCTCTGTGGGACAGGGTTCTGAGGTTCAACAGGTTTATAAATTGGCAGCACGGACTGATAGAGGGACGCTGCAAGTTCGTAATTCTGCGGGTGAAGTGGTCAGCCGTGGAGACACCCGTTGGCAAACAACCATTGATGATGGTCGAAGATACCTAATTGAGGTATTAGGATCTGAAGGAACCAACTACACGTTAGATTTGAGAGTTCGCTAGAGGATAGCAGATTGAACGCTTTATTAATTGCTGGAACGGATACAGACGCGGGAAAAACCGTCGTCATGAGTGCCATTGCTGCCTACTGGCAAACCTATTGGTCAAAGCAACGGCTAGGAATCTTCAAGCCGATTCAGTCTGGAGTGGGCGATCGCGAGTTTTACAGCAGCCTGTTTGGACTCGATCCAGCAGCCGTGAATCCGGTTCGATTTGAGGCTCCCTTGGCTCCTCCCATTGCCGCTGAACGGGAAGGGCGCACGGTGCCCGTGGAGCTTGCATGGCAGGCGTTTGAGCAATTACGCCGGAGTCGAGATTTTGTTTTGGTCGAGGGGCTGGGTGGGCTGGGTTCTCCGGTGACTCGTGAAACTACTGTGGCAGACCTAGCGTGGGATTGGCGCTTGCCGACGGTGTTGGTGGTGCCTGTGAGGCTGGGGGCGATCGCTCAAGCCGTTGCCAATGTTGCGTTAGCCCGTCAATCGAAAATTCATCTAAAGGGGATTATTCTTAACTGCGCGCATCCCCAATCTGAGCAAAGAATTGTAGACTTTGCTCCAGTAAAATTGATCGAGTCATTAACGACGACTCCCGTATTGGGAGTTTTACCGTATATCGCCGACTTGATGAATATTGCTCAGTTGTCTGAAGCAGCCTCTCAGCTTGATTTAGAGCGGCTGTTTCCGGGCAATCTTTGGATGTTTTCTGATCAGGCGGCAGGATAAGCGACTATGCCTTGGGCGTTGCGGCTTCTGCGGGTTTAGAAACACCCATGCGAATCTCTGAGCAAAACGAAGCCATACTGAATCCGCCCGATCGCTTCAAAACGCTGGTACGTAAGCGCAAGTTGGGGCTGGCAAACCATAAACGCTCTTCAGCATATAGGGTTTCGTCTTCGGTAATCAGGGTTAAGGATTCATCGCCACCCATCACGTAACGTCCGGCAACAGGTGCTTTTTCTGCGGAATCCAGTTCACGCAACAGCTTGCCCTCGTTCAGCTTGTCACGATCTGCAACGGGTACTAGCATCGTTGAGCCTGCATATTTTTTTCCACCCTGCTCCATCGTGCCGTTCCAAGTAACTCGTGCGCCACACAGCGCTAATGCAGGATCAATCCCGTACTGCTGGCAGAGTTTTATCACTTCTAGATCTGCCTGATCGACCATTTCGATTACCAAGTCAGACTTTGCTGCTTCTGACGGCTCGAAGTCAAGATGATGACTCGTTCGCTGAGAAAACCATTTGCCACTGCTCAGTTCAAAAAACTCGACTATATTCATTGCTTATGACAATCCCGCAATCTGCATCCTCAGTCACCCCATTATTGCAAGTTTCTGGAACACTAACATGCGGGTGAAGATGAAGTTATTGAGGTGTAAAAGCAAAACTTGCTAGCATAAAAAGTATCTTTTTGGGCAAGTTTATGGCTGAAATATCTAAAGCAAAAGGGATTCCAGTGATCATTGGGGTACTAGCTGGTTTAGGTTGTCTTGGATTGGGCGCGATTGGGCTTGGTTTTATTGGCGCGATCGCTCTACCCAGTTTTGTTAATCGGACAAGCAAGGCAACAGAGGTACAAGTCAAAGTGTTTGTCATGTCACTCGTTCGAGCGGAGCAAGCCTATTTTTTGGAAAAGGGTCGTTTCACAGATTCGATCAGCACAATCAGCACATTGGGATCTCTATTGATTTTGAGCATCTACCCCTCTAGGTTTTTCTAGTCACTTCAATTCTTGCCCAAACTCCCACATGTCCAGCTTTAGAAAAGACCCGACTGACATCAATCACTTTAATGACTGAGCCTCTTCTGAGCGCACCTACTAATCGCGGCAAGTTGTCCAGTGTGTAATATTGTGGCGGTCGCTTTTGCCGAATATTTGCACTCTGCATCAGGGTAACGGGTTGATTGCTAATGGGTTGTTGGTCTGCTGGAGAAATCACATTACTCTCAAACTTCTTTGTTTCACGATTTTCTCGACCTAGAAAAACCCAACCGGTCAAATTTTCGGATGTTAACTGGCTTAAAAGATTAGCTTCTGCTTTCAGCAATGGTTTAATATCATTCTGTGAGTCTAGAGATTGACTTGAATTAAGTTCTTGCTCAGTTGCAGGAGATGTTCTATCAATTTTTCTCGCAACTTTAGCTTTTGCTGCCGCAAGAATCGGGTATTTTGTAAACACATCTTCTTTAAGCCCTTCAGGATTTTCTCCTTCAAGCAGGGAAGCCACTGTTTCAATTAATTCTGCCCTATCACTAGCGGAGGCTAAATTAACTAGAACATATTTCTCTTTAGGATCTTCGGCTAAAGTATATAGCCGAACTAATGTCATTTTAGCTTTGGTTGATTTTCCTGCTGATAGTTCATCAATCGTTTTGCTAATCTCATCTGAAAATTTTTTGTTTTTTTCAAATCTAGTTGTTATTTCATTGAGTTTTTGGTTCGCCTTATCAATTTCTGTTTTTGTTTTCTCAATTTCAGCTTTAGCAGTGTCAACTTTAGAACTGACCCAAAAACTACCTATTGCGATCGCGATCGTTACAAGAAGCTGGACATTTGCAAGATACTTAGAAATAGAAGAACTAGAGGATTCTTCACCAGAGACTTTCGGGTTGTTCTGATTTTCAGGTGAAGCAACCATAGTCAACCCTCCTAAAGCTAATATTCCTACAGTACTAACCTCAAACTTGGGAAGAGAAAATCCGGGAATCTTTAGAAGATGTCTTAAAAAGTAAGAAGCTTGCATGAAAATAACAGGCTAGTCATCCGGGTTTCGACTGCACTCAAGCTTCAGCTATTTATCCAATCGCTTGCTCAATCTTGCACAATAGAACTAATACCAGGTTGAAACTGGAACGTGACAGATAATTTTCTGAAACCGACAATGCTTTTTTGTCTCAAAACTCAAAATTCAAAACTCAAAGCTGTATCTATTCCGTAGGAGAGCGCTCGGTGAAACATCATATTGTTGGGTCAACCGCAATCGCCACCATTGTCTGGCTGATACTTCCTACAGCAACCAGCCAATCCATCGCCTCTGCCCAAGATGAGGCGTGCTACATGGTCAATTCCGCTGGACGACGGATTAACCTTGGAAAACTCTGTGGTGCAGGTAATGCTCAGCCCAGTTCTAATGCGACTAAAGGGCTGTACTCGATTCCCATTAAGCGCCGCGATGGGGGCACCCCGGTGATTGATGTTACGTTTAACGGTAGCCAAAAGTTTGAGATGCTGCTAGATACGGGAGCGAGCGGCACATTAATCACCCGATCTATGGCACTCGCCCTGCAAATTCCGATTGTTGGAGCCGGTCAGTTTACCCTGGCGGACGGGAGAACGATTGTCATGCCTTTGGGTCGGCTCAATTCTATTTCGATTGCAGGGGCGCGGGTGAACAATGTGAATGTGGCGATCGCCAACAACGCGACCGACGGCTTACTGGGTCACGACTTTCTGGGTAACTACGACATTAAAATTAAGCGTGATGTTGTAGAACTTTACCCTCGGTAGTATGGAACAGCGCATTTTAGGACTCGACCCAGGATTGGCAATCTTAGGCTTTGGTGCAATCCAGTGTTCGGCTCCAGATGTGAGCAATCCTTGTGCCGTTGAGCAAGTGATTCCATTGGATTTTGGGGTAATCCAAACTCCAGCAAAAACCGATATGGGCGATCGCCTCCAGATGATCTATGACGATCTGCATACCGTTTTAACTCAGGTGAAACCCGATCTAGTTTCCCTCGAAAAACTGTTTTTTTACCGCATGGGAAACACGATCGCGATCGCCCAAGCCCGTGGCGTGATTATGCTAGTTCTCGCGCAACATAAAATGCCCTTAGTCGAGTTTACTCCGGCTCAAATTAAGCAAGCTTTAACGGGATACGGCAACGCAGAAAAACATCAGGTACAAGAAGCGGTTGCCCGTGAACTCAACTTAGATAAGATTCCAAAACCAGATGATGCAGCAGATGCCCTAGCTGTTGCCCTTACCGCTTGGTATGCCAAAGTGCCTACGGAGTTTTGAGTTTTGGGTTTTGAGTTTTGGGTTTTGAGTTTACCTATTGCCTATTGCCTATCGCCTTAACTACGGATAACACATGCCAATGCCAGTGCCACCTGCTGTGCTGATAGGTGCAACAAACCGAGTTCGTCTTCTCTCAGGGTGCAGGGCTGTCTCCATTGCACCGAAATCACTGCATTGACTGCGTTGCGGTAAACGGCTGGCACGATCAAATGAGCCTGAATGCCAGAAGCGGCGTAATGTTCAGCCGCTGTTAGGTTGCTATCAGCGGGGATATTGAGGGCAACTTGCATCTTTTGGCTGGCGATCGCTTCTTTTGTTAAAACATCTTTATCTAGCCAGTTTTCTAAGCGATCACCCTCACCCTCGCCCATGTATATCCCGCTGCTCGAAACCAAAGCTCCATCCTGCACCTGTTGCACAATGCAGCCATCGGCACGAAAGGTTTTGCCAAAAGCATCGGCAATCGGTGGCAAGCAAGAGCCTAAATCGGTAGCGTCTTGCGCGGCTCGAACAATCGCTGAAAGCAAGGCGGTTTGAGCTTGCGATCTCTGGAGTTCCTCGGTGCGCTGCTTCAACAATTCATAGGTTTCGGCAGCCCGTTGCACCACCGCTTTCAACTCATCTGGGTTCCAAGGCTTGGTGATGTACTTATACACCTGCCCAGAGTTGATCGCTTCCACTAAATCTTCGACATCGGTGAAGCCGGTTAAAATAATCCGCATCGTATCGGGAAACTGAGGCACCGTGCGGCTTAAAAACTCAGTCCCCTTCATTTCAGGCATTCGCTGATCCGAGATGATGACTGCAACCTCTCCTTCCGCTGCTAGCACTTGGAGCGCATGAATGCCGCTTTCTGCCTTCAGCACTGTAAAGTCTCTCCGAAAGGTGCGGTAGAGCAGATCCAGATTATCTGGCTCATCATCAACCACTAGCATTTTTGCCTTCTTCGGTCTCTCTACGCTCATCAACTGGCGACTCATCGTATCTAGCTCAGGAATGGTGTATGTCATAGGGATAAGAATTCTTTAGGAAAACCAAAAGACAGCGTTCACCAAGGGGGCAAATGAAGCATAGTCCTAGTCTTACCAAATTGCATCCGTTTATAACGCAAGGGCAAACGAAATCTAAAAAGTTAGCGTGGCAGAAAAGTTAGCGTGGCAGCAGTGATACTTTTAAGGATGCAATTTTGCAGGTTGAGTGGAGACGACAACCTGAGCATCGTAAGTCGAAAAATCGTATACAGGCTGATGGGTAATTTGGGTTACGTAGCCCATGTAGTTATTCATCAAAAAATAAACCCCAACCAAAGCCGCCGCAGAAAACGCGACGAGGGTTCCTGCCAGCATTAACGAAAACTCTTGGCGATCGAGTGCTTCTTGCATCAAATGCAAGGACCAGCCAACGAGCGCGATCGCAATAACGAGAAGAATAATTAGCATATGTTACATACTGTAACAGCTACTCAGGAAATGGCAAAGGCGATTCGCGAAACGTTAGCGAGCTTTTCACTGGATTCCCTACGGGACGCGCACAGGGATATGGCGTTCTGTCAAATAGGACTTAATTTGTTCAACGCTAAGCTGCCCATAGTGCAGCAGGGAGGCAAGTAAGGCGGCTTCGGCTTTGCCCTCGGTGAGTGCTTCAAAAATATGTTGACAGTTGCCTGCACCCCCAGAGGCAATCACGGGAATTTCTACCCGGTCGGCAATGGCGCGAGTCAGCGCTAAATCATAACCAGCCTGGGTTCCATCCGCATCCATGCTGGTCACCAACAGTTCACCTGCGCCCCGTTTTGCTAATTCCACTGCCCAGGCGATCGCGTCTAGCCCGGTGTTTTCCCGTCCGCCTCGCACAAATACATCCCAGCCTGGATTCGTGGCATCTGTGCGGCGGCGGGCATCGATCGCGACAACGATACACTGATTGCCAAAGCGATCGCTGGCACGGTCAATCAAACTAGGGTCGCGCACGGCGGCAGAGTTGATGCTAACTTTATCGGCACCCGCTCTTAACAATTGTTTAATTGTTTCTAAGCTTTGAATGCCGCCGCCCACCGTTAGCGGAATGAAAACTTGCTCGGCAGTGCGATAGACCACATCAAAAATGATGGTTCGGTCTTCATGGGTGGCGGTAATATCCAAAAAAACTAGCTCATCGGCTCCCGCTTCGTTGTAAATCTGGGCGAGTTCCACCGGGTCGCCCGCATCCCGTAGATCTACAAAGTTCACCCCTTTGACCACGCGCCCCGCTTTCACATCCAAACAGGGCAGAATTCGTTTTGCCAGCATGACTATGATTGTGCCCGTAGAAATTAAGTCCCCTGAATTTTAGCGGGAATTGGTGGTTTAGCTGGCTAAATCGATCGCAAGACGCTGATAAACTGGTGTTTGATTTATCCTTCGGAGTTGCAATGGAAGTCGGTCAGAAAGTTCGGGTGCGTCGCTTGCGCGATCGCGTCAACGGCGAAATTATTAGCAAACTCGGTCAAACTGGCGTTATTCAAGACTACAAAATGACGGACGGTAGCGGCGTGGGCTGGTTGGTTCAATTTGATGACAAGTTTTCTACCTGGTTTTTTGAAGATGAAATTGAGCTAGCCTAGGGGTTGCTTGATCTTTTGTGAGCGAAAGAACCGATGGCTTTGATCTTGACGTTTTTAGGAAAGGGTGGCGTAGGGCGAACGACAATCGCGATCGCGGCAGCGAAGCGTTTGGCTGGGCAGGGAAAGCGAGTCTTGTTTGCGACCCAAGATGCCGGACCTGCCGCCGGACTGATAATCGGTTCGGCTTTAGAAGCAGAGCCAACGATGCTGGAACCCAATTTAGATGCGGTGCAGCTTCAGGCGGCGGTTTTGCTAGAGCGCAGTTGGGAAGAACTCAAAAAGCTGGAAGCCCAATACCTGCGAACTCCATTTTTCAAAGAAGTCTATGGGCAGGAACTCAGCGTCTTGCCGGGGATGGATGGCGCTCTGGTGCTGAATGCCATCCGAGAATACGATGCGAGTGGCAACTACGACGTGATTGTGTTTGATGGTGCCGGGGATCAAGCGACGTTACGCCTGTTGGGAATGCCCGAAAGCTTAAGTTGGTACATGCGACGCTTCCGCCACGTGTTTGCCAATTCCGATTTGGGTCGAACGCTGTCGCCCTTTTTGCAGCCGATCGCTGCTGCCGTGCTGAATGTCAGTTGGTCAGGCGATTTGTTCGATCAACCCGCCACGCAGCAAATGAATAATTTGTTTGACCAAGGCACAGCCGCCTTAGCCGATCCCAACCGTGTGGCGGCATATTTAGTCACTACACCGGATGAAGCCTCCGTTACTACGGCGAAGTACCTGTGGGGTGCTGCCCAACAAGCCGGATTGACCGTAGGCGGTGTGATTGTAAATCGGGCAGACGATCGCGACGCGATTAAATCTCAGTTTGAACCGCTGCCCGTCGCTGCTGTTTCTGCACAACCCCTGCACAGTTGGCAACCCCTGATTGAGGCGCTGCCCGATTTCGATCAAGCCGCCCAAGCTCCACGTCCCATTGCGGTCAATGTTGCAGAGCGCAAAGTGAGTCTATTCTTGCCAGGGTTCGATCGCAAGCAGGTTAAGCTAACCCAGTATGGACCCGAAATTACGATCGAAGCAGGCGATCAGCGGCGTAATATATTTTTGCCGCCAGAACTCAGCGGGAAGCCTGTTGTTGGGGCAAAGTTTCAAGATGGCTTTTTAATCATTTCGTTTTAGCCTCTTCTGTGTCCATTGTTCTTCGTGCAATCTAGTACATCCTGAATTAGTATGGCTGACTCGAATCCTCCCCAACTTCCGTTAGAACCTTCCATTCCTCCTGTCGAGAATGAAACCAATTTGAGCGACGATTCCGGTACGGATCGTTTTACGAATCGCAACAGCAAAGCCCGTCAGCTTTTAGGCATGAAAGGCGCTCAGGCGGGAGAAACCTCTATTTGGAAGATCCGCCTCCAACTGATGAAGCCCATCACCTGGATTCCCCTGATTTGGGGTGTGGTCTGCGGGGCGGCTTCTTCGGGAAATTATCGCTGGTCGCTAGAAAACGTCTTGATTGCCGCCGCCTGTATGCTGATGTCGGGTCCGCTGCTGGCTGGCTACACCCAGACCATGAACGATTTTTACGATCGCGACATTGATGCGATTAATGAACCTTATCGCCCGATTCCCTCCGGTGCAATTTCGATTCCTCAAGTAGTGACCCAAATTTGGGTTCTATTAGCAGCCGGCATTGGCGTTGCTTATGCACTCGATCAATGGGCGGGGCATTCTTTCCCAATCCTGACGGTGCTGGCATTAGGCGGCTCTTTTTTGTCTTATATCTACTCCGCGCCTCCTCTGAAGCTGAAGCAGAATGGCTGGTTGGGTAACTATGCTTTGGGTGCCAGCTATATTGCACTGCCGTGGTGGGCGGGGCAAGCGCTGTTTGGTCAACTGACCCCAACGATTATGGTGCTAACCTTATTTTACAGCTTGGCAGGGCTGGGGATTGCTGTAGTCAATGACTTTAAAAGCGTGGAGGGCGATCGCCAGCTTGGCTTGAAATCACTGCCCGTCATGTTTGGTATTGATACTGCCGCCTGGATTTGTGTGTTGATGATTGATCTCTTTCAAGCAGGCATTGCGGCTTACTTGATTTACATTCATCAAAATTTGTATGCTGCTATTCTAATGCTGCTGATCATTCCCCAAATCACATTCCAGGACATGTATTTTCTTCGTAATCCTCTGGAAAATGATGTTAAATATCAAGCGAGTGCCCAACCGTTCCTCGTTTTAGGAATGCTGGTGGCTGCGATCGCTTTGGGGCATTCAATTAATTTAATAAATGCTTAATTTTTGGTATCATCAAATCCGTTGAATAAGCGAAATTTGAGCAACCGTTCCGTGGTGGTGAGGTTTTAGTGAGCGATTTCATCTCAAAGCTGAAAAGCTTGTCGGACAAAAACGGCAACACTCAAGCGCAAAAAAAAGGCGTTTCAGCGGACAGCGTGCCGCCTACTTCTAGCGAGACACAGGATCAGGAGCTTGAATCGGCTCCGCTGCCGGCAACCCGTTCCGCTTTACACAAGCTTTCATCGGCGCTCAAGCTGCCACTGATTGCTGAAAAGGCAGCAGCAGTTACTAAGCTTTCCTACAAAGATCGGTCAATTTATCGCTACAAACGTCTTTGGCTAGGTCTTCTAGGGTTGGCGGCAGGCGGCGGTTTGGCATGGGGCTATTGGTCTTTAGACCGCACGCTACCCAGTACTGCTGATATTCCAAAGTTTGTGCGGCGGGGCACTTTAATGATTAAAGCCGCAGACGGCACCATTTTGCAGCAGCAGGGTCCTGCAACCCGCGACAAGCTGACTTATCAGCAATTGCCCGAAAAATTAGTACAGGCTTTTGTGGCGGCAGAGGATCGCCGTTTTTATCAGCATAGTGGCGTTGATTTTTTGTCTATTGGACGGGCGATCGCCAAAAATGTGGTGGCGCGAGACGTGGTAGAAGGGGCTAGTACCATTACTCAGCAGTTAGCCCGGATTGTTTACCTAAACCAAGAGCAAAGCCTCAAGCGCAAAGTACAAGAAGCCATGATGGCTCAAAAAATCAACCGGGAACTGTCGAAAGACATGATCCTGGAGCGCTATCTAAACCTGGTTTATTTAGGGTCAGGTGCCTATGGCGTGGGCGATGCAGCCTGGGTGTTTTTTGGCAAATCGGTCGAGGATCTAACGCTGTCTGAAACCGCCACGATCGCTGGATTGCCGCCTGCGCCGAGTTCATATTCGCCTCTAGTCAATCTGCAAGCAGCCCAAGAGCGCCGCGATATTGTACTAGCCCGAATGGTAGAATCTGGCTACATTACTGACGCTGAAGCCAGCGCTGCCAAAGCAGAAAAGCTGACGATTAAGCCCAGCACGCCGAAAAAGATCTACAGCGATACCCCCTATTTCACGACTTATGTTCAGCAA
>JBGTAZ010000337.1:0-5870 GCA_041749615.1 Leptolyngbyaceae cyanobacterium | reverse complement strand
GTTCTGATAGCGGACTCTGTTCGTACTTGGAAACGTTCAATGTTGCAGACCTGCTTGATCACGCGATGAAAGCTCTCAATTTGCCAATGGCGCTCGTGGATCTGACGAAAGGTGTGGCGGTTCAGTTGACGCAGTTCCGTCTCGTCGCTCAGGTGCATGATGTAATAGCGAACCTCGTGTTTGAAGCTCTGATAAAACACTTTCACCCAACCGAACTCCTTGAGATAGACCACCAAACCCGACTCAGGAATGGTTAACGTTTGCACCTGAACTTCGGTGCCTTGCCCTAGAGAAACCTTGCGATTGTCGGCAACGCCAAACAGAAAACCCACTTTCTCGTGTCTGAGAAACTTCAGATTCTCTAGGCTGGAATACCAACTGTCACCGCTCACCCAAGCGAGTTTTAGCCCCCACGCTTGCACTTCTGCCACCATTTCACGGAAATACTCGTTCTTGGTTTTGCCCTCCCCTTTGTTATAAAGGCGAAAGTTCATCGGATACGACGTGCCCGTGACATCGGTGTAATACAAGGTAATCAAATTGATGCCGCAAAACCCGTGCGCTTGTGTTTAACCGACCAGAAGTAGCTCACTAGGTCGGTTTTCTGCGGGTCGCTGTAGGGTTTGTCCAGCACGCTATCGTCCGCACTGCCAATTCCTCCAACTAGATTAAGATGCTCTTTCACCTCGTTAAACAGGTCGCGCGCTGTGTAATCCTCGCGCAGCAAAAACCGATTCACACTGTCGTGACTTACCCCCTCCATTGCTTCGGACAGACGAACACAACTGACATACCTGGGTTCTGCCAATAAAAACAGGATGTAGATGCGGCAGGTACACTTGGCGGTGGACGGCTTAGATGGTTCTCTCACGACTGGTCTCTAGGGCTACGAGATGAGTCTAGAATCACCACATCTCTCTCTTTTTGTCAATGCGTAAGTTCTAGGTTTAGAGAAAATCAGTAGATCTACTGTGCAAATTCATCTAATAGACCTAAAATTAGACCGAAACGCAAATTCAAATCTAATGAACGTGTTGTATACCTCTACAATTTGCATAATATTGCTGATGACAGCAACCTCAGGTTTGTCGGCAGTGATTCAAGCGGTGAATTTTGATGCTCCTAGGGCAGTCATCTCTCCTATTGCCACGGAAGACAAAGTTTTCAGAAAAGCGGCTTCAGAGCAACAGAAGCTTCCCTCCTTATTAAGTTCTTATGAACCGCCTCCAAATATTGGTGGACCTAAACGCACCGGCGGGTCGGGTGGGCGCTACGTTTGATTGAACGTTGATTTTTCCAAAAATATGCAGCAATAGTCGGTGAGTGTGTTAAAACTTTTTCGTTGTTGTGTGACGGGGATGTGTTGATGTGAAGCCAAAGTCATCGGCTCGGTCGGCTCGTCAACAGACTGTTCGGAAAAAACATGTATCGTCTGCTGCAAATACGCCTCGATTGAAGCAGCGGACTGATCATTCAGGGCGAGCGTTACCAATGGGTCACAGAGGGTCGGCGCGGGGCAAGCAGCCAGGGATTTTCAAAAGGATTGTGCGCGGAGTCGCGATCGCCTCAATGCGGATCTCGGCAATTGTGGTCAAAAGTGCCGTCAAGCTTGGGCGGAAAAAAGTTGCAGGTCAGCCCGTCTGGCTGATTTCTGCCACAGCCCTAAGCTTAAGCTTTTTTATTGGCACCGGTTTAGGCATGATTCGGGCTGGGTTTGAGCGATCGCCCGATGCCTCTGCCCAATCGGTTGCCTACAGCGAGGGCGGTTTTGCCAGCAACGGGAGACCGCACCTCTCCCCGTTGCCCACTGCCAAAGAAGTGTGGACGTGCGATGTGGTCGTAATTGGCGGTTCCCTGGGGGGCGTTGCGGCTGCTTCTCATTCAATGCAATCTGGCGCTACCACCTGTTTGATTGAGCTAACGCCTTGGTTGGGTGGGCAGATTAGCTCTCAAGGAGTCTCAGCCCTGGATGAATCCCAGGCAATGCGATCGGATGAAACCCTGTCTGAAAGCTGGATGCACTTTAAGCGCTTGCTTGCCAGACAGACCGTGAAGTTACCAAGCTGGACGAATTTGGCAGGAGATCGCCGCGTCGATGAAATCAATAGCTGCTGGGTAGGCATCTTGTGCTTTCCGCCTAGCGCCGGAGCCTCTGCCTCAGAGCAGCTTTTGAAAAATGCCGCCACGCGATCGCCCAATAGCCGTTGGAGTGTTGCCACGGCATTTAAAGGAGCAGATTTTGATGCTAGCGGTCGAATTGTGACCGCCATTCATGCGGTGCGCCGGACTCCCCGTGACCCCAACTACCTGCCCAAAGGACGATTTTCAGCCGAATTATCAAAATGGTATGCCTGGAGTTCCACAGACGAGTTTGATAAAACACCCATTCGGCTAGAGGCTCCCTCCGGCAAAACCATGATGGTGATAGATGCCACCGACACCACAGAGGTAGTCGGGTGGGCTGGCGTTCCCCATCGGCTTGGCTCCGATTCGATCGCCACCACCGGTGAACGCAACGCCTCCCGCCAAGACAATCAAGACTGCACCCAGGCATTCACGTTCCCGTTTGTGTTGGCAATTCGAGATGATCAAGGGGCTAGCCTGCAAACCTTGATCCAATTAGAATCCGGCTACTCCAAAGAAGAACATCGCAAAGACTACGATTTGCAAGGGTTTCCAGTTTTTACAGGACGCAGCTTTTTCAACTATCGCCGCATTGTCAGCGTCAATCCCGGTGATCCCTACACCTCAACCCCCTCACCCGGCGACATGACCCTAGTGAACTGGAATCGCGGCAACGACTGGAAATTTATGGACCCGCCGCTGATTTTGAGCGATGCCGACATCGACAAGTCGGGACAGCGGCAAAATTGGCTGGGTGGTTTGTCGATCGCAGCGCTACGACATGGGGAAAATCACGCCCTGTTGTTTGCCCATTGGCTGCTAGAAAACCATGCTAAAGAGCTACCCATGACTTACCTAGCGGGCACGGAATCGCCCTTGGGCACTGAGTCTGGCTTGAGTATGGTGCCTTATATCCGCGAAGGGCGGCGAATTGTGGGGCGCAAGGCATACAACCAGCGTGAGTTTGCCGTGCGCGAGGCGGATTTGCGGATTGATCTGCCTGGATCGCGAGATCTCCGCCCTACGGCGATCGCTCGGGTTCACTACAGCATTGATATTCACGGGTGTCGATATCGCAACTCAGAAGACGATGGTGAAGCAGCCAGCGCCCCAGCTTTAGAAACCAAAGTGCGTCCTACTTTGATTCCCATTGAAGGATTGATTCCACGCGGAGTCGATAATCTGCTGATTGGCGGTAAAGGCATTGCAGTGACTCATATTGCCAATGGCATGACCCGGATACATCAGGGCGAATGGAGCATTGGCGCATCGGCGGGGGCGATCGCCGGGTGGCTGGCGACCCGCAATCAATCGGGTTTATTGCCCCAAGACATTGCCCCAAAAAACCTGATATCTCAAGTGCGCGACCACATGAGCCGCCAAGGATTAGGCTTAGATTGGCACCAAACGACTAGCGATCGTCCAAGATACACAAAAAGGTCGAACCGAGCACCGGAGCCTGAGTAGACTGTCATCGCGATCGCCAGTATCCTAATGGGAAGCCAATTGAACCCTCTTGCTTATGCCGTACTACTCCCAGCCCGATCGCATTCTCAGCCTACTGGAAGCACTCAACAACCAGACAGTAGATCAGTTGAAGGCGCTGGCGGGTTTGCTGCCAACGGGCAAAATTCCAATCCGCAAAGCTGAGTTGGTCAACTATGTGCATCAATATTTGCAGGGTGAGGGGCTAAGACAAATCTGGAACCAGTGCGATCGCATTCAGCAAGCGGTGATTGCAGAAGTGGTGCATACTGAGGACGATCGCTACCAAGAAGCCCGATTTTTCAGCAAGTATGGTCAAAAACCAATTTGGGGAACAGGCAATAGTTATTCCTACCAATTCAAGCCTTCAATTCTGGGATTGTTGTTCTACACCTACACCATGCCGCAGGATGTCAAGGCGCGCCTGAAGGCATTTGTGCCCGCGCCTAAAGCCACCCGGATTGAGAGTATCGCCAGCCTGCCACCCACCTTTTCTGCCACTGAGCAAGGATACGATTCCAAGACTCGCCAACGCAGCACTCGTCCGATTGAACTGCCGATGCAGTCACAGGAAACAGAGCAGTTAGCCCGCCGAGATTTGCAAACCGTCTTGCGATTGGTTGATTTAGGCAAAGTTGCCATTAGCGATAAAACTTTTTATCCGACTGGCGCAACCCTGAGCGCGATCGCGGAAGTATTGGAGGCAGGCGACTACTACAACGAATGGACCGAAGCTCAATCACCCGCAGGCTGGCGATACGATTATCTGATTGGACATATCAAACCCTTTGCCTGGGTGATGGTGTTGCAGGCAGGCAAATTAGTGGAATTGAGCGGCAAGCGACTAAGCCTGACAAAAGCCGGACAAAAAGCACTGACTGAACCAACTGAAAAAACCTTGCAAACGCTCTGGAAAAACTGGCTAAAAACCACCGTGCTAGATGAATTGCGACGGGTGGATAGCATCAAAGGGCAAACGGGCAAAGGCAAGCGTAGTCTCACCGCCGTTGCGGGGCGACGCAGTAAAATCGTCGATGCCCTCAAAAATTGTTCGGTGGGGCAATGGGTGAGGCTAACTGATTTCCTGCGCTACATGATTGCGGCTGGATATGAGTTTGAAGTCAGCCGTAATCCAGAGAGTTTAACATTAGAGGGATATGGGTCTTTATATGATGCGAATTTCCTGATTTTAGAAGCTCGTTATATTCTTACTTTTCTGTTTGAATATGTGTCCACCTTAGGTTTGATTGATATCGCCTATCTTCATCCTGATGATGGCTCATTTAATTTTCAAAAAGATCGCGATCGCGATTATTACTATGATGCGTGTTTGAGTCGCTATGATGGCTTAACCTATTTTCGGATTACTCCCCTGGGTGCCTATTTCTTGGGCTTAAGCGATCGCTACATTCCCACAACCCTCCCTCAAAAGCAAGTTTTACGCATTTTGCCAAATCTCGAAGTGGTCGCCATCCAGCAACTTAGTCGCGCCGATCGCCTATTTTTAGATGCTTTTTTACAGCCTATTTCCGATGTCGTTTGGCAATTAGATCAGGCTAAATTACTAGATGCGATCGCTCAAGGTCGCAGCGTGGATGAACTGCAAAAATTCCTGACGGCAACCAGCAGCGAAGCCTTACCCAAAACCGTTTCCCAATTTCTCGCAGACTTGCAAATCCGCACCACCAGCCTGCAAGCTCTCGGTTCCGCCCGGTTAATTCGTTGCACTGACGCAGCCCTAGCAACCTTAATTGCCAACGATTCTCGCACCAAAGCCTACTGCTTTCTAGCGGATCAACCCAAAGCGATCGCCGCCGGACAAGCCTGTTACCTCGTCGTACCTATCGAAACCGAAACCAAATTTCGCAATGCCTTAAAAAAATTAGGCTACAGTCTACCTGGGTTGGGCTAAGTATTTTTCGGCACATACACTCAATTTAGGTTGAGAGACAGGTTACTCCATAACTCTCAAAATGGATGAGAAAACGTTATGTCTAATGAATCTCAATATCAGTGGATACCAGGAAAAGGTATTGATCTAAATGCAGTGAATAGAATGCGAACACAGTTTCCCAAGCCCTTAGAACCAATGGGGGAAGCGTGGTTCATGAGCGAACATAGGCGAATGTTCCATGAGTTCTTGAGTTTGGACTAATTGTGTAAAGAAGGCAGTCAATGAGAGACGCTGACTGCCGTAAGGTCAATGAAGTACAAATGTCATTGACCTTATGATTTTCAACCAACTTCAGGAATTTCGCCAA
>JBGTAZ010000336.1:0-3120 GCA_041749615.1 Leptolyngbyaceae cyanobacterium | reverse complement strand
GGATAAAGTAAGGTTTTTAGGCTTCATTCTAGGCACGGCAAATAATAAAATCTCTGAAATGCTTTCATAGTAAAGCTTTCAACGAGATAATTAACGGACTCTTAATCCGTTGGTTCTGGGTTCGAGTCCCAGGTCACCCATTTCTCAAGTTTCTATGATGTTGGCAAAAAGAGTTGCAGGTAGAGGGAGACGATCGCGTTACCCCAAATTGCCGCAATGAATCCGCCTAGCGCTAGAAATGGACCGAAGGGAAACGGCTGTCGGCGGTTGAGTAAGCCCAAAGCTATGCCTGCCCCGCCTGAGATCGCGCCTAGCAAACACGCTAAAAAGCCGCCTAGCAGCAAATTTTGCCATCCCAGCCAAGCGCCCATTAACGCTGCCAACTTAGAATCGCCGCTGCCCATTGCAGTTTGACCCAGGGCATAGGAACCCGCGATCGCAATTAAATCCAGCAGCCATAATCCCAGCACTGCGCCCACAACTCCCTCCATTACAGCTTGTATTAGTCCCGCAAAGGTTCCGGTAATGGAGAAACCCATCACAGCGCGAAACGTCAGCCCTGCAATCAGTCCAGATTGGGTTAGGGGATTGGGCAGCGTCATGGTGTCGATGTCAATCAGCGCCAACGCCAGCAGCCAGCTAAAAAACAGCCAGTAGCCTAAGGTTTGCCAGGTGATACCAAATGCCAGAAAAATCAGCAAAAAGACCACGCCGCAAACCGCTTCCAGCAAAGGATAGCGAACTGGAATTGGCGTTTTACAATTAGAACAGCGTCCTTTTAAGCTGAGCCAGCCTGCGATCGGCAGATTTTCCCAAGGTTTGAGCCGATGCCCACACTGAGGACAATGGGAAGGCGGCAACAAAATCGATTGCTCCGCAGGCACCCGATGGATGACGACGCTTAAAAAACTGCCGATCGCCGCTCCCCAAAAAAACACCAGACCATAAATCAGCAAACTAGCCAGAAATTCCATAGGAGTTGTATCGCTCGGATGGCACTTGAATTGTGAGACCCCTCTGTCGCAGGGCTGACCCACCGGCAGAATTGCTCCATGACCTATCAATCAGTTTAAGGCAAGACAACTCCAATACTTTCAGGCATGATAGAGACTCCAACGAATCGCTTTAGTACACCTGGGAGGTTCAAACCATGAACAAAGTTTTACAAGCAACCTACCACGATGGCAACTTAGTATTAGATGAAAAACTGGGTATTAGATGAAAAACTGGATGCGGCATTAGAGGGCAAAAAGCTCGCTCTGATTTTAGTTGAAGCGAAATCTTCTTCTCAGTCTGAGCTTGAGCAACAAGAGCGTACACGGAAATTTTTAGAGTGGGCACAACAATATTCCGCTAAATTACCGCCTGACTATAAATTTGATCGGGAAGAAGCCCATGAGCGGTAACGTATCGAACGTTGGTAGTGGACATAGACGCATCCAAAGTTTTACAAGCGATCGCAGTAAACATGAGATACGGAAGATACGGATACTCCTACTGGGACAGCCTGATCATTGCCACTGCCCTCCAGAGCAATTGCAGCATTTTGTATTCCGAAGATATGCAGCATAATCAATTGATTGAAGCCAAGCTTAGAATTATCAACCCATTAATTTGAAGTGTTGGATCATGATTACTCAACTAGAACCCCCTATCAATCAACGCATCCCCGCATCCCCCCCACAGATTGCAGAGTTTTGTCAACGCTGGCAGATCATCGAGTTTGCGCTTTTTGGTTCCGTCCTGCGCGATGACTTTCGCCCCGACAGCGATATAGACGTTCTAGTCACCTTTTTGCCTGATTCTCGCTGGAGCTTGTTCGATTGGGTTGATATGAGAGACGAACTTGAAGCCTTATTCGGGCGAAAGGCAGATATTGCTGATAAAGAAGGATTGAAAAATCCCTATCGACGGCACGAAATTTTACAGACTCATCAGGTGATCTATGCCAGCAAACAACCGTGATGCCGGGTCAGTGTGGGATATGGTAAGTGCCATTCACCGGATTCAAGAGTTTACGGCAAATCTGACCTATGAGGCTTATCTAGACAGCGCTCTCATCCAGAGTGCCGTAGAAAGACAGCTTGAAATTTTAGGGGAAGCCGCACGTAGACTGTCGGATGAATTTCGACAAGCCCATCCAGAGATTGACTGGCGTAGAATCATCGGGTTACGCAATGTCTTGATTCACCGTTACGACGAAATTCGCCAACAACCAGTTTGGACAACGGTTGTCTCGGAATTGGAGCCGCTATTAGCTCAACTGAAAATCTTACGACCCTCATTGCCTAGTGAATAATGAGCATCAAACCTGGAAGCAAGTATTATCCAATCTTTGAACACTTGCAACGCTGCAAGCAAGTAGCCATAACGATCGCCTTCTCTGAAATTGAGGCGTTGATGGGGGCTATTGCCTGCCTCAGCGCAAGCTTTAAGAATACAGGGTGATGAATATAGATTTTTAAGAATATAGATCCGATTCAATTTGGCTGAAAGGGACAAAGCATTCTTGGGGTAGCAAAATTGGCTTGCCGGAAAAGATTAGCTTGCCGCGATAGGTGAAGCGATCGATCGCAACTCCTAAAGGACGCTGAATCAGTTCGGGATGCACTTCGTAATAGGTTGTGTAAATGCTGCGAGCAGAGCGGATTAAGCCGGGATCAAGCAGAAAGTCGAAGTCTGCCTCGTCGGTTTGGACGGGCGCTTGCTTTTGTGAGTATGCCACCTAGTTATATCCCTCTACGTTTTGAACGAGTTTAGTATACTTGCCCTGACCGGATTGGGATCGATTATTTGTTTGAATCATGATTCACTTGGGCAAATGTGTCACTTATGCCAAGTCTGCTAACGCTTTAACCAAAGCTGCGCCCATTGCCTTGCAGCCCAGTAGGGTCATCCCTGCGGACATTATATCGCCCGTGCGATCGCCCTGATCCAGCACCTTCATTACCGCTTGCTCAATGAGATCGGCTGCGACGGGTTGATCTAGCCCATAGCGCAACATCATCGCTGCACTTAATACTTGCGCCAACGGATTTGCCTTGTCTTGTCCGGCAAGATCAGGGGCAGAGCCATGCACCGGTTCAAACAAGCCCGGATTGCCAGCGCCCAAACTGGCAG
>JBGTAZ010000335.1:0-6153 GCA_041749615.1 Leptolyngbyaceae cyanobacterium | reverse complement strand
CTCTACTGATACAGCAGGTAGCAGGCTAATAGGATTAATTTGTTATGGATATGGAGCAACGCGCAGAATGGGAGAAACTTCTCTCAGCGAGAGCATTGATCCAGAAAACTCAGCAAGCTTATTCTCAGAAAAGGCTTCGTTAATCAATGCTGAAGAATGGTTATTGCAAACCGATTATGCGGCTCGATCTGCTGCTGGAAAAACACGCGATCGCTTGAAAAAACAACTCAATCAAATCATCGAAATTCTCAAGCGTATCTTGCCGGATATTGAAGATATTCGGATTGCACCCGCCGATGAAGAGATTCTACGTCCACGAGCAGAATTTTTGACTCCTTATGGCTGGGTGCGGTTGTCTAGTTTGGGATTGGGATATCGAACCGCGATCGCCTGGATGGTGGATTTAGCCGTGCGATTGTTTCGGCGTTATCCCAACAGTGAAGATCCCCTGGCTGAGCCTGCGATCGTCTTGGTGGATGAAATTGATCTGCATCTGCATCCCAAATGGCAGCGCAATATTATGAGCTTTTTAACGGAGCGATTTCCCAACACCCAGTTTATTGTGACGGCTCACAGTCCGCTTGTGGTGCAAGCTGCAAAGGATGCCAATATTGTGTTGCTCAGGCGAGAAGGCGATCGCGTGGTAATTGATAATGATCCTGAAATTGTTGAGAACTGGCGAGTTGATCAAGTGCTGACCAGTGTTTTTGAATTGCCTACTGCCAGACCTGCTAGTTTGGAACCATTGCTGACTCGCAGACAAGAAATCTTGTCTAGAGCAAGTCTTTCCAAAGCAGACGAAGCAGAACTTCAAGAGCTAGAAATCCAAATTGGTGCTCTTCCGACCGCAGAAACTCCTGACGACATCAAAGCGATGGATATCATTCGTCGTGCGGCTCAATTATTACAAAACTCTTGAATGGGGTAGATCGTGATCCGCATTCAAAAACCAGCAGTAATGCCCGAAAAACTTGCTCAGGATGGAAAAAGAAAACGGCGATCTCATTGCAGCGGCTATTCTCGCAGCCCAACGGTTTACCAATCCGGTGAAAGAACATTCTCTTTCGATCGCACCATCTACGCCCACCCAAGCGTTAAGCAAGCCTTGATCGAAGCACAACACGGGAAATGTTGTTTTTGTGAACGATTAATTGGAACTGATGGAGATGTGGAACATTTTCGTCCTAAGCAAGCCTACAAGCAAGCAACGGGTGAACCTTTGCAGCGACCGGGCTATTACTGGCTTGCCTACGAGTGGGATAATCTCTATCTTGCCTGTCCGGGCTGCAATCAGAGACACAAGCAAAATCTCTTTCCACTGCAAAATACTACTGACCGCGCAATCAATCATCGTCAAAATATTGATACTGAACAGCCTTTATTTATTAATCCAGGCAAAGATAACCCTGAAGAATTTATTGGTTTCCGGGGGGAAATTGCCTATGCCATTGAAGGAAACCTGAAGGGAGAAGTGACGATTGATTCTCTAAAACTAAATCAGCGATCGCTTCCTGAAGCAAGACTTCAACGATTACAGCTTTTGAACAGCCTTTGGCAAATTATTCAACTGGCTTCTCAAAGAACAATGGATAAAGACCTTCAAAAGGAAGCAGAGAAAGCAGCAGATTTATTAGAAAAAGCAACTAAAGGAAACGCTGAATTTTCTGCTGCTTCTCGTTGGGCGCTTCAAACAAACTTTCAGTTCATCATTGGATAGACGATTGATACTGTCACAATGCTTGCAAAAAGCTCAATACGCGATCGCCCCGCCTAAACTGCAACTTTAACCTTAGGATGTATGAGGCAAAGCCGTAACGCATCACGTAAGCATGGATCTACAGGTTTTAGTTCAAGGAGAAGGGTTTCCGATCCTTTGCCTGCATGGGCATCCCGGCATGGGCAGCAGCATGGCAGTCTTTACCCAGCATCTATCTCAGCGCTATCAAACGATCGCCGCTAGGGGGCACACCAGCCGCAGATATAGCAGTACGAGGAACGGTCAAGACAACAGTTCACCACTGAGGTCACCACTGGGGATCGTTTTTCAGCAACGTTTCTGCTGCCTCTGGGGGTAAAGGTTTAGCAAAGAAATAGCCCTGACCATATTCACACTGGAGCGATCGCAGTTGCTCTAGTTGGTCTACAGTTTCTATACCTTCTGCCACAATGTACATGCCCAGATTATGCCCTAGCGTGATGATCGTTTTAACAATGTGAACATCCTCACTTGCAAAACCCATGCGGCTAACAAAAGAGCGATCGACTTTGATTGTGTCGGTGGGAAATCGATGGAGATAGCTGAGAGAAGAATAGCCGGTGCCAAAATCATCAATGCTGAGTTGAAGATTGAGTGCTTTTAGGCGCAATAGTAACGCGATCGTGGTTTCCACGTCAGTCATGGCAATACTTTCAGTAATCTCAAGCTTGAGGCAATGCCCGTCTACATCCGTGTCTTTCAGGGTTCGCTCGATTTGATTGACGAGATCCTGGGGCTGAGAAAATTGTTTGCTAGATAAGTTAACGCTGATAACCAGCGGGGAGTTTCTGGGAAATTGGTTTTGCCAAATTTTTAACTGACGACAGGCTTCCTCAATCACCCAGGCACCAATAGGAATGATTAGGTCAGTTTCTTCGGCAACTGGAATAAACTCGACTGGATGGACAAACCCCCGCTGAGGATGTTGCCAGCGCAATAATGCCTCAAACCCGGCAATTTTGCCCGTTTCTAGATCAATAAAAGGCTGATAGTGCAATTGAAATTCTTGGCGATCGATCGCCCCACGCAAATCGATTTCAAGCTGCATCCGCGTCATTACTTGCACCCGCATCCCAGATATAAACATCTGATAGCGTGCTTTTCCAGATACTTTTGCCTGATTCATTGCGGTGTGGGCATCTCTAAGAAGATCTTCGGGCTGATAGGATTGCTCTGCCGGACACCAGACAATGCCCATGCTGGCAGTTGTAAAAATATTCTGCCCCTTTAGATTGAAAGGCTGTTTCAGTTGCTTTTGCAGGTGATCGGCTAAATGACCCACTTCATCTTTATCTCGGACTTGGTGCAGCAGGATCGCAAACTCATCTCCACCCACCCTCGCCAGTTCGTCGTAAGACCGAAGCCCGGTTTTCAACCGTCGAGCGATCGCGATGAGCAATTCATCCGCCCACTGATGCCCCAACGTATCGTTAATGGTTTTAAAGTTATCCAGCCCCAACAGCAAGATGGATGTTCCAGGAGGTTCTTCAACCGATTGACTCAACTGTTTTTTAGAACGATTCAGTGTCCACTGAAGTCGCTGGACTAATAAAGCGCGATTTGGCAACCCAGTCAGTTCATCGTGGAGCGCGTCGTATAGAAGGCGATAGGCAACCGCTGCCACGCTTGAGCTAACAAAAGCGATCGCGGGAGGCACAAAGGGTATCCACCCATGGTGTAACAACAGGATGAAACAGCCACAAAACAATCCGCCGATCGCCACAATGCCGCCAATGCCTAAGGTCAAGGGATGTCGGAAACGCCACCCCAGCAGCCCTCCAGCAAAAGACCACGCCACAATCCACAAAATTTCGCCCGCTTGCCACCAAAACCAAGTCAGCGGATAGCCATCCATCACAGTGCTGAGAATTTGACTAACCTTTTGGGCATGAACAATCACCCCAGGCATTTCAGGGCTTTTATCATTAGAAAGGTTATAAGGCGTTAAAAATAAATCCCTGCTGCTAGGAGCCGTCGTGCCAATAATCACTAGCTTGTCTTTCACCCAAGCCGGATCAACCTGCCCATTAAGAACTTCAGATAAGCTGACTTGGCGCGCGGCACTATAGCCAGAGCGATAATTGAGTAATATCTGATATCCGCGATCGTCCAAGGTTTGGTAGCCGCCTGCATCGGGATTCAGTGCCGGAAAAATGGTCTTACCTACTTTGATTGCTTCATTGGGCACCACCTCAAACTTTAAATTGCGCTCTGCTAAATAGTGCAATGCCAATTGCAATGAGAATGAATAAAAGGCTTTGCCGTTGACGGTGGCATACAGCAAATTACGCCGCACCACTGCATCTGGGTCAATCACAATGTCGCTGAGTCCTATCCGATTCGGGGGAACTCCATCAGGCGCGGGGACTGCATCCTTATCGGCACTTCCCAGCAACATAATTGAAATTAAATTAGGGGCTTGAAGCTGTTTTGCTAAGGCGCTTTCTCCGGGCGCATGAGGCACATCCCGATAAATATCTAACCCAATTGTGCGAGGTTTATAGGTTTGCAGCTTTGCAATGACTTGAGCAATGACGGCATCTGAAATGGGCCAACGCTTTTGCGATCGAATATCTGCTTCCGTAATAGTGACGACTAAAAGCCTAGGATCGACTCCGCGATCGGGGCTAAGCCGAAGCATCTGATCGTAGGCTAATAGCTCTGATGACTGCAACCCGCCCACACTTCGGATGCCTACAACAAATCCGGCAACCAGTAGGCTCGTTAGAAGCGCAGGATGCTTCACGAGATGTCCTGCGACTCGGCGACTGGTCTGTATAAAACTAATCATTCTTCTTTGGGGCTGTGCCATGCAAGCAGAATAGACGGGGATGAGCGATCGCAGGAACACTACTTCACATTTTCGACAAACGATAGCCTGTCATAAAGCACTTTACATACGGTCATCAAGCTCCGCCGGACAAATCCACCAGGTTCTTGTCAGCAGACTCTCAACCTAAAGTGCTAGGTACTCTTTCACGAAAGTTCAACTGCTAAAACTTGAACACGAAATCTGCTTGATTCCAATAGATGGCTAGATGGCTTTATCCCCTGTATTGCTCATTCTACTAACTGAAACTTGTCTCAGCCAATAGAAACACAAAATTGTCAGTAAGCAGCAGGGTAGGCAATCCTCTTGTAAGTAAGCGTTTCAGCCACTTTGATAGTCAGATGTTGCCAAAAAATCGCCAAAAAAATCGGTGGAAAAATTAACCCGGCAATCAATGGCAAACTGTCAACTCGCTTGACAGTGCAAGAAGTCGCGATCGCTAAAAATGAGAAGTGTTATTTTCAGGGAAGGGCGATCGCGCTTTTCCACTTTCTCACCCGAATCTTGCTTTATGGCTCAACCCGAACGCCAATCTTGGGATGCGGGGCGATTCCTGCAAACCCTTTCTTTTTTCGAGTCTATTCCTGTCGTTAGTTGGCTTCAACATATGGTTTTTGGCTCGTCTCCACCGCCACCGCCCCAGCCCCAAGCAGGGCTAATCTTCGATTTCAGCCAGCCGTCACCTACGCTAAACCAAGTTTGGGGCGCACTGGATGATGTAGTTATGGGCGGGGTTAGCGCCAGTTCTTTTCAGATGCAACCCGACGCAGCATTATTTACAGGCAATGTTTCCACAGAAAATTCGGGTGGGTTTGCCTCCGTTCGCACCCGCAATTTTGACCCACCGCTCAACCTAACCGGGCACACTGGCATTGAGCTACGGCTGAAGGGCGATGGGCAACGCTATAAGTTTTTGGTGCGCGATGAAGATTCTTGGGATAGCCTTGCCTACACCTACTCCTTTGACACCGTGCCAAATCAGTGGATCGAGGTGCGGATTCCGTTTAACCTGATGACTCCCGTATTTCGGGCTAAAACTGTTGCCGGTGCTAAAGCATTGAGTACTGCCCGCATTCGATCGCTCCAGTTAATGCTGAGCAAGTTTGAATATAATGGAGCGCTGAATCCTAATTTCCAGCCGGGTGAGTTTCAATTGTTGGTGAGAGCGATCGCGGTTTACTAAACCTTTTATTGACTGCATCCCAGCGCGCGCACACCCTTCATTTGTAAACGATAGAGAAAGTCCGGCGATCGCACCTCCGAATCTCTATAGTGCAAAGTCTCGTCAGCGGGTACAGGATTCACTATCATTGTTAAGCTATGGAATTTAATTTATTCATTGAATTAAGTCTATGAATGCGATTGAGTGACTTACAGATTAACTAGCTGTAGTGATTTACATCGCGTTTTGATAGCCTGATTGTTTACCTCTGTCGGCGGGTTCCTTCCTTGCTAGAAGCGTGTGTCATTGTAACGGTGTTGCTGGGATTTTTTGGCATCGTCCTGAAGCGAAGCCTGGTGATGAAAATTGTCTCTATGGATGTCATGAGTACGGGCGTGATTGCCT
>JBGTAZ010000334.1:0-4239 GCA_041749615.1 Leptolyngbyaceae cyanobacterium | reverse complement strand
ATTGCGATGCAAAATTTTGGCGATCTCGCGGGCATGGCTAGATAGGGCGTGCTCATCTTCGGGTGTCATGGCTGGTCTCAATACGACAGCCCTTATTTTGCCAGCGTCACTCTATTCCTGCAACTTTGAGATGCTCCCGATCGGGACAGTCAGTTGTGAACTGCTCATTGATAGTATGTCCAAGCGTTCATATGTATAATCGTGAAAAGAAGAAAGTCTCTAGTTGCAATGGAGCAATTGTTTTATACAAGTGCCAGCATTAAATGCTCAGGGCACAAAAGACTCATCAAATCCCTATGAGAAGGTATATGAAAACATCTCAAACGACTGGAGAGATTCCCAGAAAATTTTGAGCCATCACGAATTTTCAATAGAAGTAATCTTTAAACCAATGAAATCGAAATTTCAAAGCTCACCTCTTTTGAAATTCTTTCATTTCCTTAAGTGAAAATCTTCCCCATCCCCTCAAAAGGAGCATCAGTAAAAAAATCTAAACCGTCAACCTTCCCAAGAAAATATTTCAATTTAACTCATATAATCGCGCCATCCTTTAAGACTAACGAGCAACACATACGACAGTCAGGTTGGTTTTGTCAGGAACTTGGTGGACACAACAGTTAAACCCGTAATTCTACGGTGCTTTCTAAAGCATACAAAAATTATTTGTTTTTTGCCATCCAGAGATTATCTGCTTCCTATCATATAGAGGAATCTCTGAAGACGCATCTGCCTTTTCTAAAGTTTTGATGGGTTCTTAATAAAGACTGGATAAAGCCTAAGTGAATCCCCTACCCAGGGATTTTGAGAAACCTTTAGTAGGTCAACGTTTTGCGGCGTTAGTACTGAATATGTGCAACTTCTCACCCTATCTCTTCTCTACCCATGATTTACACTAGAAACGACTAAGCTAGGTACATAAGCAGCAGAGATTAGCCGCGGAGATCAGCAGCCGAGATGCTGCTGCCTAATCCTTTTCTATGCGTTAAATCGTCGAACAGGTTTGTGTTTATGCAGTCCCCCCCTCCTGAAACTCAAGAGTCGTTAAATTTTCAAGGCTATTGGCTAAGCCTCAAACGCCGTTGGTTGCCATTCGTGATTGTTTCAGCATCTGTTTTAGGCTGCACGACTGTAGCAACTTATCTGCAAAAACCTATTTATGAGGCAGAAGGGCAACTTTTACTCAGCAAAACGGATCGGGTCTCCTCACTAACCGATATTGCAAACCAAGTGAAGGAGGTTACCGGCTTAACCCAAACCTCTAGTCCACTTGATACGGAATCCGTTCTACTCCAATCTCCTCCGATTCTTGAGAAGACAATCGCAACTTTGAACCTCAAAGATAAAGAGGGTCAACTGTTGGATAGTGACCAATTTAAGAAGTCTCTCAAAGTTAAGAGCATTCGAGGAACTGATGTATTGTCAGTTTCCTACCGCAGCGTCAAGCCTACGGAAGTTGCGGCTGTCGTGAATACACTGATGAAGCTCTATCTAGAGAATAATATCCGGGTCAACCGCACCGCAACGGTTGCTGCTCGTGATTTTATCCGCCACCAATTACCAGAAATAGAAGCACGAGTGCAGGCGGCTGAGGCAGATCTTCGCCAGTTTAAAGAAGCGAATCGCGTGGTGGCATTAGAAGAAGAGGCAAAGGTTGCCGTGAAAGGGACGAGTGATTTAGCAGACGCAATTACTCGTTCCAAGGCTGATCTGGCAGATGCTACGTCTCGTTCGGTGGCTTTGCAGCAGCAAATTGGTTTAAATCCAGCCCAAGCGATCGCTTTTACAACCCTAAGCCAATCGGTAGCCGTACAAAAGGCACTCACAGAGTATCAACAGGTGCAAGATCAACTTGCCGTTCAACGAACTCGCTATCGACCAGAACACCCCGAAATTACTACCCTTCTACGGAAAGAAGAAGCGTTGAAGCAACAACTAGAAGGGCGAATTGCTCAAGTGCTGCCACCGTCTGAAACCATCACTGACCAAGATTTACAAATTACTTCCTTAAAGCAAACCATCACCCAAGATTTAGTCAAAGCTGAGGCAGAGCGAGTGGGGTTAGCTAGTCGGGCGGCAGTGTTGGATCAGGCTATGACGAATTATCAGAGTCGAGCCAGAGTTCTGCCTCAACTGGAGCAAAAGCAACGAGAATTGGAACGACGGTTGCAAATAGCTCGGTCAACCTATGAACAGTTGCTAAAGCGGTTGCAGGAAGTTGAGTTGGCAGAAAATCAAAATATTGGGAACGTTCGAGTTGTCTCCGCTCCACGGGCACCGCAAAAGCCAGTTACATCAAGCAAGGTGCTTAACTTGGCTCTGGGTGGGCTGATGGGTGTTCTGGCGGGTGCTTTGACGGCGCTGATGTTAGACGCGATCGATAAATCTGTGAAAACGGCAGATGAAGCCCAAAAGCTGACTGGCTATCCATTATTGGGAATTATTCCTATAGTGAGTGGTCAAAATGGTAATCGCGATGAGCGGATGATATTGCCTGCACGGGACAATCCCTGTTCTTATATCGGTAATAGCTTTGAGATGTTGCAAACCTCGCTGGGCTTTACTGTTTCAGATCAACCTTTACAAGTGATTCTGGTTGCTAGTGCGGTATCGGGTGAAGGTAAATCGTTGATTGCGGCAAATTTGGCGATCGCGACGGCACAAATGGGTCGACGCGTTTTGCTGATTGATGCGGATATGCGACAACCCAGCCAACATCTTATCTGGCAACAGATGAATCTCAAAGGATTAAGCGACATTCTGGTGGATCAGGCAAACTTTTCCGAAATTGTCAGTTCTCCTTACGCCAACTTAGATGTTTTAACGTCTGGTACAACACCGCCCAATCCGATCGCTCTCATCGACTCTCAACGGTTAGATACTTTGATCAAAACCGTGACAGGCACCTATGACTTCATCATTTTTGATACTCCCGCCCTCACACTCGCTCCCGATGCCTTAACCCTAGGCAAATTGGTCGATGGCATCTTGTTTGTGGTGCGTCCGGGTGTGGCAGATTCGGCATCTGTGAAGCAGGCAAAAATCTTGCTTGCCCAGTCGGGGCGGCGTGTTCTTGGAATGGTGGTGAATGGAAGTCCAGCGAAACGGGGAAATACCCGAGCCTATCCAATCCAAGAAATGCGTCTACGGCTTGATCCAGCCTTCCCTATCGCTGTTAAACCAATACCTCACTCTCAAAAACTATAATTTCTCTAAGCAAATGAAGCTGATCTTGACCTGTTCAAATCGATATCAATTGTTAGTATGCGCCAATGCGATCGCCTTCGTAGGATTTGGTCTGCTTTCTACCGTTGCGGTGGCACAGATGCGATCCCTGTATCCCGCTCCATCTAGTCATGCAACAATCCCTACAATAATTGGACAAAGCCGACTGTTGACCTATGTTTTAGGAGCAGGAGATTTTCTTGATATCCGAGTGTATGGCTATGAAGAATTCACGGGAACTCAAGTGATCCTGCCAGATGGAACGATCACCTTGCCGCTTGTTGGCAGCATGATTGCAGGAGATAAAACGGTTGCAGAATTGACTCAGGTATTAACGCAACGGTTAAATCGAATTCTGGTTAATCCAGTTGTAACTGTGAGTCTCAACAAGTTACGTCCGGTACGGATCAATGTGGCAGGAGAAGTGGCTCGTCCAGGTCCAGTGCAGTTGCAAAGTTTGTCTCCAGTCAATGCGAATGGGAATATAAACCAGGTTTTATTTCCAACGGTGAGTGAAGCGATCACTCTGGCTGGTGGCATTACCCAAGATGCTGATATTCAGCAGGTTGTGATTAAACGCTACCGCCCCAATGGAGATGCTAAACCAATTACGATTAACCTCTGGGAAGCCTTGCGCTCTGAAAACACTCCCGGTGACCCGGTTTTGCTAGATGGGGATTCGGTTTATATTCCCAGAATCGTTGCAGCCGTTGCCGTTGCTGATCGGCGGCTGTTGGCACGAGCCACTTACTCACCTAAAACCGTGCGTGTAAGAGTTTCAGGTGAAGTGCGGACTTCTGGCGAAATTGAGGTGCGACCCAGCAGTAATTTGTCGAGTGCGATCGCGATCGCTGGAACTACCGATAAATCTCAACTCAAACGAGTGGTTTTAGTTAGGCTAAGAACGGATGGTAAGGTAGAACGACGCGAATTAAACTTACAGGATCTTGCTGATAACGAACAAGTCCAGGAAGGCGATGTCTTGATCGTGCCAAAGAACACTGCTCGAAACATTTT
>JBGTAZ010000333.1:0-5519 GCA_041749615.1 Leptolyngbyaceae cyanobacterium | reverse complement strand
GTGGATGCCACCGACCTAAAAAGTAGCTTGCCGAAATGAATACGAGAAATTACTGAAGGACTTAGACAAGAAGACTGAGTTAATCTAGTCACAGAAGTTTCAGGGACATTCAGATCGCAAGTCTTACAGCCCAACTTATTAGGTTATCTCATCTATGAAGATTACGTTCGTCATTCCTAATGCCGATTTGTCTGGTGGAATTCGAGTGATTGCGATTTATGCAGAGCGTCTTAAAAAACGGGGACATGATGTACTCGTCGTCTCCGCTCCAAAACCTCGCCCCACTCCAAAAGAACAAGCAAAATCGGTACTAAAAGGAAAGGGTTGGATTCCTTATAAAGATGATGAACCTTCTCACTTTGAAAATAGTGTGGTTCCGCTCAAAGTAATAGAGCACTACCGCCCCATTATCGACGCAGATGTGCCCGATGCCGATGTCGTGATTGCAACATGGTGGGAAACCGCAGAATGGGTTGCCAAACTCTCCCCCGCTAAAGGTGCAAAGGCGTATTTTATTCAACACCATGAAGTGTTTGATTATTTACCTGTAGAACGAGTGAAGGCAACTTGGCAACTGCCACTACACAAAATTGTGATCTCGAAATGGCTGGTTGACCTCTCAAAAAATGAGTATGGGGATACTTCTGTTACGCACATACCGAACAGTGTTGATACGGATCTTTTTTATGCACCGCAGCGTAGTAAGAATTCTATCCCTACCGTTGGGATGCTGTATTCAACACCTCACTGGAAAGGGTGTGCTGTAAGCTTAAAAGCCTTTGACTTAGCAGCTAAACACATTCCTAACCTGAGCATGATTGCTTTTGGGGTTTATCCTTTATCGTCAGAGATGCCCTTACCTGCCAATTCCGAGTACACTTTAAAGCCACAACAGCAGGCTATTCGTGATATCTATGCCCATTGCGATGTTTGGCTTTGTGGTAGTTGGAGTGAAGGGTTCCATTTGCCCGTATTGGAGGCAATGGCTTGTCGTTGCCCAGTAGTATCTACAGAAGTAGGTGGAGCGATCGATGTTATTGAGGCTGGAGTCAATGGTTATCTTGCTCCCTGTGGAGACTCAGCAGCGTTAGCAGAAAAGTTGGTTCAGGTACTCTCTCTATCAGACTCTGAGTGGAATGAACTATCTAACCGCGCCTATGGAACCGCTGTAGGTTACACCTGGGAGGATGCCACCGATCGCTTTGAAGCGGGTTTACACACTGCTATTGAGCGTTCTCAGCGCGGTGATTTTTCCCGACTCAAAAGCGACAACTCAAAAGTGGCTTAGGAGCCTATTTAAAATAACTCAGATAGGTAAGTGGCTAAAGCACTTGGGGATCGCCTGAAGCTTTTAGCGATCGCACCCCCTTAAATTTGGGGCGCTGTAATTGCTTGCCAAATACTTGATCGTTGAACAAAAAGATGCCCTAAATTGCAATCGTCCCTTAGCAGTTGACGATTTAGCTTGCCGTAACTGTTGGACTAATTCATCCAAACTTTCCCGCACTTCAACCGAGCTAGCACCAACCATCGGTAGCGCCTTAAACACCTCTTCTTAGTCTGAGTCACCTGCCACCTACTCCATTTAAATTGGGGTGAAAAGAGGGGCGATCAATCTAACCCAACAATTCCTGCTAGTCTATGCATGATGTCTTCCTACTCACTGAGCGCGGCTGTAAGGCTTTGGGAAAGGGATGGATATTTCACGGCACCTTTAAAAGAGCAACCAGAAAGAGAAATAATGGCAGTAGTAATTGCAGGTGAACGGAGCGGAGTAGGGAAAACCACGGTCACGCTGGCGCTGTTGGCGGCGCTATGTCGTCGTGACCCGGCGCGGGTGCAGTCATTCAAAGTAGGACCCGACTACATCGATCCGATGTTTCATCAGTTTGTCACCGGGCGCGCCTGCCGCAATCTTGATCCGGTTCTCACCTCAGAATCCTATGTGATTGAGTGTTTTCAGCGGCACTGCCAATCCGCTGACTATGCCCTAGTAGAAGGCGTGATGGGATTATTTGATGGCGTGACGGGCAAAGATGATTGGGCAAGCACGGCGCATATTGCACGGTTATTGGGATTACCGATCGCTCTAGTCCTCAATTGCAGCAGCACCTCCCGTTCGATTGCCGCGATCGCCCACGGTTACACCACCTTTGATCCTCGGTTGACCTTTGCCGGAGTGGTCTTAAATCGGGTCGGCAGCGATCGCCATCTCGAACTTCTCCAAGATGCGATCGCCCCTCTCAACCTGCCCATTCTAGGAGTTCTGCGACGACAAGACGAAATCACCATCCCCGATCGCCATCTTGGACTGATCCCCACCGCCGAACTCCCCCAACTGAGAACCGTGATCGATCACCTCGCCCACCTCGGCGAAACCTGCTTCAACTGGGACATCCTCTCACCCCTCCTCCTGACTCCCTCCCCCTCCACCCCTCTACAATTCAAAATATCTCCTACGGAGACGCTGAGTGCAAGGCACACGCTGCGCGAACGCGAACAAAATTCAAAATTCAAAATTCACCCCGCCACCCCGCCACCCCGCCTTGCTATTGCCCGCGATCGCGCCTTCAGTTTCTACTACGCCGATAATCTAGATCTGCTACAGGCGGCTGGGTTTGAACTGGTGGAGTGGAGTCCGATCCGCGATCGCGCCCTCCCCGAAAACATTCATGGTCTCTACTTTGGCGGTGGCTTTCCAGAGGTGTTTGCAGCAGAATTGAGTGACAATAAAATGGCGCAGCAGGCAGTGAAAGCGGCGATCGCGGCAGGACTGCCCACCTATGCCGAATGTGGCGGATTGATGTATTTATGCGATCGCATTATTGATTTTGAAGCGAAGGCATATCCAATGGTGGGAATTTTGCCAACGGACGCGCAGATGGGTAAACGACTGACGTTGGGATATCGACAGGCAACCGCTCAGCGATCGTCTCCCATCATCGAAACAGGTGAAATCATTTGGGGACACGAATTTCATCGCTCTCACTTGACCACAGAGCCAGAACAGCCTGTGTTTGTCATCCAAAACTACGACAGCACGCTGCATAAAACTGAAGGGTGGCAACGGTTTCAGGTTCACGCCTCCTATCTGCATCTCCACTTTGGCGGTAAGCCTCTGCTAATCCAGCGCTGGCTTCAGCAGTGTCATGTGACAAGAACCACTTCTTAAGTCGTAAATTTTGGGTCAATACACGGCGCACCTTGAATAGCCCCCCCTAAGTCCAGAAGCTTGTCTAACGCGATCGCCTGAGCCAGAGGCATTTGACCGTAGCTAAACACCGCTGGAAGGTTGGATGGCAATAGGGGAACGAGTTGCTGCCAAACGTATGGGCTACCGTAGAGAATTAGGGCTTGTAGTTGCTCTGCCTCCAATAATGACTCTAGCCAGCGTTGTGCAAGCTGAACCAAGCCCGTCGTCTGTTGAAAAGGATTAGCCTGAATAAACAGTTGCAGCAGCGTCGGTTGGAGGTCTTTGATAGAGTCAATAACAGGCATTTGACTATCAACCCATTGCACGCGATAGCCCCATTCTTGCGGCATTCTAACCGCAGGGGTGTGTAGTCCTAGAAAACTCGCCTGTAATAAGTTGTCCACCACAATCAAATTTGTCGCCGTGACCCGTGTGTCAGAGTTTGCATCTTGACCCTGTACTGCTTGGCGTGACTTTCCAGGAGACGGAGCGCGAATCGTTAGGGATTGATGTAGAACGAGGCGACAGAAATCAGCGGCTTTGGGTTGGGCGACGCTCTCTACCCAGCGGGCTTCAGATTCGCTAACTGATCGGTGTTGCTTTGACCTCAGAGTGGGGCTGAAGATCTCCTGCTTCGATCGCCAAATTCGCTCCAGTGATGCATGAATTCGTTCCCGACTCAAGCGTCCCGTTTGCACGGCTTCACAAATTGCCTCAATGGTTCCCGATGGGTCAACAGGCATGAGGATGATATCCGCTCCAGCCTCCAATGCCATGATGGGAGCGTCATAGTCTCCATAGTGCCGGGTAATCGCTTGCATCACGAGTGCATCGGTGACAATCAAGCCGTCAAACCCCATTTCTTGACGCAATAGCTGGGTTAAAATCAACGATGAAAAGGTGGCAGGACAATCTGGGTCTAAAGCAGGTACTTGTAAGTGTGCAGTCATCACCGCACTCACCCCTGCCGCGATCGCGGCTCGAAAGGGAGCCAACTCTACCCGATCTAAGCGTTCCCGTGGGTGGGGAATTAGGGGTAGGTCTAGGTGAGGATCGGTGGATGTGTCCCCATGTCCCGGAAAATGCTTCGCTGTGGTCAGAACCCCATAATCTTGAGCGCCCTGGATAAATGCCTCAATTAAAGGAATGACAATTTCCGGTGTTTCTCCAAAGGCTCGCAGGCTAATCGCTGGGTTTTTAGGGTTGTTGTTGATATCAACAATGGGAGCCAAAAGCCAGTTGAGTCCAACTGCCCAAGCTTCTTGAGCGGTGATCGCTCCCATCGTGCGCGCATGATCACAGGCTTGCGACAAATCGGATTGAGCGATCGCACCCAGAGCCATTGGGGGCGGCATCCAGGTGGCACCTGAAAACCGTTGCCCCACCCCTTGCTCAATGTCTGCTGCCATCAGCAGGGGCACTTGACTCCAGCTTTGCATCTGCTGAATTTTCACAGCTAGCTCCGACGTACTTCCACCCAAGAGGATAACGCCCCCCACCCCTAGATCCTGAATCCAATGTTGTAGTGTTGCGGTGGGTGCTTCCCACTGGGGGTAACGAATTTCGTGATCGAAGAGATGCCCAGAAGCACGTACTACTAGCAATTGCGCGACCTGTTGCTTGAGGCTCAACTGCTGCCAAGGAGCGATCGATCGCTCATAAACGGAGTTACTCAACTGTCTTTTACCGAGATTACGATTATTCGCCCCAATTATAGGCTAAGTTGGCATCGGTTCCTCGACCAGAGTGCATCCCAGTTTTGCGAGTTGACCCACCCTGCGGGAATCAATCATTTATTTACAATAAAAAAACTCAGCGATCGCAGAATGAATATGTAATATCTATTCGGCGATCGCAACTCCATAAGAGATTAACAAAAAACAGCCTGCTTGACGGGCTGTTTTTTACGTCAATTGTTCAGAGTTGAGCAATTATTTTTGAAAGAACTAGGCACCTTATTCTGCGGGAGAGGCTGCGGGAAGGGGCGGAGGGGCACCAGGCATCTCGATCGGAATATCCACCACTTTGCCAGCTTCAATCAGTTCGTTAGCCACGCTATCATCGAGCAGGTTCAGTATATCTTCTACCAAAACACTTCGCCCATGGAAATCAAACCCTTGAATCGCTTTGACTTGCTTCATAGTAATCTCCTTAGTTGATGTGAATGAATTACAATACGATCAATTACAGGGCTATTTCATTCTAAATAAATCTTTCAGCATGTTAAGGCTAAAGCCAGCAAGACGTTGAGCTTGAGCCATGTTTTGCAGACCATAACTACGATACAAATTGAGTGCAAAATTACGTGCGATTGCCCAACTTTGCA
>JBGTAZ010000332.1:0-5095 GCA_041749615.1 Leptolyngbyaceae cyanobacterium | reverse complement strand
CGCTGACGGCGTATTTCATCCTTACCAATGCCGTGGTAACGGTTGCAGTCCTGTTTTACTGCTGGTCACTCAATAAAAGCGCATTTTTTTACGCTCAAACCATCATTCTGCATGGCAGCGTCAATGCCGCCTTTGCCTGTGTCGATTTTATCAGTCTCTACGTTGCGCTAGAAGTATTGAGCATTGCCACGTTCTTGCTGATTGCCTACCCCCGCAGCGATCGCGCAATTTGGGTGGGGCTACGCTATCTGTTTGTCAGCAACGTCGCCATGCTGTTCTACCTGGTGGGTGCTGCACTGGTGTATCAGGCAACCCATTCCTTCAGTTTTGCAGGGGTGCGAGAAGCCCCTCCAGAGGCTTTAGCGCTGATTTTCATGGGGTTGCTGGTCAAGGGAGGAATTTTTGTTTCCGGTTTGTGGCTGCCACTGACGCACGCTGAATCGGATAGTCCGGTATCGGCGATGATGTCAGGGTTTGTGGTCAAGGCGGGGATTTTGCCCCTAGTCCGATGTGCGCTGCTGGTGAACGAACTTGACCCGATTATTCGAGCGTTTGGGGTGGGCACGGCGGTGCTGGGAGTGGGCTATGCCGTATTTGAAAAAGATGTGAAGCGGATGCTGGCGTTTCATACGATGTCCCAGTTGGGCTTTATTTTGGCGGCTCCAGAGGTGGGAGCATTCTATGCCCTGACTCACGGCTTGGTGAAAGCAGCGCTATTTTTAATCGTTGGAACGTTGCCCAGCCGTAATTTAAAGGAATTACACCAGATGTCGATCGCCACGCCGATCTGGATTGCCCTCGTGGCAGCAAGTTTTTCTATCTCCGGTTTCCCTATGCTATCGGGCTTTGGCGCAAAGGTGCTGACGATGAAAAATTTGGTGCCGTGGCAGGTGATTGGCATGAATATAGCAGCCTTGGGCACTGCGATCTCGTTTGCCAAGCTGATCTTTTTGCCCCACAAAAAGGATGTCCCAGGACTTGATCAAACGAAGGTCACTCCTGGATTCTGGTTGGCGATCGTCCTGTTAATTGGGGGCTTGATCGCTGCAAATCTGGTGTATGTCGAAGCTTACACCGTGGCGAATATCATCAAACCCCTGGCAACGATCGCCCTAGGCTGGCTCATCTATTTCCTAGTCTTTCGGCGCATTTCGGTCAAACTCCCGCGCGTTTTGGAGCAATTTGATCATTTGATTGGCATGATGAGTGTGATATTAGTCTTTCTCTTCTGGGCAGTGTTTGCAGTCTGATTGGACGTTTGATTTTTCTTTCTTCTTTTCTGATTATTTTCCGCCTCCAACAGGGTTTTTTAACATGATTGGGCAAATTGTTTTAAGACTTACACTCTGGTTCCTACTAACTGCAAACTTCAGTCTGGCAAATATTTTAATTGGAGTCTGTATCGCCTTTTTATTACCGGGCAAACCTAAGTCCTCCGACTCTTGGCGGGATTGGGCACAATCGCTGGGGCAGGCTGTGAAAGCGATTCCCCAAGCCTATATGGAGGCAGTTGAACTGATGTTTCGCCCCCACCGAGGGGAGGAAATCGTGCTGGAACAAGTACCACTCCGGCGATCGCCCGGATTGATTTTCCTCGACATTTTTCTGATTACGTTCACACCCAAAACGATCGTCGTTAAGCATGATGATTCCGGCTGGTATGAGGTGCATCAAATTACACGTCGGAGGAGAACCCATGGATCTTAACTGGGTCGTGTTTGCCATTTTGCTAGCCCTGCTGCCGCCGCTCTATGCAGCATGGCGCAACGACGATATTTGGCAAACGATGCTGGCACTAACCAGCGTCGCCACTAAAACGGCGGTGATCATCCTGGTGGTTTCGGTGCTGCGGGATGATCTAATGGTGGCGGTGGCAGGGGTGATTATTCTGAGTGTGGGCAACGCTGGGCTGATGCTGCTGGCACACATTCTTAGGCGCATGAATTACTCAAATGAGTGAGGGGACAAATGAGTGAGGTCTTGAGTTGGATTTGCATTGGCATTGGGTTAATTTTCATGTTCTGGGGCACAGCCTTTCTGTTGGGGTCGCGATCGGTGCTTTACAAACTCCACACGATATCGGTCGCGGATACCCTGGGTTCCATGCTGATTCTGTTTGGCTTGCTGCTCAAAGTTCCGGCTGCCCTGCCCTGGCTGATTCTAGCGATCGCCTCTCTGGCAATCTGGAACACCATGTTGGGCTATGTCTTGGCATATTGCTCCACGCAGGGAGGAGCAGATGACTGATAGCTATCTCTACTGGATTGTGGCATTGTTACCCTTGGCAGCGGGCATGGTGGTATTGCAAGATGACCCCTACCATGCTTTGGTGATGCGGGGCATTTTGGGCGCGATCGCCGCGATGGTTTACGCCGTGTTGGGGGCTGCGGATGTTGCCTTGACGGAAGCCCTCGTCGGGACAATGCTGGCGATTACGCTGTACGCGATCGCCGTCAGGTCTTCGCTAGTGCTGCAATTGGGGGTGCTGGAGTCAAAAACGGATTGCCCTCCAGATGCCGCCTTCACCCAACTAACGAACGAGTTGCAGCGCATTTTGCACAAACGTCATCTGCGGCTAGAAATTTTGCCCTTCGCTAACTCCCAAGCGCTGCAACGGGCATTGTTCGATCGAGAGGTTCATGCGATTTGTGACGGGCGATCGCTCCTAGATAGCCAGCTTGATTCCCCCCAATTGCCTTACCACATAGCACTTCGCGTGCCGCGATTATATGAAATTTTGCAGGCTGAACTGCCAGAAGGCGCTGTCACGCTAAGTCAGGTTAATGTGGCGGACGGGTTGCCTGTGTTAACGGCAGATGAAACCTCACCCGATCTGGAGGAAGTCTATTGATGAACAAGTTTGCCTGGAAGTGGGTTTATGTGGTGGCAGGGGGGGCGCTGTTTTTCAAAATGCTGTTGATTCCAAACCCCGCACCCGATTTGCGATCAATTGTCCAAATGGTCGTTCAAGATGCAGGGGTAACGAATGCGGTATCCGGCATCATTTTTCGCAATCGCTTGTATGACACGATTTTTGAAGTGGTCGTCTTTACGATCGCGATTATGGGAGCAAATTTTTTGCTAGCGAACGAGCGCCCCTCCTGTGCAATTTATCGGTTTACCGATCAAGGATCGATCGTTCTGGCAAGATTCGGGGCGACAATTTCCGCCCTCGTAGGGATTGAACTAGCCTTACGGGGGCACCTCAGCCCTGGAGGGGGATTTGCGGCAGGGGTGGCAGGCGGCACAGCGATCGGGTTAGTGGCAATTACCGCGTCGCCGGAGTGGATGCAAGACCTGTACGATCGCTGGCACGCTGCCACCTGGGAAAAGATTTCAGTGCTGGTGTTCATTGTGCTGTCGGTGATCACGCTGGCGGGCTACGAGCTACCCCACGGTCAATTGGGAGATTTGTTCAGCGGCGGCATTTTGCCGATTTTGAATATCTTGGTTGCCATTAAAGTCGCACTCGGCTCTTGGGCAGTTGTGTTGATTTTTATTCGCTATCGCGGATTGCTGTAGGTTGCTCAAACCTCCCGCCTGCGCTGGGTGGAAAGTTAGGCGTTGCTGAATGCAAGTATGATTTTTGACTGTAGGGGTAGGTCTTGTGCCTACCCTGCCCCAGATAGAGGGCAACCACAAGGGATTGCCCCTACAAATTTCATCCCCAAATTCAGCAATGCCAGTTATTTTATTGAATGGTCAGTTGTTTTTGATTGAAAAAGCTACCAGTGCAGCGATCGCGGTTTACTAAGCATCTTCAATCGCAAACTTTATCCTCGCAGAAAGACAATGCTGACATACCCTGCCAACACCACCAGTTGTAAGCTCATAGTCGGCAACCCATAATACAGAAAGCGCTGAAATGAAATCGGCTTACCATACTGCTCTGAAATACCCGCAGCAACGATGTTAGAAGAGGCACCAACCAGTGTGCCGTTGCCGCCCAGCGTCGCCCCAAACATCATGGCGTAGAACAGAGGCAAGACTTCGGCTGGCAATTGACCCTCGAAACCAGGAGCCAAAATTTCCTTGCCGACAAATCCGGCATTGACAATATACTCCTTGAGCAGAGGCACCATTGCCACCACCAGAGGAATGTTAGGCACCACGCTAGAAAGCAAGCCGACGGCAAACAGGAGGGCAATAGAACCCAGCGCTACGTTTTTACCAAGCAGAAACGCCAAGGCGACCGAGGCACTGCTAACCACACCTGTTTTTTGTAAGCCGCCAATCAAGACAAAAATGCTCATAAAAAACAGCAGCGTACTCCAATCCACATCCCGCAAAATATTGTTGATGGAGTCAATTTGGCTATGGTGAGCAAGCATCAGGCAAAGCACGGCACCCAACAGCGCCACCGTTGCCGGAGAAACGGGCACAGGCAGCATTTCCCCAATCACGAAGAAAACCAGCACCAGCAATACAATAAACGACCCGACTAGCAGCATTCGGGGATGGTTGATTTCGGGACGAGGTAGAGTATCCAAGCTGGCAAGTTCGGTGCGCCAGATTTTTTTGAACAAAAACGGTAGGGTTGCTATGACAACCACCACGGCGATCGCGCCCCCCAAACTCAGCTTTTGCAAATAATCGGTAAAGCTCATATTAATAGACGTGCCGACAATAAAGGTCGCCGGATCGCCCACTAGGGTCAGCAGCCCTGCACTGTTTGCCACAAACACCATCAAAATCAGCAGCGGCACAAAATCAACGCCAATTTCTGCGGCGAGGGGTGGGATTAACGGTGCCAGCAACATGACCGTAGTGGCATTCGGCAACATCGCGCAAATGGGTGTGGTAATTGCCACAATGCCCAACAGCAATCGACTGCCTTTCCCTTTTGCCAGCACCACCATTTGGGTTGCCAGGTAGTCAAACACATTCGTGGGCTGAAAAGCACGAACCATTACCATCACCCCAAAAAAAAGCACAATCGTGGAGTGGCTTTTGGCGATATAAGCGATCGCTTCATCCAGCGTCAAAATATTCAAAAATACCAGCATCAACGCCCCCAACATCGCGGCGATCGTCAGATGCAGCCACTCCGTCATCACCAGTCCAATCACACAGCAAAAAATCATCAATGCTGCGA
>JBGTAZ010000331.1:0-2267 GCA_041749615.1 Leptolyngbyaceae cyanobacterium | reverse complement strand
TCGGATTAAACGACTAGCCCGCAAAACCATTTGCTTTTCTAAGTCGATTTGCTTGCACGATGTAGTCATTGGTCTATTCATCAACCGCTATGAATTTGGCTTAGACCTCTAAGGTCGATCCACAGGTCTAGAACACTACCCGGCAAAATATCAAAATTTTTGCAGTGTTGAGGTTGAAATAATCTAAAGTCTCTTTGGTCTAAAGTCAGAATAGTACGACCGTTATACCGTTCCGCGATCGCCATAACACTTGCATCCACAAAGTCAATCCGACTGTCTTGATATTGCTCAAGGATTTCGGCAATTCGATCAATGTCTGGTTGGATGAGAGGAGTCAACTGAAATAGGCTGCTGATTAACCCTTGTAAAAATGCAATGACTGTTGTGATGCCTGCCTCCCGTCCCACCAGATAAGCCACTTCTGCTAATACAGTCTGGGGCAAGATGATTGTTGGTTGTTGGATATAGATTGCAGCAACAGAGAGATGCTGAGGATCGGATCGGTTGAGCAGCGCGACCACAAAGCCAGTATCGGCTATGGCTGTTTCCATGTCCATCCAGATGCGGGGGTGATGTCTTGTTGCAAAATGTCTTCCGAACGATCAGCTAAATCAGATGAACCTGCAAATAGTCCAATCAGAGGATCTGCTGTTTGGGGTTGGGAGGATTGGAGTTGCAAGTACAGATTGACGGCTTCAGTGACGATGACTTCGGGAGATTGTCCACGTTGTTGAGCCAGATGGGTCAGTCTTTCGAGGAGATTGGGTTCTGGTTGCCATTGAAGTGTTGAGGACATGGGTTTTACTATCAGTTGAACCATAGCTAAATTGTAAGCGGAATCCCAATTCACCCCCATAGTCCCCAAAAAACCTATTTTCCGTAAACGACCCAATCTTGCATCACTTTCCCTGCCTCAACTACTGTTGCACCTTAATCCCTCACAAGTTTGGGGTTGGCAATACGGGAATGCCAAATGGTAGGGTTAGAAGACATTGAGGCGCTTAGGTGGGAATGGAGGAGGCATGGAGTGGAATGAAGCAAGCCGCATCGCAGCAGCCGAGCCGATTGTGCAATTTCAGCAGGTTGAGGTCGTGGCGAATGGGCGAACCCTCCTGTCCGATTTAAGCTTCACGATTCAAACGGGCGAATTTCTGGTGCTTTTAGGGCGCAGCGGTTCTGGCAAAACCACCACCATGAAGCTGATCAATCGCTTACTCACGCCCACCTCTGGGCAAGTGCTGGTGAATGGAAAAGCGACCACGGATTGGGATGAAATCCAACTGCGGCGGCAAATCGGGTATGTGATTCAAGAAACCGGGCTGTTTCCCCATTTTACGATTGAGCAAAATGTGGGTGTGGTGCCGACGCTGCAAGGCGAAAAACCCCAGCGGGTCAAAGCCCGTGCCCATGAATTGCTGCACAAGGTGGGGCTTGATCCGGCTGAGTTTGCCAGTCGCTACCCGCATCAATTATCGGGTGGGCAACGGCAGCGGGTAGGCGTAGCGCGATCGCTAGCGGCTGACCCACCGATTTTGCTGATGGATGAACCATTTGGCGCGCTCGATCCGATCACTCGTATGGAATTGCAGCAGGAGTTTCGCCGATTGCAGCAGGATCTCAATAAAACCGTTGTGTTTGTCACCCACGACATTCAAGAAGCTTTCATTTTGGCATCGCGGATCGGCTTGCTGGAAAATGGACGATTGGTGGAATTAGCCACCCCCGAAGCCTTTGCGCGATCGCCCCAACCCGAAGCCCAAACCTTTCTCAACACGCTGCGATCGATTCCCCAATTTGTAGTGGGAGCTTAACCCATGCAAGATTTCTTTTTGATTCGCTATGGTTCCGAGATTGTGCAACGCACAGGCGAACATCTTTTACTGGTCAGCATTGCCGTCGCGATCGCCATTCTAATCAGCATCCCCCTAGGTGTGTTGATCACCCGCAAAAAAGCACTGCGTCAGCCCGTCTTGGCGATCGCCAATATTCTGCAAACGATTCCGAGCTTGGCGCTGTTTGGCTTGTTGATTCCCTTTGTCGGCATTGGAGCCGTCCCCGCCATTATTGCGCTGACGGTTTACTCTTTTCTGCCCATCATCCGCAACACCTACACAGGCATCATGAACGTTGACCCAGCCGTGCGCGAAGCCGGACGGGGCATGGGCATGACCGATTGGCAATTGCTGTCTCGCGTGGAACTGCCGCTGGCGTTGGGCGTGATTTTGGCAGGCGTGCGAGTCGCCGTGGTGATTGCCGTGGGCATTGCC
>JBGTAZ010000330.1:0-2491 GCA_041749615.1 Leptolyngbyaceae cyanobacterium | reverse complement strand
AGTTTGAAATGGTTGGGATTAGCGCTAGGTGGTTTGTTGCTGACTGCGGCTCCTAGTTTTGCTCGAAATTGTAGATATACTGGCATGACTGCGGGTAATACTGGTTTTTTGATGAGTTCTGAGTCACGCTCTCCGATCAATGTTCGGGATGGGGCAAGCCGCAGTGCCTATGCTCGTCACATTGGCTATGCGGGTGATCCCGTAGTGATCTTGGCGAAAGCGTGTGATAGCGAAGGGTTCAACTGGTATCGCGTTCAATTCCGGCAGTCGGGCGCGAAGGGTTGGGT
Organism: Leptolyngbyaceae cyanobacterium; assembly: GCA_041749615.1. GTDB lineage: Bacteria > Cyanobacteriota > Cyanobacteriia > Leptolyngbyales > Leptolyngbyaceae > ULC077BIN1. The sequence goes on along the minus strand of JBGTAZ010000330.1, from coordinate 2,204 downwards.
TCGCGGCGATTTTGTTCGGGATGACCGCTACTAAACGGTTTTGAACGCTTGACTTAAACCATCGGCACGGCTTGCTTTTGATGCCTGTCGATGGTTTCATAGTGCGATCGCATTTTTACAACGATCGCAGGACTTGTTGCGATCGCAAAATTTGGTCAGGACTGAAGCCTGCTTCATTCAGATAAGTCAAAAAGCCAGAGTCGCTGTATCGTGGGTCGATCGCGATCGCTTGGCGAAATGCAGACTGGGCGAGGGCGGTTTCTTGATTTCCCAAATGGGCGATCGCTTCGGCTACGAGAGGATGAGGATTGCTGGGTTCCAGTTTGGCGGCTTCCTTTGCCGTGGCGATCGCCCAGTCATATTGCCCGATGCGCTCCAATGCCAGACTGAGGTTGTAGTGGGCAATTTCGTTGTTGGGTTTGAGTACTGCCGCCCAGGAATGAGCCGCGATCGCGTGATTAAGCTTGCCGCCGACTAAGTAGACAATGCCTAACGCATTCAGCGTTGGCACCTCAAACGGGTTCTGGTTAAAGGTGTCGAGTAACGTTTCTTCGGCAGCGGGAGTTTGTCCGGCTTTGTGTTGAGTCCAGCCCAGCAATACCCGCCCCGATTGATTTTGTGGTTCTAGCTCCACGGATTTTTGCAGTGCCGCGATTGCCTCTGGGTAACGTTCCTGCGCTCGCAAACTCAGCCCTTGCTGGCGATAGTCTGCTGCTGATTGGGCAAAGGCAGATGTGGGAATTAGGAAGCTAGCGATCGCTCCAGCCCCAATCACGAAGCCTTTCAACCAAATACGATTGCTCACGATTCCACCATCCCAGACACCCGTTTATTTTTTCCAAGCCAACTCTGTTGTTTCCCATGATTTTTGAGGACTGCAAAAAGGTTTACAGCAATCGCATTGTGAGTGTCAGTCTCCCCCGCCATGTAATAGATTTGCTCATCCTGATATTCATGCTTGACGACACTACCTTCTTCCTCAGCCAGGTAGTCTTCTGGAAAAAGGTAGAGAGAATTTTGAATCGCAATCATATTTTTCAGCGATATAGATTTTGCTGGTAGGTGATTTGAGGCGTGCGGATTTACTCTCATTATCCAAATCGTTGGAATCTCCTGCTTGCTAATGATGCTCATCAGCAAGCTATCACGAACCAAAACCAGAGCAGGTTTAGTTTCTACCGCATCAAGAAGAGGTAAAATCCTAACGATTCAGACGTAAGATTATTGTGTAATCAAGTTTTCTACTTTTAGTCTATTTTGTTGGCTTTACCTAAATCTAAGACTTAACCAGATAGATACTCTAGCAGTTCAGCAGTTGCTGCATTTTTCATAGTCCTAGCTCGAACAATCCCTACTTGATAAATATTTTGAATCAAATACTCTTCTTGCAAAGACAATAAAGATTCAATAGTAGTTACTCCAACGCCTCGCAACTTTTCTTTCTGCCAATCAGTTAAATCAAGTGCATCAATTCCTTGTTGAAGTTGCTTTCTCACTACTTCTGCAATTTCTTCATCCTGAACTTCTTGAAGATTATGTTGAGGTAAATTTTGATAAGCAGCATGATTTGCCCCAAATTCATTAAATCTCCTGACATCTAAGCTTCTACCAAGTACTTCGGAGTAGGATTGAGGGCTAGGGTCTAGAGAAATAATGCACCCATATTTTGCCTCATATCGTGTTCCAATTTTTGAGTGACTATTTCGCACACCATCATCTATTCGTCTGATTACGCCTGTGTAGCATAGAAGCCGAAGTGCCTCTTTAACCATCTCGGGGACATCTTTATGAATCCAAAAATAAATTGTTAATTCTTCCTTACCCTCTTTAAGTTGCCCTCGATTTTTATTATGGATTGCAGCAAAAATATGATTTTCTATAAAATTTCTTCCCCAGTCAATTAAAGCTTTATGTCCTGTATATTTTTCGCCTAACTTAGTATGCTCAGACCATATGTCAGCACGATAATAATTCCTGACAACAGATTCTATTTCGGATGTATTAACTTTGCTACTCTTGTCAAGAGTCTTGAAGAGAATTCTTGGATTGCCACTAGCTGAGAATCAGGGCTATTTCATTCTAATTGAGTACCTGATAGGGTAGTTAGGTTATCTCCCCAAATCCTGAGACCCGATGCCTCAACTTGCCATTGTCGAAGCCTTCGCAGACCTTTCTGATACTCGTCGCACAGCCGGACAACGCCA
>JBGTAZ010000329.1:0-10674 GCA_041749615.1 Leptolyngbyaceae cyanobacterium | reverse complement strand
GGTCCTGGATTTATTGGAGCAACAGACAACCAGCGCTAGCAACAGTTTTGAGTATTGCAAAAAGCTACGACTAGACCTGCAACTGAAGGATTCTGATCACTTTGCGGCGATGGAGTCGATCGCGGCTACTCGTCCAGAAGTTTTAAAGTCTGCCCGTCCTCAGCGATCGCTTGCCCACCTTCACGATGCAGTCACGTTAGCCAGAACGATCGCCAAACCGTCTAGAAAATCAACAGTTCGGTAATAGTCACCTCAATCTCGCCTGCCACACAAGGAGTTAGTCCCCATGTTGAATTTGAAGTCAGTTAATTTTGAGCAACAGCAATTTCAAACCCATTGTTTAGAGTCATCTCATGCGGAACAAACCGAGTGGTTAATTGGACGAAATACAACCTGTGACTTGGTTTTGCCTAGCCCAGAGGTGAGTCGTGTGCATGGGCGAATTGTCTACATTGAGGGGGTCTATTACTACATTGATGATGGCAGCACCTCTGGTTCTTTGCTCAACGGCGAAAGCATTCCGATAAACGACAACCGCCAACTGAGTCCGGGCGATCTGCTTCAGATTGGAGAAACATTTTTGCATGTAGAAGCCTTAACTCCACCTTCAATTAAAGGGGCTGAGGTTGGGTTGCCGTCGCCTTTTGTGATTCCAGAGCAGCCATGGGCAGGGGAAGATTTGCTGTGCCGCTGCTGTCGGATTGTGGATGAAACTCCTGATGTGAAGACGTTTTGTTTTGTGGCAGAACCCGGTGTGCTGTTTGACTATCAGCCCGGACAGTTTGTCAATTTAGAGGTAGAAATTGAGGGCAAGTCGGTCATGCGATCTTACTCAATTTCATCATCTCCCACTCGTCCTTATCACCTCAGCGTGACGATTAAGCGAGTTCCTCAACCGGCTGATCAACCAGAACTGCCAGCGGGTTTGGTTTCCAACTGGCTGCATGATCATCTCAAGGTGGGCGATCGCGTCCGGTTGCTGGGGGGAGCGTTGGGCAATTTTACCTGCCTACCCAACCTACCTCCTAAAATGCTGTTGATCTCGGCTGGAAGCGGCATTACACCGATGATGTCGATGTCCCGCTGGGTTCAAGATTCGCTGACAGACTGCGATATTCTCTTTCTCCACTCTGCCCGCACTTTAGAAGATATTGTGTTTCGGGCTGAGTTAGAGTCAATCACGGCTCAAATGCCAAATTTTCAGCTTGCAATCACCCTTACTCAGCAATCTGTAGGGCGTGCCTGGATGGGTTTGACTGGGCGCATCTCTCAATCCATGCTGCAATTTGTTGTCCCTGATTTGAGCGATCGCGCCGTTTATGTGTGTGGTCCCGCAGCATTTATGCAGTCCGTTCGTTCCCTGCTGGAAACCCTGCAATTTCCGATGCAACACTATCAAGAAGAAAGCTTTGGTGGCACACTGCCGCCACTCAAGCCGACCTCTACTTCAGTCTTGCAATCAGTACCCGTATCTGAGTTGACAAGTAATAGCATTGATATAGACCCTCTGGTTACTGCCGTAGCGACATCGACAAATGAGGCTCCAGTCATCCATTTCATTCAGTCTGAGCGAGAGGTTACAGCCGATGAAGATGCCTCTATTTTGGAGATTGCAGAGCAGGAGGGGATTGCGATGCGCTCTGCCTGTCGAGTGGGGGCGTGTGGGGCATGTAAGGTGCGGGTCAGCAAAGGACAAGTTCGATACGATACAACACCAACCGCATTAACTGCCGCCGATCAGCAGGCAGGCTTGGCATTAGCCTGTATTGCCTACCCAGTCAAGCATGTGGAGATCGAGGCTTAGTCGCGATCGCCGCTTCCATCGATAGTCGAGATCAGTAGCAAGCAGCAGATTGGTATAGTTCGTGTAATTTTCAATCAGAGTTTCTAGATCTATTAGAGCTTTAGGCTAGAATGTATAATCACAATTGAACAAATAATCACAATTAAATAAATTAAGTTGGTTCGGCTGACTCGGTTTGCGATCAGTGTAGTGTGTAGTTCCCTCTATTTCTTCTAGATATGAATCGTGACGTGCCTGCCCCGGAAGTTGAGAGGCTGGTTCCAACTACTCTAAAGCAAGAGGTTGAAGCGGTAACGGGACAATTCCGTCAAGCAGAGCTTTCCCAAGCAACTATATCTTTGGAAAGTGTTTTAAGCTGCAACGCCAAACTGCTGGAGCCGATCAGTCAGCTTGAAGCCACCGCTAAAGTTGCTTTGATTCGGACACTCCTTACTCAGCTTGAACCTGAACATATTCAAGCCATTGTAGAATTTGGGCTACGAGAAATTGGCGATCGCCCTCATCCAGAGATTTCATCCGCATTAGCCAACCACAATACTCGGTTGCTGCTCAAAAAAGACTATAGCTACCAAGATCGAGGATTGAGTCACCCAACTCAATACTACGTCTACCTAAGACGGCGCAAACCCAAGCTAGATCGCTACATTGGCGCTTTGTTTTATATCCCTCAAGGATGTACATTGTCCTATCGTTTAGATGTTGCGGGGCGAATCATTTTTAACTCGCCTCACAATGTTTTTCAATTACAAGACTCCACGAATCCTGCCATTGTTCAAATTGTGCGATTGGTTTGTTTAGAGCCGCCCCCGGCAGAGTACACCTTTGATAAGCAACAGCATGACACTCCAGAAATCTACTTGCGTCTGGAATATCTCGACCCAAAGACCTATCAATCGGTAGCCCAGGAATCGTACCCCTTTCCCAACTGTATGTATGAGGGTGGCAAGCTCGATCGCTACCGTTGGGAAGTTTCAACCGTTTTATCTACGCTGCCATCACTCGCAGAACAGAGCACTCAACCCTTTGGGGTCGAGCTTTTGCCCCCCGTCATTTCAGCGCCAATGGTTGAGCCGTCCTTTAATCTGCCAGACAATCTCCTAGACACTGCCACCCCTCAACCGACTCGGCGAGTGCTAGAATTGCCGCCAAAATTGCTCACCTTTTATTTGTCAAACCGTCGTGACTCAGACGTGACTTTAAAACGGATGCATCTCTGGGTCGCTTGGAGCGAGAAGGCAATGCCCCAATCAAAGTGGATAGTGATTCAGGATGGATCGGTTTATACCTTGATGAATGCTCATTTCAAGCGACGTATTCTCAAGTTTTCCATTGACCAAGCCGCTATCACCCTAGAAAACTCACTTCCCGTTTTGATGAAATGGTTTCATGAGTTAGGTTTGGCAGTTTCTCAAGCTCAAAATCAAAGTCAATATAGTGCGACCCAGTTGAAGTTAGCTCGCAGTCTTTTTGTGGATATGAGCCTGCCGCAAAGTGACCCATTGGTTTTTCTAAAGAAGCTGTTTGGGGCTAAATTCTCTAAAACTGTGCCCGATTAAAGCCTACTCAACCTTGATGCAACGACTGTAGTGGCAGCACGATCTCAAAGGTTGAGCCGCTCCCCAACTGACTCCGCACCGTCACTTTGCCGCCGTGGGCGATCGCGATTGCTCTGACAATTGATAGTCCTAATCCGGCTCCTTCAGAGCGTCCGCGCTTATCACAGCGGGTCGCAATCGCTCGATATTGCTTTCGCTTCGCAAAGAAATTATCGACCAGATGTCGGACTTTGTACAATTCCTGGTCATACTCTCGCACAATCGTCCGATTGCGCTTGGGCGGAATCACTACCGTTTTGCCCTGTTGCTCCAGTCGCTCTAGGACTCGTTTATCTGCATCGTATGCCCGGTCAGCCAACAGCGTGTCAGATGACAGACTCTACGCTTCCAACTTCAATAATCACGCGATGTGCAACTAATCGCCCTCACCCCAAACCCCTCTCCCTGCGGAGATGGGCTTTCAGAGATTCCGGTTCCCTCTCCCATCGGGAGAGGGCTAGGGTGAGGGCTTTATAAAGCTAGGAAACTGCCGAAGCAATAACGGTTTCTGGCAAAGTGTGTTGGTTCAGCCCCCAGTTTTCGTCGTTAAAGAGAATGGGCTTGCCAAGCTGTTCCATCAGTCGAGCGATCGCGTCGAGTTGATCCATGGTGAGTTTAGGAATTCCTAAAGAGGACAGTCGATTGTCGAGAACTTGCGATCGCTCAGCTTCAGGAGTCCATCCGGAGGAATGCTCAATATGGTAAGCCCGCATGTCATCACTCAAAATTTCTTCTTCAATTCCGGCATAGTGAGCCGTATAGAGAAGAATAGAATCCAAATGAAAAGAATACATTTCCCATTCTGCATATCCCCGAATCGTCAACCAATCCGCTTTGGACAAGAGCGTGAAGTCACCGCTGGTGTTGGTGTGCAGCTTGGCATAGGGCAAAGGCTGTGCAGGCGGCAAGGGTATATCTGATTCTGTCTGTGCCTCTGCCTCTGATTCGGGGGCAATAGGCAGGGGTTGAACGGTTAGCAAACTCCGTTCAACTAACCACTTTTGGAAGTCTTTGGGTAAAGAACTCAGAATGATGTTTCTAACCGATGTTGGCAATAGCTGTTTGTAGATTTGTCTAAGTTTGGCAAGTTTTGGAATGGTTGAATCAGGTACTTGCTCATACCATTTTGGAGGCAGCGATGGAGCGATCTCATCCGGGGACACTGGATGGTGGGACACTTGCTCAATTTCGGGTGTTTCAACCGATCGCTCTTCAATGCCGTCTTTGTGATTGATCCGAATGATTGAGCGATCGCAGTAGGCAAACTGTTCCTCAATGGAGCTTTCTAGCGGAACATCTGAAGCCACATCATAGCGATCTACTCGGTAAGATTTCCCTGGCTGCAACTGACGCAATGCCAGAAACTCAAATAAAGCATCCGAAAACAGCAAATCGATATTCGTTGCTAAAACGAACTCTCCTGTGGCACGACGAATACCCACGTTCTTAGCAATCATTTGAAATAGTGGCAAGGACGCAGAGTGCCGTAGCTGCTGATGAAGCTCGTTGGGCACTTCAATAACTCGTACCACACAGGGACTATCCCCCACCTGCCAAGTCAGCGCTTCTGAAAGCTTTGGCTTATCTGCTGGTGGGTTCCATTCCACAATAATGAGTTCGATTGGCACCTGATAGCGGCGTGCTTGAGTAATCACTCCATTAATAAATATCTGCATTCGGCGCAGCATATTTCCGCCGTGATTGTCGTTTCGAGCGGCTGCAACAATGGATAGGTAAGGAACGCTAGTCATACTTTTTACTCAAGAACCCACCGAAATAATCAAACGCGATCTAGCTAGAATTGAATCGCAACTCTCGCAGGGATTATCATAAGCCAAAATAGGGCACTGCAAACCAGCGATGTTTAGGCTTTCAAATAATGGATGACTGCTTGAATCACTTGGTTCACGTGATTATCTGTCATCCCAAACCATAAGGGAAGCCTCACCAAACGTTCACTGAGCGTTTCAGTTTGAGTTAAATCGGCAGTGGGTCGCCCATATTTTTTGCCTGCTGGAGAAGAGTGCAGCGGCACGTAATGAAATACGGTGTAAATTCCTTGCTGCTTTAATGCCTCGATAAAGGCGGTGCGAATTGCCAAATCAGGCAAGAGTAGGTAATACATGTGAGCATTATGTTGACAATGCGGCGGCACAATTGGACGGCGAAGCTTGTTTTGAGTTTCTAAATCGGCAAATGCTTGATGATACTGATGCCATATTTCTAGTCGGCGTTGGGTGATGCGATCGCACGATTCTAGCTGTGCCCACAAAATAGCAGCATTGATATCACTGGGCAAGTAGGAAGAACCAACATCCACCCAGGTATATTTATCGACTTGACCTCGAAGAAACTGGCTACGATTCGTTCCTTTTTCCCATAAAATTTCTGCCCGTTCTGCCCATGCAGGATAGTTGACTAATAAGGCTCCGCCTTCGCCGGATGTGAGATTTTTTGTCTCATGAAAGCTGAAGGTTCCCAAATGTCCAAAGTTGCCCAGCGGTTTGCCTTTATAGGTGGATGAAATTGCCTGGGCAGCATCTTCAACAACCCAAAGTTGATGCTGGTGGGCGATCGCCAAAATGGCATCCATCTCGCAGCCGACCCCGGCATAATGAACCGGTGCGATCGCCTTCGTCTTTTCAGTAATCGCCGCCTCAATTTTAGACTCATCCAAATTCAGCGTATCCGGGCGAATATCGACAAACACAGGGATCGCTCCACGCAGCACAAACGCATTAGCGGTGGAAACAAACGTATAGGAGGGCATGATTACCTCGTCCCCCGGCTGCAAATCCATCAAAATTGCCGACATTTCCAACGCTGCCGTGCAAGAGGTTGTTAGAAATGCCTTGTTGCATTGGGTATTGTTTTCTAACCAGGCATGACACTGTTTAGTAAATTTTCCATTACCGGAAAGATGCCCACTCTCAAGCACCTGCTGAATAAAAAGAATTTCATCTCCAACAATGGGGGGGCGATTAAAGGGAATTACTTGGTGCATTCTAAAATAATGTGAGTGTAAGGAATGCGTAGCAAGTCATGACGGATACTAGCAACGACATTTTTTGAGAATACCTGAGAAACAATTTTTGTATAACCCGCTTGATCTCGAACATTTTGCCCGCGATCGCGGTTCAACAAATTGCGCGCAATCGGGGATTGTCCCGGTAGATAACAGCCATCTAATGTAACAAATCGACCTCCTGGCTTAAGCGCTGCTTCAGCTAATTGACAGAGTTGCAATGCTTCTATATCGCTAAGATGATGCAACACCCCAATTGCTAAAACAAGGTCAAAATAGCTAGGATATGTCAACGTTTCGGTACTAACCTGATTGCAATAAAATGTTGCGCGATCGCCATATTGCGTTTGAGCCGCCTGAATATATTCCTCGCTGGCATCAAAGCCCACATATTCTACGTTTGGCAAGTAAGGAAACATTGCACCCGGACCGCATCCTATATCTAAAACGCGATCGCCTCCCTGAAGATGAAGATAATCATTTACAAAAACTCGTCGTCCGAATGAATCACCAATGACCCAGCCAAACAAATTGTAGACGGTAGGAATTGATAAAACAGACCGAATTCCTTGCGTAATCTGAGGCATAACAGCTTTTATATTCTCTTAAATAATACGAAAACACGAATAGAGACGCAAAGCGTTGTTAGACAGCCAACTAATAATTCAAGGCTATTAAGAAAAAGCTTCCACCAATAAGAACAACAAATGAATCCATAAGATTTTCAGCCTTTGTTTTTGAGTAGAACCATTTTTTGAGATACTCACTAGTTTTGGCTGAGAATAATAATTCCACCCACTATAAATGCTATTCCAATCGTCTTTGAAAAAGTAATAGGCTCTCTAAAAACTAATGTACTAAAAAGAATGACTATAGTAAATGTAAGACTAATAAATAATGGATAAGCATAATTAAGGGGGAATTTAGTTAACGCTGCCATCCATGCCAAAAGTGCCAGAAAAGAACAAGTAAAGCTACTGATGACCCAAGGATTGATGATTAATCGCCAAAGAAACCAAAACTTATCTATTAAATCGGGCGGAAAAGCTCCCGCAGAATCAACTCGCCACTTAACGATAAGCTGACCATATACTGTGAGAACAACTGCTAAAAATATATAAAAGTAATTTGTTAATTGATTAACCATCATGTTCTGAGTTACTTCATTAAAGACGTCGAATTACAGTACCATTGTGTGGTTAATTTTAGTTGAAATACTTTGAAGAATATGTCCAACTCGGAATGTTTAGTACCCCTACCCTACGAAACACGAAACTTAGAAGTTGAAAGCTTTGCCGTTGATGATGAGTTCCTACTGAAACCAGACCTTCACATTCTTCAATCGAACCTTGAAGCGCAAGAAAAGGAGTTCAAAAGAATATTCGTTCAGGCAAAGATTAAAAAAAATGCAATAGAAGTTTCTCTCATACTTCAAAAGTGTGGATTTTACTTTATGGAAGTAACTGTCGTCCCACAATCTAATCTGAGTAAAAACGCTATTTTGCACCAGTTTGTAGAAAACAAATCTGATTTTACGCCGGAGTGTTACTGTCAAGACGATTTGAATATTCAAATCACGAATCAAGATAATATTGATGTTAAAGAATCTATCAAAAAAATTGCTAATAAATCATTTACAGACGATCGCTTTCATCTCGATCCAAAATGCCCAAATTCATCGGCTGATATTAGGTTTGTCAACTGGGTGGGTGATCTCTACAGCGATGAAAACGTCACTTTTTATTTATTGAAGTACAAAGCGGATAATATTGCCTTTATGTGTCGAAAAGACTCTCATTTAATCCTTGCTGGATTTCATAGTAGCTATCGCAACAGTGGATTAGGCGATTATTTATGGTTGTCTGTCATGCAAGATATGATCGAGGAAAAAATAACTCATGCGAATACTTTGATTTCAGTTAATAATGCTGCTGTTCTTAATCTATATGCAAGACTCGGATTTAAGTTTAAAGATACTTCGATGACCTATCACTACTGGAGCTAATCTACCGATATAATTGATTTTGGAATTTATCTGCCAATAGTATAAAAAGACAAGAAGGATGATTTTTCAATGTTTTATTTGACTTGCCGATTCGCTGCTAAGGCTGGGAAATGGCTCTGAATAATTCTCTGCTTTGCGGAAAATTGTAAAAGTTTGGCTTCTAATAACATAGAGCGGTCTTGCCTTGACTTCGTCAAAGCACTTACCCAAATAAATTCCAATAATTCCTAAATTTCCAATAATGATGCCTCCCAAAAAATATAGAGATACAATTAGGCTGCTCCAGCCTGATACAGCCGAACGATTGAGCAGAGCCAGTGCGAAAATGTATATTCCATAAACACATGCCATAAAAGAGATGGAAAATCCAACCTTAACGGATAGCCTGAGGGGTTTATCTGAGTAACAAATAATCGCCTCAGTTGCCAAATTCCAGAGTTTCCGAAAGGTATAAGTGCTTTTTCCAGCCCAGCGTTTGTCATGTTGAACCTCAATACTGGCAGTTGGAAAGCCCATCCAATCAACTAAGCCGCCAAAGAATCGGAGTTGCTCTCGAATCAGGCGAAAATTATCAGCAACTTTTCTAGAAATAATCCGAAAGTTGCCCACTTGGGGATCGTAATTTAGATCTGTTAAATAATTGAAAATTTTATAAAACATCCAAGAAGTAAAGCGCTTCAGAAGCCTATCTTTTCGTCTACCTCGACGAGCAAGCACGACATCATAACCCTCTTGAGCTTTGTTGTATAAAAAAGGAATTTCTTCAGGGCGATCTTGAAGATCGCAATCCATGACTACAACCCAATCGCCATCACAATGATCTATTCCAGCAGTAATGCCATAGTGTTGACCAAAGTTTCGGCTAAATTGAATACCTTTAACTCTTGAATCTTGTTTTACAAGGTCTTGAATAATTTCCCATGATCTATCACCTCCACAATCTTCAACAAAGAGAATTTCAAAATCATCAGAGAGGCTTTCTAGAGATTGCTTCAAGCGCTCATGTAGTTCCTGTAAGCATCTCTCTGCTTTATAGACTGGAATAACAACTGAAATTTTGACCATTTTTAGTTTCTAGGAAATGCTCAAACTGATAGCGTATGCGAGATGGCTTTAATACTTTTTTAGCTGTTTAAGTGTTGTGTGAACACGGCTTTATCATGTGTTTTAAATCTATATTTTCACAACTTCCATAGGTTATTTTTCAATCACTTGAATGATAGTCATTTTAAAGCGAATATCTCCTTGAACAATGTCATAGCTTGCAATAAATTTGGATGTAAAGCCGATGGATGCAAGCTCTACATTAGTCTGTTGCATAGTATCAATATCTGGCTTCTGAGATAAGACAACCAATCTAGGGAGTTTTCCAAAACGAGCTTTCGTTAGGTTAAGAGTTTCTGCTGCGGAACCGGTTAATCTAGAGCGCTTCTTGCCAATATTTCGATTTATTGCTAGTGAGTGGGAGTCAACCATGGGAAACACAGTTGACTCATTTTCTTTAAACCAAAACAGCATTTCAACTTTAGGATCAATCTCTCTCAAAATATTATGAGTTTGAATGGTGGCAAGCATCGAATCTTCAGGAATGGAGGTGTAGAGCAAACGACTCCAAGCACCATTATCTGAGCCAAACAAGGTAAACAATGCCTGAAAGTTGAAGCAATAGTAAAAACCTAACAACGTCACCATTAAAATCAACTTGAGCGTTATCCATTGCTTGAGTTGTTTGACAGCCCCAATCGAAATTAAGCGGAGTAGTAGCAGCACCATGATGAGAATCCCTACGAGTATGGCGGTGCCGCGCATCAAGTTTTGAATGTCTACCAATGCGGCGGAGTGGGAAAACCCTTGAGATGCCATACGATAGAGCAGTTGACGAAAGGTGAGGATTTGCAAAATGAAGGCACCTGCAATTAAGCCACCTGCTAATCGTCGAGGCAGGTGTTCCATAACGAGTGAAACTTGTTCTCCTATCGCTAGAAACATGGAAGGAATCAAATAGCTTGCATAGTAATAAAGACGCAGCACGCTTTGACCCTGAAGTTCTAGAAAAACGTGGGGCAGGAGACATAGAAGGTAAGTCACCGAAAAAATTGGCAACGAGTAAATAAGGGAGAGATCGCGCCCAGACTTAACAATCGTCAACATTATCGAGATTAAACTTGTGCAACTGATTAGGAAAGGTAGCCAAAGCCACTGATGGATGTTTAAGGAAAGAGGAGTAATGTTAGCAACATGGGCA
>JBGTAZ010000328.1:0-7402 GCA_041749615.1 Leptolyngbyaceae cyanobacterium | reverse complement strand
CATTGCGATGCAAAATTTTGGCGATCTCGCGGGCATGGCTAGATAGGGCGTGCTCATCTTCGGGTGTCATGGCTGGTCTCAATACGACAGCCCTTATTTTGCCAGCGTCACTCTATTCCTGCAACTTTGAGATGCTCCCATAGTGCGGTCGTCGCTGGCACTCGCAATCATCTTGCCACTAGGTGAAAATTCCACTGATACAACTGGATCTCCATGCCCAACAAATGGCTGTCCAATCGTTCTACCATCTAGTCTCCACAGCCGAATAGTGCGATCTCGGCTACCACTGGCAATTGTTTGACCATCAGGAGAAAATGCTACTGATAAAATAAAGTCCTCATGACCTACGAATGGTTGACCAATCTGATTGCCCTGCAAATCCCACAAGCGCACAGTCTGGTCATCACTGCCACTAGCAATTGTCTGACCATCTGGGGAAAATGCCACTGATACAATGCGGTCTGTGTGTCCTACAAAAGGCTCTCCAATCAGATTACCTTGTAAATCCCATAATCGAATAGTACAGTCTCGGCTGCCACTAGCGATTGTCTGACCATTTGGAGAAAAAGCCACTGTATACACATAGTCATTGTGCCCATACAGACAATTACGTTCACGTGCAAACTGCATTGCTTGATACAAACTATTCTGAACATTACCCAAAAGCTGCTGATTTGTATGTTCAAGATTTAACTGCATTAACTGAAGAGAACGTGCTAAAGCTATTACTGGATCATGTTGTAGTAACTTTATTGATTCGTTCGCTCGTGCACTCAATGATCCTTCTGATTTAGCCCATTCAATCGCTGCTTCACGTTCCTGCTCACGAATTTTGCTGAGGTGATAAAACTCTTGTAATGCAGGAGCTAGATAGAGTATCAAACTTTCGTTTTGTGCTTCAGCTTGCATCAACAACCCCTTTGGAATGAGGAAATTAGCATTTCGTTGATGGTGCTCCCACTCTCGCCGAAAATCTTCCATCCGATCAACGAGTCTCCGCACTTCCCGATCGCCCTTACGCCACTCTGCAAACTGTGTCCATCCATCCAGCAGTGCTTCATGCGCTAGATCTACCCAGGAGTCTAGGGTGGCTTGTTCCTGCCCCGTTACCAGCAAGCGCCCCTGCACTAGCCCACCGTCATCCTCAAGCAGCCCACGCAACACAGCCTGAGCATCGAGATCAGCGTCTGCGATCGCCAATAGCTCAGGTTTAGGGCGGCGTTGGCGGGTGTCCTTTTCTGCTTCTCCGGTTCGCACTAACCGCAGAAAAATTCGCTTAATCCATGCTTGCTCTTGTTCAGTTCGTGGTTCTGTCGGGGTATCACGCTCAAAGTCTCGAAAGTGGTAGACCTGCTCAGCATGGAGATTGAGTGCTCCGGTCAAGCCGCCCAGGTTTTCATACTGCTCCAGGGTTAGCAGTTTATGTTCCGTGTCTCGTTGTTCCCATAGTTTAGTCAGGGCAAATTCTAATAAGGGCAAAAATCCTGGCTCTTTTCCCACATCGTCCTGAATCTTGAACAGCAAGCGTTCCTCGACGTTGTATCCCTGCCGTTTCGCAGGTTGCACGATCGCATCGCGTAAATCAACCCCGGTTGGTGATGCCAGGTACTTGGTTTGCGTTTCAATCAGTTGGTGCAGTGCGGGGTAACGCAGACAAGGTTCCAGAAAGTCTGCTCGCATCGTGATGACCACTGCCAACCGAGCATCAGGGAGATTGACCACCTGAGTCAGCAGGTCAATGAAGCGCTGGCGATCGCCCTCATCCGGGCAGAGCGTAAACACTTCCTCAAACTGATCCACTACCAACAGAAAACGCTCTGGAGTTTCCTGATCGGCGGTAGTCGTTGCATCAGAGAGTCGCTTGACCAGAGCAGGCAACGGATCGGGGTCAGTTTTGATGAGTTGATGGAGTTGCTGAATGTCGCGGTTGGAGCGAGGGAAAAACGGTTCAAAGACGGCTCTCAGAGCTGCCAGTGGATCGAATCCTGGTTTGATCGGGTCAAGTATCTGCCAACCCGTTGCCGCTAGCCAGGGCATCAATCCAGCTCGCACCACTGAAGATTTGCCACTGCCCGAAGCGCCAATCACCGGAACAAACGGTTGTTGCTCTAACCGTTGCCGGATGTCTTCAACGGTTCGCTGTCGCCCAAAGAAGAAGGCTTGTTGCTCTGCGGTGAACGCTTGCAAGCCTTGATAGGGGCAGATGGGTTCTCCCGCTGCATCCACGATCGCCATGAGCCTCGTTGGCTGGGTTTGGTGGTTCATGAGCGTAATCAAGCCGCCATAGCCCATGCGGAGTGGTTCTTGTCCACTGCCTCTTAGCTCTCTGGCAACAGACTCAAACAAGCGATCGCCCGTCACCTGTCCATCTTCGTTGGCATTTGCCTGAGATAGCCCTGCCAGCAAGGCACCAGTGAAAATGCTGTGCTGCTCACGCTTGATGGCGTATGCCTGCTCAAAGCCTCGGCAAGCGGTGATCAGGTAATAGTCCTTGTGGGTACTGAAAGCAGTAAAGGTCTTCTCGACCAGACTCCGTTCCAGAAAATCACCGCTGTGGCAGGAGTCAAACAGCATCACCAGGCTGCTTAACTGGGATTCCTGAATCAGATCATTCAGGCTGTCGAGAGGTACTGCTCGCCGTGCCTCGATCACTTGTTTGCCTTCGCGGGCGATCGTGGTGTCCGACGTTGCCAGGTAAGCTCTGGGTTTACCAACCACCGGATCAACCACGGGAATGCCATGCCCGGTGAAGTAAAGCAATACATCGTTCTGAGTTGCTTGCTCCAGAAGCAAAGTTCGTAATGCCTGAATCAGCTTGGCACTCGTGACGGCTCCTTTCAAGACAGTCACGTCCTGAAAGTCTCCCCCTTGCTCTAGCACTGCCGCAACCGCTTCGGCATCGCTGGCAGGCTTAGTCAAGGGTTTGAGGGGACTCTGATATTCTGAAATGCCAATCACAAGGGCATAGCGACGAGCCATATAGTTACGTTTTCCTGGTTACAGAGGGTGATCCGTGCCACGCACAGACTACGCCAACGGGGTTGACTGGAGCCGATATTGGAAGTGCAGCAGACTAAGCTTGCTCGATTTGAGACTATCTTAGTAGAGAATTACTGAATGGCAGTGCTTGCAGATGGCTCGTTACGCGCTGGTGATTGGCATTGGTGAAAATCAGCCCCCGTTCAAAGCGTTGACGAAAACGGTGGGGGATGCGAAGGCGATCGCGCAGGTATTGCAGGAGCATGGCGACTTTCGGGTGGAGGTGTTGACTCAGCCCAGGCAATTGCAATACAAGGCGCTGGTGACTGCCATTCAGACCTTTGTGCAGCAACGGGCAGCAGGCGATGAGGCACTGCTTTACTACACAGGTCATGGCTTTCCGCTGGTGAAGGACTTTGGCGAGACGGAAGCGTTTCTGGCTCCGGTTGATTGCAGCGTGACGCTGGAAAGCAATCAGATCACCTCGCAACGCAATGGGCTATCGCTGGCAAGTTTGAATCGCTTAGTGGCAAAGGCAAGTTTCAGTAATCTGGTGGTGCTGCTGGATTCTTGTCACAGTGGGTATTTGCTGGAGGATGACCTGCTGCGGCAGACCTTTGCCGACTTTAGCCAGAAGGATTATTGGCTGATGACTGCTTGCCGCAGTTTTGAGCAAGCATGGGCAAACAAGAGTGCCCCGCACAGTGTATTTACCGGAGCGATTTTGGCAGGATTGAACCGCGATCGCGCCGATGAGCGTGGCGTGATTACAGCAGGCAGTTTGTTTGAGTTTGTGCAGCGCACCCTGCGGCGGGAACAGCAGGAAGTGTTGCAACTGGCAGTGGGTCGCCCGATCGAATTACTCCGGTTTCCCTTGGAACAGGCACCTGTTGAGGTGGATGAGAACCTGGAGCCGTATCAGGGCTTGAATGCCTTTACAACCGAATCTGCACCCTTCTTCTTTGGGCGGGAGGATGAGATTCAAACCTTGGTGCAGCAGGTTCACACCCATTGCTTTGTACCGCTGATTGGCGCATCGGGCAGCGGTAAATCGTCACTGGTGCGGGCGGGATTGGTGCCCCGTTTGCAGGAGTTGGGTTGGCGGGTGCTGGAACCGATTAAGCCGGGAAGCAACCCGATCGCAGAGTTGAAGCTGGCATTACGAAAGGTTTTTGCCGAGGATGAGACTGTCAGGGTGTATGAGTGTATCGATCGCCAGGATTTGGTGACCGTCGCCACGAGACTGCCAGAACCAGAGCGCTGGTTGCTGGTAGTGGATCAGTTTGAGGAAGTGTTTACCCTCTGTACTGATCGCGCCCTGCAAGCTGCCTTCATCCAGACGCTGACGAGTGTGATGCGGCAGGCGACTCCCAAACTGGCGATCGTCACCACGATGCGAGCCGACTTTATCGAACCGTGGTTAGCCTATGGTGCTTTAACCCAGGCAATTCAGTCTCAGGCGGTGTTTTTGGGAGCAATGACGAGGGAGGGACTGGAAGCGGCGATCGTCCGACCTGCAAAACGGCTGCAATATCAGGTGCAAGACCGCTTGCGGTTAGAGATGCTGCACGATGTCGAAACGGAAGGGAACAGTTTGCCCCTGTTGCAGTTTGCCTTGCAGCAAGTGTGGGAGCAGCGAAACCGGGAACAGCGCGAATTGACCCATGCCGCCTATCAACAGTTGGGCGGTGTGGCGGGGGCACTGAACCAGAAAGCAGACGCGATTTATCACCGACTGGAAGCCGCAGGACAGGGGGACTGGGTGCGACGAGTGTTGCTGAAGTTAGTGCGAACCGGGGAAGGCACGAAGGACACCCGCCAGCGCAGGCTCAAGGCAGAATTGCTGGACATGGGGACAGATGCCGCTACCCGCCAAACCATTGCATCGGTGCTTACGGTTCTGGTGGATGGACGCTTACTGGTGAGTGACCAAGTGAACGACCAGGATGTGATCGACCTCAGCCATGAGTCACTGATCCAAAGTTGGCAGCGATTAGCAAAGTGGCGCGAGCAAGACCGGAATCTGCGGCGACTGGTGGACCGCATTGAAGATGCCCAACGGGAGTGGGTACAGCAAGGCAAAAAATGGCAGGATTTGCTGCAAGGACGACTGCTCAAGGATGCCCGACGGTTGTTGAAGCGACAGGCAGAAGCCGTCATTGGGACAAAACGGTTTATTCAGGAAAGTCTGTGCTGGCGGCGGATGCAGTTGGCTGGAACGCTACTGATTCCAGCCCTGATTCTGGGCATTCCAGCCGAATATTTCTGGCGTGAAGAGGCTGTTAAGCGTGATTATGCACGGATAGAAAGTAGCGTAGGCGATCAGGGAGAGCGCGCGGCAGTCCTCAATCTTGCTGGCGGTTGTTGGGCAACAAATCAATATGATTCAGTGCCAGTCTATTTTCGAGAACGAGTGTTTGGCAACTGTCAATCGCTTCAGTCAGCCAAGCTAGAAAAAGCCTACCTCCTCAATGCGAATTTGAGCGGTGCCAACCTCAGCGGTGCGAATTTGAGCGGTGCCGACCTCCTCAACGGTGCGAATTTGAGCGGTGCCGGCCTCCTCAATGCGAATTTGAGCGGTGCCTATCTCAGCGATGCGAATTTGAGCGGTGCCGACCTCAACGATGCAAATTTGAAAAATGTTAAGTTCGGATGCTTTAAACTCATCATGAATAGGAATCAAATTCGTAAATGCTCTAACCTGAAAGACATCAAATGGAATAAAGACACCCGATGGCAAGGCATCCAGGGTTGGGATCAGGTGGAAAACATTCCCCCGACCTTGAAGCAACAGTTAGAGTTGAAGTAGGGAAAATTCTCCTGACTTTTGATCCTCAACCGCATCTCGATCGCTCCACTACCTTCGTCTGAAATAGCTTGACCGCGATCGCTCAAGGGATTCGCAACGAGCCATAAGGTTAAGTTTTCCGGGGTAGGACGGACGATCTCACACTTTCAGTACTAAGATAGCCTCGAATTTTCTCTCAGGTCACCAATGGCAGACGTACAACCCGTGCTCCTTCAGGACGAAGACGGCACCACTTACACAATCTATGTCGAATCGACTACGCCTACGATCTTGCCGCCCGATCTGCCTTCACCGGGAGTAGTGGATGAGGATGATCGTGAGTCTATGGGCGTGACCGAAGATGCGATCGCCAAGCTCAAAGAAATTCACGGGACGATTCGGGCTTATGCGTGGTATGCGATCGGTGCCTTCAAGAACTTTGGCGATGCTGAGGTAGAAGAACTGAACCTAAAGTTTGGTTTGAAGATTGGCGGGAAGACAGGAGTACCGATCGTCACCGAAGGCTCTGCCGAAGCCAACTTTGAAATCTCTGTCAAATGCAAGTTTCC
This sequence comes from Leptolyngbyaceae cyanobacterium, assembly GCA_041749615.1. Classification (GTDB taxonomy): domain Bacteria; phylum Cyanobacteriota; class Cyanobacteriia; order Leptolyngbyales; family Leptolyngbyaceae; genus ULC077BIN1. Next base: position 1,066 of record JBGTAZ010000328.1, on the reverse strand, counting down.
AGCTAAACCTGATCCGACTCAGCCTCCAAAGAATTGACACTCACCTCATTCTTCAACGTCCAAAATTCCATCACACAAGTGGCGATCGCTTTCCTCCACATTAGGATTCGTTCGCAAATAATCTTTTATCCAATTACATCCATGAACCATCAACTGATCTAAGTCTAAATTCCAATTCCACAAAATCACACTTCCGTCTCTACTGGTTGAAGCTAAAGTCTGACCATCTGGGCTAAGACTAATTTGATGAATTAAGCCATCGTGCCCTTCAAGCAAAGCTTTTAGTGAGCCTCGTATTGACCAGATGTAGATTTTCTTATCGGCATCTGCTGAGATAAGATTTAGTTCACTAAACCCACGGTCTATATTCCCTTCGTTCAACCAAAATTTCACATCCATTACCCAGTTTTTGTGACGCAAGGTTCTGAGTAAATCCCCTTCTCGATTCCAGAGTTTAACTGTTCCGTCTCTGCTTGAGGAAGCAATATATTGACCATCGGAACTAAAAGTGACACTTATCACGCCACGAAAATGTCCTTGTAATTCATGCAGAAAACTACCATCTGCATTCCATATCTCTACTGTGCCTCCAGTATTTGCCGCAGCAATAATCTGACCATCTGGGCTGAACGCGATTCCCTGAACCCATTGTCCGGGAGAATTATCAAAAGTTCTGACTAAACTGCCGTCAGCCCTCCATAGTCTCGACACTGACTCTGAACCACCTGAGACTAACGTTGTACCGTCAGGACTGAAACTTACGTCCCAAACTTTACCCTCATGTTGCATTGTCTGGAGTAAAGTACCATCCTGTCGCCAAAGCTTCACTGTCTGATCGAAGCTGGCTGTCGCAAGCATTTTCCCATCTGGGCTAAACTTTATGCTCCAGATTTGGTCACTATGTCCTTGTATCGCTTTGCGTAGAGTCCCATCTCTTCCACATAGTTTAATTACTCCATCATTACTGCCAGTCGCTATAGTTTGATCATCAGGGCTAAAAGTCACTGTGGGAAAATACTGTTCTCCGTCACCATAGAGGCGTTTTAGTAGAGGGTTTTCTTTCTTC
>JBGTAZ010000327.1:0-13146 GCA_041749615.1 Leptolyngbyaceae cyanobacterium | reverse complement strand
GTAGAGCAATTCCAGTTCATTCCCCGACTTGCGAAAGACCTTCGTGTGATTAAATAGGAACGCCTGAAAAGTGCGATAAAACACGAGGGCAACAATGGCAACCACTAGCCCCGCCGCCGTACTAATTAGCGCTTCCCCGATGCCCGTCGTGACTCCAGCAGCAGACCCACCACTGATATCACCAATCCGAATATTTCGGAGGGAGATGATTAGACCAATCACCGTTCCCAACAAGCCGAGCAGAGGAGCCAAGGCGATCACCGCTTCCAAAATTTTGTCTCCCCGCCGCATTCCTGCCAGTTCGTCATCCGCCGAGGCTTCTAAGGCGAGGCGCACCAATTCTGGGTCAGGGTTTTTGAGTTGAAGTGGACTGTAGAGAAAGCGCCCAATCGGTTGGTCGTATGCTTGCCTTGCAATTTCAGCCGCAGTCACCCAGTCATTGCGCCGAATCGGATCTAAGACGCGATTAACGGTCTCTCGCTCTTTGGTCAACACGCCAAACCAAAACCACGATCGCTCAAAAATGGCTGTGAGCGCCAAGATAGAGAGCAACAGCAGCGGCACCATGGTGGCTCCACCTTTTTGAAATAGCTCTGCAATATTCACCCTCATCCTCTCCTTAATACTGCGCTGGAATAACCAAATTCAAAGCACTCTAATTTTAGAGACTCTGTAGCGCTTTCATGACAGTTTGTTGAAATTTCTCTCGAAGTGCGGTGTTCGAGGTCAAGGTTTCGGGTTTCGACATTCGACATTCGGCATTTTCCCTAACCCCTGCTCCCTGACTCCTGCTCCCTTCCTAATCCCTGTTCCTCTGCCCCCTGCTCCCCAACTTCTGCCCTCTGCCCTTCTTGTGGAGAACTCCCCAGTAGAATGTTGTTTTTAGCAAAAGCGCGACGGAGGCGACGGCGAAATTCTCGCCCAATATTCCACTGCTCGGAGGGTTTGGTTTTAATCCAGGTGCGAATGGTCATATCGGTATGAGAGAGATTTTCAACGCCAAGCACCTTGGGTGTTTCTAAAATGCGATCGCTCCATTCGGGTTCAGCATAGAGTTTTTGAGCGACTTCATCGACAATCGCGATCGCCTTATCCACATCTGTTTCATAGCCAATCTGAAGATCAAAATTCACCCGTGACCAGGTGCGGGTCAAATTTTCGACTTTGATAATCGAACTGTTGGGAATCGTGATTAACCGTCCTTCCACATCGCGAATTTGAGTAACGCGCAGATTCATGCTTTCCACCAAGCCCGTCGTGCCGCTGATGGAAATCGTATCGCCCAAACCATATTGGTCTTCCCATAAGATCAGGCAGCCGTTAATCAAATCCTTAATCAAATTTTGGAACGCGAGCGAAACCCCAAAAGCAACCAGGGCACCGCCTGTCAGCACGGAGCTAATAGGAATACCCAATACCTGAAGTGCCAAGGCTCCGCCCATCGTCCACACGGCAAACGTTCTTAAGCCTTGTAGTGCCGTAATCGCTGTTGAGATGCGGAGGGATTTGCGCTGAATATCATCAAACTCAAAAATTTGAAACGCTCGCAACTGATCGGTTTCCCAGGCAAGCGCAAAGCGATCGATGAGAATTTCGCCTATCCAATTGGCAAACACCATGAACAACCAAATCAGCAGCAACCAAGCCGGGATGCCCAGCAGATCGGCACTGAGGCGATTGGTTTGAGGAAAATAGCTGAGAATTGCCGCTAAACCTAACAGCCAGACTGCTACTTGCCCCCAGCCCAAAAGCCAGCGAAAGATACTTAACCAATGACGACGGGCTAACAAAAGGGGCGATCGCCCCAATTCCAATTGCTTTTTAGGCGGAGCGGCCTTGTCATGGGAGAGGATTCCTGCTGCTCGGTCAGCTCGGTCAGTTTCGGTTAGGATGGCTTGCTGCTCAGTAACCTGCCGCGCTTTTAGCCGTTTATCTTGTCGTTCCAGCGATCGCTGCGCCAACCAAAGCACGAAACTGGCGCACAGGGTAAGCAAGCCTACTGATGTGGCAGTTTCTATTCGTTTTTCCATCTGCTCTGGCAGGCGATCTTGCAATTTAACATCGAGTTGTGTACTTAGGATCGTGCGCCATTGTCTGGCTAAATCTTCTATAGATAGCCCGTAATAGTCGGCATCTAGATTGGTCACCGTGAGCAGAGATAGGCGCTGAGTCCGATAGTTGTCTTTGGCAGCAATCACCGTTTCTCCTTGCATTTTGGCAAGAAATACTTGCAGCGTTTTGGGATCAAACCGAGTGGAATATCCCCGCTTTTTCTGAATATCGGGAGGCTGATCTTGAACAATGATCCGTTTTAGATTGGCTGCTATTTGATTTGCCCTCACTTCAACCGGCACTTGTTGACCCAGATTTTTGCGATCGAGCACCGTAGGGGAAGCCACTTTGAATAATTCTTGCTCATCCAAAATGATGGGGGCAACCTCAATCGAGCCATAGCGTTCCACTCCGGCTGGAGGTTTATTGGCAGCATCTAGCGTGGCGGGAAAAGAGGGCATTGGCAATTGTGCCAGTCGAATGGTGGCGGGCGGTAATGCGGCAATCCCGCGATCGCCGGAAGGAACACCCATCGCCAGACTTGCAACACTACAAGCCAGCAATGCCAGCCACCATAGCCGTCTGTTTTTTGGCATCGCCCTATTATTCATTGTTTTTACTTGCACTTGCTCCCCTCTACCCCTCCACTCATTCCCCATCCACTCATTTCCCCATCCACTCATTTACTATCCCCCACGAGCGGCGATTCGACATCCATGCTGCGATAGAGTGCGCCGATCTCATGATCAGGCTGGAGTTCAATCACCAAATCTGCCGTTTTCAGGGCTGGGGGCATGAACAATGCCGGATGCAGCGATCGCCAAAAGTAATCCACAAATGCGTCGATTTCGGCATCACTCATGCCCGATTTGCTCGCTGTTCTCATTTGCCGTTCTGCCTGTTTACGCCATTGTTTGCTGAGGCGATAATCTGGCAAATACAGCACCCAAAGGCTATCTAGCCGTTGCCATAAGGGAAGATAGTCCTGCAATTCAGCATTCATATCACGGGCAAAAGCGCGGTCTGCTTCAGTCAGAATGGGAGGCGGTGCTGGGTCAAAGGCGGCTGGGTCAAATGCTGCTGGATCAATGGGCTGCACGCCCACAAACCAACCTTCAAACAAGATGATGTCAATGTTTTGAACTTGTTCGGGAATGGTGCGATCGCCCGCTCCGTGGTGCAACGACTTGTCAAAGCGGGGGATAGAAATTATTTGATTAGAAGCTTGGCGGAGGCGATCGAGGGTTTCAATCCCCAACGCCACATCATGGGTTCCCGGTGGACCGCGCCCAATTAGTCGGGGATCTTGAGTTTGCAAAAGTTGGCGATCGCGGAATGTTTTGTATAAGTCATCTAGCGACCAGTTGAGCGCCTTTGAACCTAAATGTCGCAAAATCAGAGTCAGCAGCTTTCCTAGGGTTGTTTTTCCCGTTCCCTGCCCACCCAAGATTCCCTGGACGAACGGTCGCCCAATCTGATGATGGCGATCGGCGAGTCGTTGGGCGAGGGGTAACCACACTTGCCATAGCGTTGATAGATAATCAGCCGGATTGCCCAGGGTTGCCTGACAAAAGGCACAAAACTCTGGATACACCCGCCGAAGCAGTGCCGCCCGTTGTTGAATGTCGCTTTCTACCGTCACCGCTGACCAATCCAATGCGGCGGCTCGTCGCGGGTCTGATAGGGCATTTTGCTCTAGCGATCGCCAGTCTGCCAGCTTCAAAGGCTTGCCTGCTACCAACTGGTTCAGAAGAGGCTCAAGCATTGCGACACCGTTTGACACTACTTCGGACAGTTTCCAGCCACTTAGCCAGACTGCGGGAAGCACTGTGATTGAACAGGAAAAAGTTCACGGAATGGAAGTGAGAAAAATGCTCTGTGATTTTAGTCCGATGGAAGCCTAAAAAAGTTAAGTTGCAGGTTTCCGATCTGGAATTGACCTGCAACTATCGTTCAATCCTTTTAGCCTTATTCTCCTGTAATAGATAGCTCTTCAACCCACACGTAGGGGCACACGCCAGACGGAGTGAGATGGGCTTCTTTGCCAAGGTGAGTGATGGATTTCAGCAAAGAGAGGAAGTTTCCGGCAACCGTAGCAGATTCCACGCTGATGCGCTTGCCGCCTTTCAGCAGCCAGCCATCAAACGGCAAGGAAAAGGAACCCTGGAGCGCTTTTACGCCAGCGTGGAGGGCTTGCAAATCATCTACCAGAACTACGTTTTCGGCAGTACTGAGATCCAATTCTGGCTCCCCGATCGCAGTGGAAAACACATGATAAAAATGGGGGCTAACGGTAACCTTTGCGCCCATGTTGGCGTGTCCAGTGGGCGTGGCATTCAGCCGTTTGGCGGTGCCAGCACTATGGAGAAACCCCGTTAACACGCCATCGGTAATCAGGGCGGTGCGGCGAGTCGGGGTGCCTTCGCCATCAAAGGTCGTCACTCCAATGTTGGCAGGGTGGAGGGCATCATCAGCCAAGGACAGCAGGGGAGACGCGATCGCGCTTCCGATCGACTCCGGCGTAGACAAACTTTGCTTATCTAAAATGTTTTGGGCATTGAACAGGTTAGAAAACGCTCTCAGCAAATCCAAAAACGCTTCAGGCGAAAAAACAACGGTGTATTTGCCCGTGGTGATTTTTTCGTAGTTTAAATGGCTAATCGTTTTTTCTGCCGCTTCCTTGACGCAGCCTGCCACATCGAGATTCTCTACCCCCCGGCTAACCCGAAAAGCTCCAGCGCTACGGTTTTTCTTTCCTTCCTCTTCCGTTTTGGTATACAGATACATCGAGGCAGTGGAAGCAGATTCCGTTCGCATTGCCCCTTCGCTATTGAGGTAGAAGCGATCGCTGTCTCGTTGAGCGATGCTGTTATAAGGCACCGACGCGATCGCGGCATGGGCAGATTTCAACTCCTTTTCCGCCCCCAGCAGCTTTTCGAGCAAATTTGAAACTCCCGCAGGTGCCACCTTCTCGTGAAATTCTTTTGCTAAAGGAGCTGCAAATTCTGGGCTAAAGTCGGGCACATTTTCCGTTGCGCCAAAAAAGCTAGCTTCCGAAGCCGTCTTTAGCGCCAGTTCCAGCCCTACTGGATCAACATTCGTCGTGGACGTGATGCCCACTGAGCCTTGATCATTCCACACTCGCACCGCCACACTACAGCGGTTCGAGGCTTTGACCTGATCCGGCTTACCTTGATCTACCTTGACACTCGACTCGTCAATAATCGAGCCTGCCATATCAAATTTATGAATTCCTAAACGGCTAGCCGCCGCTTTTGCTTCCGTTGCAAGTTCTTGAATCGTTGGCATAAGTTATTTGTTGAATGAGATAAAAATTTTGAGTGAGGCAGGCAATGGGCAAATTTGCCCTCACCCCAACCCCTCTCTCCAGAGAGAGGGGCTTTCAGATATTTCTGGTTCCCTCTCCTTGAGGAGAGGGCTAGGGTGAGGGTTGCCTTTGTATGAGTATTAGCTTCTCTTTCCTGACCCCTAAAACCGGATTCTACCGTCCACCCACCGTGATCGAATCCACTTTAATGTGGGGTTGCCCAACGGTGGTGTAAACGGTGCCGCTGACGGAGCCACAGAATCCGGCGGCTAGGTCAATGTCATTGGCGCACATGGAAATCTTGGACATGATTTCGGTGGCATCGCCAATCAGGGTTGCGCCCTTCAAGGGTTTGGTCAGCTTGCCATTTTCGATTAGATAGGCTTCATCTACCGAGAAGTTGAATTGACCGACGACTCCAACGCTGCCGCCGCCCATTTTTTTGCAGTAAATGCCGCGATCGATGGAGGCTAGCAGGTCATCCACGGAATGTTCACCGGGGGCGATGTAAGTGTTCCGCATTCGGGATGCGGCAGAGAAGGCGTAGTTTTGACGACGACCGCTGCCCGTGCGGGGGTGCCCAGTTCGCATAAATCCAGCGCGATCGCTAATGAAGTTTTTCAGAATGCCATTCTCAATCAGCAACGTGCGCTGAGCGGGCATTCCTTCATCGTCCATGGCGATCGTCCCAAAGGCATTATCCGTTAGCCCTTCATCCCAAGCCGTGACGCTTTCATGGGCAATCTTCTCGCCTTTTTTATCCAGAAAGGGCGTAGTGCGTTTTTCGATTTGCGTGGTTTCCAGCAAGTGCCCACAGGCTTCATGAAAAATCACGCCGCCAAACTTGTTCGCCATCACGATTGGATAGGAACCCGATTCTACATAGTCGGCATAGAGCATCTTGCCAGCCGATTCTGCCACGTTTTCCGCTGCGGTTTCATAATCCCAATTGCGGAGAAAACTGGGGTTGCTGGTATCGCCGACTCGTTCGCTAATGGAAGACCGCTGTTCGCCATCCGCACACAGGAGGCTAAAACCCACCGATTGAGTTAGGCGCAAATCTCGCGCAAAGGTGCCATCACTGGCAACCACCAGCACTTCTTGCCAGTTGCGAAAATAATCGGCGCGGCGTGATTGCACATGGGTGGCTTTTTGCTGCAAGCGAGAGTTGGCGGCTAACAACACATCGCCCATTTCCCGCATGGAGCTAGATTCGCCGATCCATTTATCTTTGTCGCGCAGGGTGCCGTAGTCGCGCAGGGGTTCTAGGTTCGTTTCGGGAATGAAGGCTCCCGGTGCGGGTAGCTGTAAGCCCAAAATGTCGAGCGCTTTTTCTAGGGCAGATTTCAACCCTGTAAAGGTGACATCGTTGGTGCTGACGTAGCAATCGGTCAACCCTCGAAAAACGCGCACCCCGGCTCCAGTGGTGAGGGCGGGAGCGATGTTGGTAATGGCATCATTTTCAGCGGTGCAGCTAATGTAGTTGACTCGCTCTAGAAAAAATTCGATGAAGTCTGCGCCAGAGGCTCTCCCTAAACCCAAGAGCGTGGATAGGGGAGATGCCCAGCTTTCGTCAAAGCGATCGAGAGCGGAGGCATATTTGAGGGTGGGAATTTCCCTGGAGCGAAGTAAGGAAGTAGCAAGCATGAGAATCCTCGTCTGCGGAGCGTGGATGAGCGACAAGCGACAAGTGAAAGGGTTAACTTTCGCTCATCTAGTTTCTCCACTATATTGTGCCTTAACAAAACTCTGCACTCTAACGATCTTTTTCTGAGTTAGATCTGTCAGACCGAGGGCATATTAAGTCAAGCTTTGATAAAGTAATCTTGCTGAGTGCATCCCACCGTTGCAGCCTTCACTGTTCGGCTGAGCGCTCACGTCGAAGCCCTAAATCCTTTCTTCCCAAACAGGAGAGGACTTCAATCCCTCTGATTCAATCCCTTTGATTAAGAAGGTGGTCGGTGCTGTGGTTTTATCGCCCAATGCGATCGCCGCCCAACGAACCCGCAATTAGCCATTTCCCTAAGCTTGAGAACATTATGGTGACTGCAACTTCCTACGAACATTCTGCGCATTCCAAGAATCCGAAAAAGCACAACCATTACGGCTTCCGCGACTTTTTCCAATTTGATACAGACAAAGGCACCATTACCGATTGGAATGGCAGTTTGAATGTTCTGACGACAGAAGATTTCATTATCGGCTTGGTGCAAGGGCTGGAAGAAGAAGTGGGCGACGCTTCGGCAGCCATTATGTATACCATTGGCTGCGAATGGGGTCAGAAAGATGCATTCTTTTTTGAAAAATGGTTTGAAAAAGAATTCGATCGCAACATTCGCCAAACCAATCTGCTGTTTTTACTCGAAACTTGGTGGTGGCCCTTCACCTCTCAAGGTTGGGGCAGATGGGAAGTAGACATGGGCGATCGCAAGCAGGGCTTCATGTTCATCAACGTATTTGATTCTGCCGTTGCCCGAACTTTGGGCGACGTTGGCAAACCCGTCTGTTATTTGTATGCCGGATTGTTTGCAGGCTTTTTTACTGAAATGGTGCGAAAGCAACTAAGCTGCATCGAGATCCAGTGCTACTCAATGGGCGAAACCTACTGTAAGTTTTTGCTGGGCAGCCAAGATCGAATTGATGCCGCTTCCTTCTGGATGAATGAAGGTGCAACCGCAAAAGATATTGAAAAACGCTTGAAAGAAGGGGCAATCTTGCGATGAACACCCTGATGGCGATCGCAAATGATTCTGCTTCTATGAATACCAGTAATTGGCTGCAATCTTCAGTTCAGGAGTTTTTTAGCACTCTAAACTGGGAGGATTTGCCGCTAGATATTCAACATCCGGGTCAGGTTTCGCCCCAGTATTCCGATGCGCCCCTTAGCTTGAACCTGAGCGTCAGCAATTTTTTTGCTGCTGTCAATTGGGAAGGGGCAACGATCGCCGCCCCAGTTCTAACCACAACCCAACCCACTTCAAACACCAGTTTCACCCTAGACGATTTTTCAGACTTGTTTGGATAAACAGAAGTCTGAAGTTTTGAGTTTTGAGTTTGACATTCACCACTCGCCCCTACTCCCCTATCCCCTACTCCCATGCACCCCCAACTTGAAGCAATTTTTGACGATGCGGAAAGTCGCTATCTCAAGCAAGATGAACTCCAGTTGCTCAGTCAATATGTGGATTCATTGCCCATTAGACTGAATGCTTATCGGACGTTACGCGATCGCGAATTAGAAGTCATGCAACCCGTTGCCGACCAACTTCAGGCTCAGTTGCCAAATGAAAAAATTGAGACTCTAGAGCGTGCCATTAAAACTGCCATGCTGACCTTGCGCTATTGCGCCATGGGACTGCTGCTCAACGATGAATCCTTTGCTCAAGATCGGTTAGCTAGTTGGCTCGGTGGCACCATGCGCTTGTACAGCATCCAATCTATCAACACTGTGCTTTACCGTTTGGTGCAGCAGAATCTTTCGCAGGTATTAAGCCCTCAAGAAATGAATTTGCTGATGCCTCACTTGACTGTGGCAGAAACTGTAATTCGCGAACAATCGCTTGAACCGACCAATACACAGTGACCTAAACAGCCCACCCGGTGGGAAGCCACCTACACCCTAGCCCTCCCCCGATGAAGAGGGAACCGGAGATATCTAAAAGTCCTTCTCCGTGGGGAGTAGACCGCAGGTTATGCGAAGCAAGGTTGGGAGGAGGGCAAATTAATTGCACATCGCGTCACCTAATTCTTTAATCCCTATTCTCTAAAAAATTATGATTTCCGTTGCTGATCTACTCACAAACAATCGAATTCCTGGCAACTACTTCACGACAGATGCCTACGTGCGGAGTGATTTGGAGTTGGGCTTGCTAGAAAATCGTCGGGGCGATCGCCTGTTGGCACTACCCGAAACGTTGATTCAAGCGATTTATGCGGGGCTTGATCGAGAAACCGGACAGGCGACTCGATTGGTGCTGTTTAACTGCGGTCATTGGTGGGGCAAAAATTTCTACACTCGTTTTCGCGAAGAGCTAACGGATTATTATGGGCAAGCCCTCGCAGATATGACAATGGCAGAATTTTTACAGTGTTTTGAACAGTGTTGGATCACGCATGGTTGGGGACGATTCAAACTAAATTCAGAGTACCAACATCGCGGTTTTTTGGTGATTGAAACCATCAATTCTCCCTTTGCTAGCCAGGCACCCAAAAGCGATCGCCCCGTTTGCTTTTTTGAAGCGGGAATTCTCAGTTCCTTTTTTAGTCAACTCACCGGCAAAGAACTTCACTGCATTCAAACTGCTTGCGAGTCGTTAGGGGGTGAGTGCAATCACTTTGTGGTGGGGCTAGCAAAACGGCTTCAGTCTGCCGAAGCCTTGGTAGAGCAGCAAGTGCCTCATGCTGCAATTATGGAAACACTATGTGCTTAGGGATGTGTCTAATCTGCTGTGTCTAACCTGTTGACCAATCTGCTTTATCACTCCAACTATCGCCTACTGGGGCTAGTTGGGCAGGGGCAATTTGGGCGTGTCTATTGTGCCAGTCATCGCAAGACGGGACGATTAGTTGCCCTGAAAGAACTAAACCGCGATCGCTTTTCTACTCGTAGTTTTCTACGCGAACTGCGTTTTTTGCTGAGTTTACAGCACCCCAATATCGTCACCTGTCAGGCATTAGAGCATACTGCCACGGGGCGCTGTCTAGTGATGGATTACTGCGAAGGCGGCACGCTGCGCGACCTGCTGCGCGACGATATGCAGCTTCATCCCTTACAGGGGCTAAATTTGATTGCCCAAATTTTGGCAGGACTGGATCACGCCCATCAACGAGAGATCGTGCATTGCGACATTAAACCCGAAAATATTCTGCTTGCGGCAACTGCCACGGGATGGACGGCTCGAATTACCGATTTTGGGATTGCCCGATTAAGCCAAGAGCTTTCGACTGAAGGATTTGGCAATACGGGATCGCCTGCCTACATGGCTCCCGAACGCTTTTATGGACAGCATTCTCCTGCATCTGACATCTATGCAGTTGGAATTTTGCTGTTTGAGGTGTTGACTGGGTATCGTCCTTTTTCCGGGCTTCCAGGAGATTTAATGGGGGCGCACTTAAATCAAGCATTGGTGCTGCCAGATACCATTCCCACGGCAATTAGCCCGATTATTCGCACCGCACTGCAAAAATTACCGGCTCGGCGGTTTCGATCGGCGGCTGAGATGCGAAACGTTTTACACTGCGCGATCGCCGAGTGTGAGCCAGACCTGATGCAGGGATGGCAACCCAATATGCTACAGCATTCATCGGCAACCCGATCGATCGTCCCTTTTCGGCATGACTATCAAGAAGACTTGCAGGCTCCTGTGCGCCAGTTAGCAGCATTACAGGACAATCCCGATGCCATTCCCCACAACCAACCGCTTTATCGCGCATTTCGCAATCAGGTTGGCTGCCAATGGTTCAGCGCACCTGAGCTTGGTGGCAAAACGGCTCTGGATGACGGGTCGGAGATTGACAGGTTGGAGATTGACAGGTTAGAGATTGACAGGTCTGAGATTGACAGGTTTGAGATTGACAGGTTTGAGATTGACAATTGCTCTGCCTCACTCACCAGTTTTCCCCTCACCAGTTTTCCCCTCACCACAATCCGGCTACCGGAGGCTGCCTTGCAGTTGCAGGTTTGCGCTCAATCCTGCTTTGTGGCGACCCGGCGAGCAATCTATCGGTTGGCGTTAGCAGTCCTGCCAACGGAAGAACTTCAGCCGGAAGAACTTCAGCCGGAAGAACCGCCCCATCACAACGCGGCAATTACTCAGCAATCGGCTCCTCAATTGATTGCCACACTGAAGCAAGATGCCGTGTTGACGATTGAATCGGGCGGACGCTGGATGGCAACGGCAACACCCTCGTTGGATAAAAACCAGAGTCAATTGAATATTTGGAATCTCCAGAATTCGCAGCCCTTTAAACCCGCGATCGCCCGATCGATCCTGCCCTGCTTTCAGCTTTTGGCGCTCGATGCTCGTCATGGAGCAGCTCTTTCGCCGATCACCGATGCCAGCGCCAACGCCTGTATTGTTGGCACCAAAATTGAGCTATTTACCCGACGAGGCACGATGGTGGGCTGCATCAGTTTACCGATTCCCCTGCGGAATCTATGTCTGACCCAAACTCCCTATCGGTTGCTAGCGTTGGAACCAGGCTATCCTAACTCGCTGGTATTGCTTAACCTAAAGCCCCTAAGAATTGAGCGGATCGGCTTAAGAGTCGCTCCTAAATTTTTGGCTTCTACAAACTGGGGCTACCTAGTGATATCTGAAACAGGACAGATAGTGCTGATTAACCATATGGGGCAAGAAATGGGGCAGATTGACGGACCTATGAACCCAACGGCAGTGGTTTTACTCAATGCTTACCAGGTCTCGATCGCAACTTGGAGCGGCGCAGAAGGAAGCCTTTCAATCGTTGATTTGCGCCATCTAGACCTAGATATTGTATTTTGACAATCCTGCACACTCAGCGCTGATAGAGGCTGATAGAGTAAGGGGGCTGTGGCGCGGGAGGGATGCCTCCTGATCACCGCTCCCTGACCTCCTAAAACCTGATTCCCTATGCGGACGATCGCTGAAATTAACGACAAAATTAATCGTAAGTCTGTAGTGGTGTGGACGGCGGAAGCACTGAAAGCGCGGGTCGCAGAAGTCGGAGTGGCACAGGCGACAAAAGAAGTGGATGTCGTGACCACGGGCACGTTTGAGCCAATGGAGTCCTCTGGGGCAATCATCAACCTAGGGCACACCGATCCACCGATTAAAATTCGACAGTGCTGGATCGATGGAGTGCCTGCCTATTCAGGGTTTGGGGCAGTAGATTTGTATTTGGGCGCAACCCAGGTGGGCGAATCGGCTGAAGGTGAGGAGATGCGAGAGCGGGGCGGCGGCTCTGTGATTGCCGATTTGATTGCCGGAAAGCGGGTGAATTTAAGGGCGATCGGGCAGGTGACCGATTGCTATCCGCGTGCTTCTTTTGAAACGACGATTACCCGCGACACGATTAATCAGTTTTATTTGTTCAATCCGCGTAACCTCTACCAAAACTTTATTGTGGGTGTAAATGGCGGCGATCGCCCCTTGTTTACCTATTTGGGTCCGTTGCAGCCCCGCCTGGGCAATGCGGTTTACTCCAGTCCTGGAGCCATTTCACCCCTGCTGAATGACCCGGATTTACAACTGGTGGGCATTGGCAGTCGGATTTTTCTGGGCGGCGGCATTGGCTATGTTGCCTGGGAGGGCACTCAGCATTTCCCCTTGCAAAAGCGTTTGCCCAATCGCACGCCGATCGGTCCGGCTGCCACCCTCGCCCTGATTGGGGATGCCAAGCAAATGAATCCTCGCTGGGTGCGGGGCTGTTACTTTAAAAGCTATGGACCTTCTCTGATGTTGGGCGTTGGCATTGCCCTGCCGATGCTAAACGAAGCGGTCGTTGCCCATTGCGCCGTTCAAGATCGGGAGTTGGTTGCGCCCATTGTGGATTTTTCCATCCCCCGGCGGGTGCGCCCAACTTTTGGCTTAGTCAGCTATGCCCAGCTTAAATCGGGGCGGATCTCAATTGAGGGGAAACCTGTGCGAGTCGCCCCACTTGCCAGCGTTTATCTGTCGCGGCAAGTGGCGTTAGAGCTAAAACAATGGATCGAAGCCGGAGACTTCCAGCTAACGGAGCCAGTTGCACCGCTACCCAGCGATCGCACGTTGCTACCCCAAGATGTT
>JBGTAZ010000326.1:0-7303 GCA_041749615.1 Leptolyngbyaceae cyanobacterium | reverse complement strand
CCCTAGTGTGGTTTCGGGGTGCAACGTGCGGAATCCCCCTTTGCCTAATCCGCTGGGCTGAGGAAACAACTGCGCCAAATCGTTTTGCCCCGTTTTCGGGTTGAAATCCATAATTTTAATGCGCTGATCGCCTAAGCTATCGATAATCAATCCCATGCGATCGCGATACTGCGGCTCCAAGTAATCCAGCATCACCAGAGGATTTTCAATCTTGTGAGCATCCGCATCAATAACCAGTAAACCGTCGTACATAAAGCTCCTTGAGAAAGCAAACAACAACTTGAAAATAGTTTTGAGTTCTCAATTTTGAGTTTTGAATTCAAAACTTAGAATGTCTCCTACGGAGACGCTGCGCGAACAAAATTCAAAACTATTAGCCCCTCGTCCCTAACTCCTCGCTGCTTTAATCACTTGGCGTAGTCCAAACCAGTTTTCAAATGACCAGGATAGGGATGCCAAGATGGTGATTCCGGGATATTTGACAAACGCAGGTTCATTTTTCTCGAAAAAGGCATGACCGCCCAAGGCAAATACTTGGGTGAACACTAGGCAAATTAAGGTGATGCGCCAATCGATCAATAGAAAAATAACAGCGGCGATCGCCAGCAAATTGGTTAGATGGTGGAGTGCTTGATTGATCGGATTTTGGTGACTCTCGATGAAGTGCGCTTTTGCCTCGTTAAAATAGCTCACAGCCTATACAATGCCTCCATTTCACCCGACAATTTTTGGGAAAGAATGTTGGCACAATAGCACAGGCTTTTTAAAGCGGCACTAGAGTCAAGGAAAATCTTTGGAATTGAGACTGATGAAGTCGGAGTCTTTTACCACCACTTCAGTTCTAGGTAGCTGCGTTCCGCGTTGATTTGCTCATCATCCGTGAGCCATTCCACCGCTTTATAGGTGCCAAAGACGTGATCCCACCAGTCTACGCCTAAGCCGAAGTTGTGATGCCACATGTTGTACTTGTGATGCACATAGTGGACGGGCATTTTCATCCAAAAGCACTTGGTCGGGTTTTCGTGCTGAAGTTGATGGGCATAGGAGGAAAAAGCGGCATAGACCACAGCGCCCAAACTCCAGCCAATGCCAGCGGGTAGCGACACAAAAAACATCGGCACCAGTAAAACAACCGTGCCTTTGATGTAATCTAAAAATTCCCAGACCACTCCCTGCGCTTCATTCCGGCGATGGTGATCTCGATGACGCTCTCCCAATTTCAATGGTTTGTGCATCAATCGATGAATCCAATATTCCACCAAACTAGCCAGCACAAAGGCGATCGCAAAGCAACCGATTCCCAGCCACACCGGATGTAATTCAATCATGCCCATCCATTCCTCGCACATTCACTTATTCAAAGTATAGGACTTCAAAGTATAGGACGGGTTCAACGTATAGGACGGGGCGAGAGGAATGAAAGGTGAGAGGCGACAGGCGAGAGGGAATTAAAAACTCAAAACTCAAAATATCTCCCACGGAGACGCTACGCGAACAAAACTCAAAACTTCTTAATCCAAACTCTTATTGCGAACTTTGAGGTGCGGCGGGCATGGGTTGAGGCGTAGGCTGAGGACGTTGCAACACCGCGATCGCCATCAGCCAGCCGAGTACCACCCCCAGCCCACCAAAGCGAAGAATTTGCCAAAACGGTTTTTCCCAACTGAACAGGCGGCTTTCTAACTTCAGTTCCAAGTCATCCAGGCTATCTTGAATCTGCTGAAGTTCGGCTTTCAGTTCCGGGGAGGCAGCGCGTTGAAGTTGGCGTTTAACGTGCTCTTGCTGCTGTTGGAGATTGGCTTGCGCGGTTTCGGCTTGCTGCGTCTGGCTATGGCGATCTTTGAGTTCCTGAAGCGATCGCTCCACCTCCACAAGTTCCTGCTCAAAACTCGGTTCATCAGTGCTAGGTTGAGACATAGTAGAGTGAAAATTATCAGCGCCCTTTAAGGATACTGCTCATGACGATAGTGAACGGTTTTATCCCAGTTTCGGAGTTGGATGAACCCCGTAAAGAAGTCTTAAGCCTCGCAGACTTTAGCGCGGAGGAATTGGCGCAGGCATTGATGGCACAACTGACGATTACCGATAAAGACTGGCATCGCCTCAAATCAAACCGGAAAGCCAGAGCCTCTGAACAAGCGATCGCGGCGTTGGTCTTTTTACTCAAAAATCAACCCGAAGAGGCACTCCCGCGATTGCAACAAGCCGTGAACTGGCTCGATCGCTCCATTTCTGCGCCACCGTGCGAAACCCACGGCAAATAGGCTGGATTTTGGTCATTAGCACCACGCGAATTTTAAGGGTACGTTTCGACTTCGCTCAACGCACCCTTAAAATTCGCTCAACGCACCCTTAAGAAAGTGGAATAGTTTACTTCTCTTTTTTCAGAGCTAACGACATGTCCACCTGTCCAGTGGTGGAGTCAGCCTGGATCGAGGTGATGCCGATACCACGAATCGAGTTTAGAACGGCGATCGCGTCAGCAGGAAGAGGACTTTGGGCAGCGGCAGTATAGCGATTCATCACCGTCAAAGTTTTGTCCATATCGACATAGACATAGCCTAGATTTGGCTTGGGTAGGCTGCCCGTGACTTGCTTAAAAGTGTCGCTAGAGTCCAGAGTTGGCGCAGGGTTCGTTGCCATCGTTTCAGCTAAGGGTCCACCAAAAGCAACGAATACAGAGCTATCGTCTAACCAGCCATGCCCCAAAACGGCACCCATGGGACTGTTCCACTCAGTAATTTTTTTGCCTTGCATCTCTCGCTGCTGAACCAAAACGGCGTTGCCTTTCGCCAAATTATCTAACTTGCTGAGGGCATTTTCGGCGGCTTTGCGATCGCTGGTATTGAACACCATCACTCCGCCAAACCCCACTTGAGACAAAATGCCGCCATCGGAGGGAATCAGCGCCATGCCAAATTCGCCATCCATCCAGCCAAAAATATCGTTGTCCAGATCGAAATTTGCTGATTTAAATGCTTGTCGAGCTTGGGCGATCGCTTGCTCTCCTTCTGGATAGGATTTAGCTTGTTGAGTTGCCTGGTTCCAATAGCTGCTCAAGTTTGCGCCGCTAATTAATGCCAGCGTATTGGCAGGCAGTTGAGCAATAACTTTGCCGGGGGCAGGTTTGTAGTCCCATTTGGGCGCTTGGGGATCGATCGCGGCTACCGCTTTGATTCGCACTCCACCCTCATCCGTACCCAATCCAGCCACCATCGACTTGACCCGCTTAAGCTGTTCTAGTGTGGCAGGGGGAAGAGTGCTTGTTTGGTCATAGTTTAGACTTGTCAACTGTTGAACAGCGGCGGCATAATCCATTAGATATACCTGAGCGATCGCGTTTTGCACATCCACACCCTTCGCCAGCAACCGATCTGCTCCGGGCTTAGAAGCAAAGGACGGTTGCCCTTTCGTGGTATTGATCGCTTCTTCTAGCCCTTTGCGATCGCTGGCAATCACCAGATAATCTTTGACGACTGCCGTAAAAACAGAGTTTTCTGCATTGGCAATGATCTTGCTGCCCTGATACTCGCTTTCTTTTGCCTTGCTGCCGCCCCGACTTGCCAACTTCATGGCGAAGTTGATCGCGCTGATTTTGTCTTTAATGCTGATGACCACTAAAACACTTGGCTTCTGAGTAGTGCCTTGGGTGGGCAATAACGCCACCATCGTGTTGCCCACCCAAGGTTTCAAGTCTTTCTCAACATCAATGTTTCTTTGGGTTAAAAGCTGCTGCTGCAAGGTGTTCCATTTCTGGGTAATCACTGCTTTTGCGTCTGGGGTGCCAAACTGTTTGAGTTTTGCCCAAGCCGATTCATCTGCCGACATAAAAGCAGCCATGTAGGCTTCATCGGGCACAACTTGGGCGATCGCGAGTGGAGTCATCACCTCCATTGGCGTGTTTTTGAAATGCATGTAGGCGGCGGTTCCACCTGCTGCGATCGCGATCGCGCCCAGTGCGGGAGCCAAAAATTTCGTTGCAGACATGCGATTTTCCTCAAAAATTTTATTAGCGATTGAATGAAATGATGGAATCAAGCACCCAAAGCGGCGGCAGATCTGAAGCTATTTCTAGCATTCCCGCTAACAATCAAAACACACGCCTGAAGGTGGATTCCGGAGTTGAGATCGCGATCGGCTTGATACACTAACAAGGTAGTTCTTAACCAGGTGGTGTTCCTTGCTCAACGAACAGGCAAAAAAAACGATGCTCCGCAAAATCCCCCACGGGCTGTATATCTGTGGCGTTAAGGAAGGGGATGAAGTCAACGGCTACACTGCAAGTTGGGTGATGCAAGCCTCTTTTACACCGCCGCTTGTAGTCAACTGCGTCAAGCAAGATTCCAAATCTCACGCCATGCTCAAAGCCAGCGGCGTTTTTGCCCTCAGCGTTTTAGGAGCCGAACAGAAAGATCTGGCACAAGCCTTCTTCAAACCACAGCAACGGGTTGGCAATAAATTTGAGGATGTGGAGTTTTATTTGGGTGAAACGGGTTGCCCGATCATTGCCGATTCTTTGGGCTATGTGGAATGCCGGGTCGTCGGCTCTGTTGAACAAGGAGACCACACCGTTTTTGTGGGAGAAGTGATCGCGGCTGGCGTTCATCGGGAAGGCGAACCGCTGCTGCTAGAAAGCACAGGTTGGCAGTATGGCGGATGAGGAAAAAGTTTTGAGTTCTCAATTTTGAGTTTTGAGTTGTACATTCAAAACTTAAAACTCAAAACTCTGACTGTTGCCTCTATCCTTATTGGCTCAACCAAGCGATCGCTTCTCGAATCCACTCTTCGGCATCCTCTCGCTTTGAAAGGGTGGTGCTTGTGCCGACGGCTTGAAGTGCCTGAGAGATTTCGCTGTTGGTATAGCCTAGGGCTAGCAGCGTCATCTCCACATCTTCTTGCAGGGCGATCGCGGGACCAGCGGCAGGAGCGGTGAGGATGCCTGCTTGCTGTCGCCACTCGGCTAGCTTAGTTCGTAGTTCTAGAGAGATCCGCTCGGCTGTTTTGCCGCCCACTCCCGGTGTTTTGGAGAGGGCGCGAGTGTTGCCAGAGACGATCGCTTGCACCAAGTCTTGCAAGCCCAGCGTATCTAACAGCGCCACAGCAAGCTGCGGACCGATGCCGCTAACGCTGACCAATTGACGAAACAAGTCGCGCTCGGCGGCGGCTCCAAACCCAAACAGAGTCACCACTTCTTCGCGGATTTGCAGATGGGTGAACACCTGCATAGTTTCGCCGACAGTGGGCAACTGCATCACCAGACGCGGCACAATTTGCACGTCATAGCCGACTTGATTGACTTCCAGAGTGAGAATCACGCGATTTCCGGTCTTTTGAATGCTGGCAACGGTGCCTTTGAGGTAGCCGATCATGGTGTGGGTGGGATGTCGATGTCAATGTCAATGCCGCGATTCGTGGAACGATCCCTCCGGGAATCGCGTAACTGTTGCAACAACTCTGCGCGTAACTGCCGCTCTTGGGCAAGCTGGCGCTCTGCCTCTTCTGCCCGTTGTGCTTCTATTTCTGCCCGCTGTGTTTCTATGTCTGCCCGCTGCTCTGCTTCGGAACGGGCGACGGTTTCAGCGTGCAGGGCTTGGGCGAGTTCTTCGGGTAACAACAGCTTTTCACCCGTATCAAGCCGATAAAACCCGATCAGCTTACCTTCTATTCGTAGCTGTAGATTGAGCGCTCTACTTTTGAAATCGTCAATCGGGCTATAGTGCCGGATGGCATCGGGTTGCAGCGCATCGTCAATGAACCGATAACCCACGAGTTGGCTTGCAATCCATTCACCCTTGGGGTCAAACAGCCAATATTCTTCAACTTCAAGCTGTTCATATAGGTTTCTTTTGTACTCAAAATCTTCATGCCGGGTGCTTTTGGAGGTGATTTCAAAAATCACTTTGGGAACTTGCCCTTCTTCCCAGGTTTTATAGTTGTCGCGTCCACCTGGCTCCACCCCAAAAATGACCATAACATCGGGGGCAATTCGCAATTTTGAATTGCCCTCGGCGTAATACAAGAACTGGTTAGCTAAAACGGTTGCCTGTTGCCCTTGCAGGAATTGCCGCAGGACTTCCAAAATCATCACAATCGCGTAGAAATGGTCGTAGGTTTCAGCCACAGGTTTTCCATCTGAGCTTGGGTAGTCAATAATTTTTGGTGATTGAGAAGCAGGGGCGATCGCGCTCATACACATTTAATAAAGGGACGAGTTACTCCAAAACTAGCACGTCTGTTCGCTTCTTCCGCTAGCGTTTTTTCTTTTTAGCGCGATCGCTCTGAAATCCAAAAGCAGTGTTACCTGGGAGCGATCGCGCTTGCTTGGAAATTTGCCCCATGGACGCACCGCCAAAGATAACCTGCTGCTGTTCTTGGGCGCGAATTTTGGCTTCCGCATCGCCGTAGAAGAAAGTCAACAGAGCAAACCGTTGTCCTTGGGTTACGGGCATTGCTTCATGCAGTAGCGAACAGGAAAAAATGACGGCTTCCCCGGTATCAGGACGGTATAGCGTTGAGCCGTATTCTGGAAAGCGCAGATGTCCGCCGTCATAGGCTTCGGTATTGAGGTTGAGGGTCATGGCGAAACGACGATGACCAGTCCCCGGTAGGGTGTTGTCGCGATGAGCTTTGAAAAAACCGCGATCGCGCTCGTCATAGCAGCCCACCACATAGCGTTCAACGTTGGTGATGCTGAATTGAAACGCTTTTTCAATCTCCGGTTTCACCCGCCGCCAAATCAGCTCATTCACTGACTTCAACACTTCTGCATCAGTTAGCACCCAATCTTTGCGGCGCTTGATTTGCGGATTCGTCACTTCCGTGAGCTTGTCGCCCACGGTTTGCATAAAGCCCGATTCTCGTCCGCCATGTTGCTCGTATTGTTGGATTAACGATTGACAAAAAGCGCGATCGCACACATCGGGCACAAACAAAACAGGGGCTTGACGAGTGGCAAGATTAGGAGAAGTTGCAGCAGGTGCCGTCAGGGTTTCCACCGTTTCTAGCAGCCGCTCCACATAGCCCAGAGGTTCTTCAAAGGGAAACACGGCTCGAATCCGCAGATTTTCATCCACAACAAAGGTCGTGAGTTTGTAGCGCAGATGCCCACTGATGCCTTCTGCCGCTAAAGATTCACTCACCCCATATTGACTGCTGACCGTGCGTTGAAAATCCCACAGCATACAGCAGTGAGTCGTTTTTTCGATCTGGTCTTTGAGATAGGTGTCATTCGCGTCAATGCTGATGCCAAAAAAGCGGAGATTATGCTGCTCAAAGTAAGGCTGGAGGGCAAAAACGGTTTCCA
>JBGTAZ010000325.1:0-6943 GCA_041749615.1 Leptolyngbyaceae cyanobacterium | reverse complement strand
ATGCAGGGTGGAATCATAGCCCCGCATTTGATTTTCTAGCTTGTGATCTTGAGAAACGCTATTGAGAATATAGGCATAGAGTGAATTGTGCTGCTGTATCACTGATCGCACTGAGCCATAAGCCTCATAGCGAACATCGGCATCGGGATGAAACAGCAGTGAATCCAACTCCGCTTCCGTGTTGCAAGATTTGCCGTCGGGCGTGGCAACCGCTTCATACTCCTGTTCGCCCAGATGCACCGAGCGCAGATTGATAAACGCCTGTCGCCCGGTCAAGCTATCTTGGTTGCGGGTTTGCTCCACCGATTCAGATAGCTTGTAAGGTCTAAATTTAGACAAGTTGTAAAAATAGTGGCGATAGGACTGAAGCACACTAGACTGCTCCAACTCGCTATATCTCGCATCGTCCAGATTTTTAAGTTCTAAGTCAAAAAACAAAAGCTGGTTCTCAATGCCCGTCAGCGCTTCCAGCATCTTATCTTGCAGTTGCTTTGCTTCGGCATTGCGCGTATCCGCCGAGAAGACTAGCGCCGGAAAGGCGTAGAGAATGCCCGATTGCTGCGCGATCGCTTCCAGTTGTTGCAAGCAATCCGCAATCTGTTCTACTGTCAGATCCTTTACGTTATCGCGAAAAGTATCTCGAAACTGGGCTGTCGTTTGCTGAAGTTGCTGGAGGTCGCCCGTCAGCCGTGGATCGTCAAATCCTTGGTAGAGGTCAGATAAATCCCATTCCTGAGGGTTTTCCAGCAGCGTAGGGCTATTGAGGGTTGAAATGGGCTGAACCAAGGTAAACTCCTTTTCCGGCTAACCAAAGCACGAACATCTTGCATCAGAGCATCTGTAAATCAATCAAAAATCTACAGGTGAATCTTTTCTATAAAAGTAAGTCTTTCCAAACTAAGGGTTTCACTTACGCTTTCTATCTTAGACAGATTTCTCAACGTTCAATGCTCTGTCTGCTAGCGACGGGTGCTTGATTTTCAGATATCTCAGCAAGCAAACATGGCAAATGGTCTGATGGACAGCCATTGCCTCCATCAGACCATTTTAATTGCTTGAGACACGCTGAAAAAGATTCTAAACTCAGCACTGCGTCATAGACTGACTCACGCTGGCTCGTTTAGTTAAAAGCATCCTTGATGCTGTCAACGGTGCGCTCAACTGCGTTCTTGGTGTTGTCTACGGCTTGTTGAGTGCGATCGGCATCTTCCTCGGCTCTTTTCTCAATTCGAGCGGCATCTTTCTTGGCTTTGCGCTCCAAGAAATTACCGTTGTCGTCGGTTGCGCGATCGACCTTTGCAGCATTGTTCTTAGCGGTTTGCTGAACTTTATCTTTGGTGTCTTCAATAAAGCCTTTAGCTCGTCCAGCGTCGTCGCTGGCTTTCTGCTGAACCCGATCGCCTGCATCCATGGTTGCAATCAAATTAGCCGCAGGATTAGCCATTGCGGTCGTGTTTGAGAAAAAGGAACCCTGCCAAATGAAGGCGATCGCGGACAGGCACAAAAGAGTTGTGGTCATCCAGCGTCCGATCAAGGACAACGGCTTTGTAAATAGGTTCGATTTCATAGCCTGTAATCTCCATAAGCTTTAGCATCCTATTTCTACTTCATTTGACTAAGGGGTTAAATCGTTCTATGGATAGAAATTGACCGCTCATCGGCTGACAGAAAAATTCACCAGTTGGATAGATTGAATTTTGGGCGGCGATCGCTTGCATCCCTTGAGCTAGACAAGTCACAATAGGGTAAACAGAGCTTCAAATAACGATACGTTTGTTTAGATATGACGTTCGATTCCTATTCAACTTTCCCTGCATTAACGCAAGATTATTCTGAACAGCCAGCCCAGCAAACGGCGATTGAGCAATCTAAAAAGCTGGATTATGATATTGCGATCGTCGGGGGCGGCATTGTGGGGCTAACCTGTGCCTGTGCGCTCAAAGACTCTGGTTTGCGGGTTGCTGTGATTGAAGCAAAGACCGACTCAGCCGCCGTGAACCGAGGGCAGGCTTACCATATCAACTTGATGTCTAGCCGCATCTTTGAAGGCATTGGCGCATGGGCGCAGATGCAGTCTCAGGTGAATCCTATCCAGCAGATTCGACTTTCGGATGCGGATTATCCCGGCACTGTGCAGTTTTTGCCAGAAGATTTGAACGCGATCGTATTGGGCTATGTGGCAGATCATGGGGTTGTGCTGGAGGCGTTGCGAAATTTTTTGCGCCAATGTCCCACTGTCACGTACCTGTGTCCGGTTGAAGTGGTGCAGGTTGATTACCAGGCGGATCAAGTGAACCTGGAATTGATGCAGGATGGCAAGAAGAAATGTGTTTCGGCTCAGCTTTTGGTGGCGGCAGATGGGGTGCGATCGCCGATTCGTCAACAGGCAGGCATCCGCGCTGAAGGCTGGCAATACTGGCAATCTTGCGTGGTTGCCTACATCCAACCTGAAAAACCGCATCACAACATTGCCTATGAGCGGTTTTGGGAAAGTGGACCGTTTGCAATCTTGCCGTTGCCCAATAACCTTTGTCGCATTGTGTGGACGGCTCCCAAAGCTGAAGCCAAGGCGATTTTGGCGCTGAGTGATCAAGAATTTTTGGTGCAACTCAAACAGCGCTATGGCGATCAAATGGGCGACCTTGCTCTCGTCGGACAGCGCCACTTGTTTCCGGTTCACCTGATGCATAGCCGATCCTATACCCTGCCTCGCTTAGCGCTGATTGGGGATGCGGCTCACTGCTGCCATCCGGTGGGGGGGCAGGGTGTAAACTTAGGGATTCGCGATGCGGCTGCTCTGGCGCAAGTCCTAACAGCGGCGGCGGCTCAGGGGGAAGATTTAGGACTGTTGAGGGTGCTGCGTCAATACGATCGCTGGCGGTTTTTGGAAAACCTAATGATTTTGGGGTTCACCGATGTCCTCGATCGCCTGTTTTCCAACAGCCTATTTCCCCTCGTAATCCTTCGTCGTGCGGGGCTGTGGGTTTTGCAATCGGTGCCGCCGATCAAGGTGTTTGCCTTAAAGCTGATGACAGGATTGCTGGGGCGATCGCCTGATCTTGCAAAACCTAAACAAGGTAAATGAAACCGCGCAAAATGGGAAGAATTGTATGGTTGACCCCACAGTAGAGGATCTGGCATTTCAACGGCAGTTCGAGCAGGCAGAAATCGCCACGATCCAGGATAATCTTACAGAACCCAGGGTAGTCTCAGCCTATTACGATTCGGCTGCGGGGCTGATCATCTTGCGATTGCGAAGTGGGGCAACTTTCAGCTTTCCCCCCGATATTGCTCAAGGATTGGCAGCAGCAAAGCCAGAAGATTTAGCCCAAGTAGAGATCACGCCGATGGGAGAGATGGTTTGCATTGGGAAGCCCTAGATGCCGATTTCAGCGTGGCGGGGCTGCTGGCTGGAGTGTTTGGAACTCATCGCTGGATGGCAGAACTGCAACAACGATGGTCACACCAGCAGGCATCCTAGCCTAGCAATCTCCACCCATGATTGTTTATCTCGATTCATTCTCTTGAACTAGCTGTTTAAATGACTCATCGGCTCGAATTGGATCAAAGAAATGGCTCGATAGCAGCCCTTGACTGACGCTTGATGGGTCTAGGCTAATTGCCTTTCGGAGATTTTCAACCGCTAAGCTGACATTGTTGAGCCGTGCATAGTGAAAGGCGTTGTTTTGGTAAGCTTGAGGCTGTTCTGGTGCAATTGAGATCGCTTTCCGGATGGATGCCTCAAAGTCTTCATGTCTTCCCAAGTTATCCAGTGAAAAACCTCGATTGACCCAAGGATCGTAATAGTTGGGATCAAGTTGAATTGATTTTTCAAAGCAATCGAGCGCTTCCTGATATAAACCTAGTTGGTTAAGAGTATTCCCTTTGCCGTTCCATGCATTGGCATCATTTTCGCGGATCTCAATCGCTTGGCTGTAAACCTCTAAAGCCTCTTGATATTGCTTTAAGTGCCTCAACGCTTTGCCCTTACCAATCCATGCTTCAAATTTTGATGGCTGAATCTGAATCGCTTTTGTGTATGAATCCACTGCATCGAGATATTGTTCTTCAATCGAAAAAGTATCTCCTTGTACTACATAGTCATTTACGGTTGATAGTTGAGGTTGCACCATTTGTAACGACTCCAGTTTTTGAGTGAATTCTTGAATGTGCGGCGCTTAATCCTGTCCGAGCTTGAGCCAGCTAAAAATGTGGACGGGCGTGATCACCAGATTCAGCTTGTCGAGAATGGGTAACGGCTGTTCATCGGCATATAGTCTGGGCGTTTGATTGCGGGCAAAAGTCAGAATCGAGCGATCGCTGGCATCGATCAACCAGCCTACTTGAGTGCCATGATTTAGGCAATGCAAAATCTTGTCGATGACGGGGTTGGCGCTTTGGTTTGGCGACAGAATTTCAATCGTCCAATCCGGTGCCACAAATACATCATCCGTAGGTTCACCTTCTGGATCAAATTCAATGGTTTGCCAATTGAGTACAACCAGATCCGGCACCAAGGAGCGATCGCTAAAAGAACAACGTAATTCTGGAAAGGCGTAAGCAAGCTTGAGCGGCTTAGCAACCTGATTAATCGCAGTACACAGTTCGCCTTGAATAATCGAATGCTTGCGTTTTGGCATTGGTTTTTGGATGATTGTGCCATTGACAAATTCGCTGGCAGGTTCAGTTTCGGGCAGGGCAAGAAATTCGCTGAGCGTCAGGGGTTTGGTAGGGGTCGCAACCATGTTGATTTCCCAAAATGTTGTGAGTGTAGTCTATCGTGCGAACTGACAAGTCGGCGCTTGCGCGATCGCAGTTGGTTTTAAGATATTTGTAAAGTATGGGGAGATTCGTGAAACGTTAGCAACGCTTTCCACAGGAATCCCTACGGGAATCGCCCATACTTCGCCACAATAAAGATAAGCACGAGACATCCGTTGGAACTTCGCCATGATTGCCACTCCCCAACTCCCAACGATGACGATCTCCGAATATTTGGAATGGGAACCGCTCCAAGAACTCCGCTACGAATATGTTTACGGCGCAGTTATCGCCATGACGGGGGGCAGCATTCCCCACAATGATATCGCCCTCAACCTCTACCGCGCCCTTTATCCACCGGTTCAGTCTAATGGCTGCCGGATTAACGTTGCCGATGTCAAAGTCGAAGTCAACAGCAGTAGCCCCTATTACTATCCTGATGTCGTTGTTACCTGCGACCCACGCGACATTACAGCCCGCAAACTGCTTCGTCACCCCAAACTGATTGTTGAAGTCTTGTCTCCCGGCACAGAAGCCAAGGATCGGGGCAAAAAATTTGCTCATTATCGCTCCAGCCCAACCCTACAAGAATACGTCTTGATTGAATCAGAGAAAGTCGGCGTGGAATGCTATCGCCGGGGAGAAGGCAGGTTATGGCTGTACTATCCCTACACAGCCGGAGACGTGATTACGTTAGAAAGCATCGATTTTAGCTTTGCGATCGCGCTTCTCTATGAAAATGTCACCTTTGAGGAAGAAATATAGAGATACTCTGCCGTGCGTTTTACAGTTTGTATGGCGGAGCGATTCGTGAAACGTTAGCAACGCTTTCCACAGGAATCCCTACGGCAATCGCCCTTACTTTCGTCCCAGTAACTTATCGCGCAGATGTTTGATTTTGTCGCGAAATTCGGCGGCTTTTTCAAACTCCAGTTTTTTCGCTGATTCTTTCATCTGTGCCTCCATTTGCACGATGATATCCGGGATATTTTCCATCGGAATCTCGTTGGCGTGAACGTAGACCTCTTCCAGTTCATTTGCTTTAAGTCGGCGAGACACATCGAGAAACTTGAGAATGGAATTGTTTTGCCGTTTGATGATGGAGTAAGGCGTGATGCCGTGGTCTTCGTTATATTTGTGCTGAATAGCGCGACGGCGTTCGGTTTCAAAGATCGCTTTTTCCATGCTCTTGGTCATGTTGTCGCCATAGAGAATCGCTTTGCCGTCCACATGGCGCGCCGCTCGTCCGATCGTTTGAATCAGCGATCGCTCTGCCCGTAGATAGCCTTCTTTGTCCGCATCCAAAATGGCAACTAGGGAAACTTCCGGTAAATCCAATCCTTCCCGCAACAGGTTCACCCCAATCAGCACATCAAAATCCCCTTCCCGCAGCCCTTGCAAAATTTCAATCCGCTCGATCGAGTTGATTTCCGAATGGAGGTAACGAACCCGGATACCGCGCTCCTGAAAATATTCCGTCAGGTCTTCCGCCATCCGCTTGGTCAACGTCGTCACCAACACCCGCTCATCTTTGGGCACCCGCTCTTGGATTTCACCAAACAGATCATCCACCTGCCCTTGAGTTGGACGCACAAAAATTTCTGGGTCGAGTACCCCAGTCGGACGAATAATTTGATCGACAATGTGGTCTTCGGAAATCTCCAGTTCCCACTCGCCCGGTGTGGCAGAGACAAACACGCATTGGCTCACCTTATCCCAAAATTCTTCGGCTTTGAGGGGGCGATTATCAGCAGCACTGGGCAAGCGAAACCCGTGTTCAATCAGCACGCCTTTACGGGATTGGTCGCCATTATACATGGCGCGTAGTTGCGGCAGGGTGACGTGGGATTCGTCGATGACCAAGAGCCAGTCTTTGGGGAAGTAGTCGAGCAGACATTCGGGCGACTCTCCAGCTTGCCGTCCGGCGAGGTGACGCGAATAGTTTTCTACGCCGTTGCAAAAGCCCACTTCTCGCAGAATTTCCAGGTCGTAACGAGTGCGTTGTTCGAGTCGCTGCGCTTCCAATAACTTGCCGTGGGTTTCCAAAAACAGCAGGCGATCGCGCAATTCTTTTTCAATATCGTCACAGGCTTCCTTCAGCCGATCTTCTGGCGTAACAAAGTGACGAGCGGGATAAATGTTCACCCCTTCCATGCTTTGCAATGTCGTGCCCGTCACCGGA